>NZ_JBEXEV010000001.1:291060-673780 GCF_040606435.1 Micromonospora sp. NPDC005413
CCGGCGCGGATGGTCAGCCGGCGCAGAGCGTGGACATCACCTACGGCGCTGACGGCAGCAGCACCTGGACCTACGCCGACGGCACGAAGGTCGACCGCAACGCCGCCGGTGACATCACGCGCGAGGTCACCGCTCAGGGTGCCGAGTTCGACCGGTTCACGGCCGATGGCAAGCCGACGCACGGCACCGTGCCCGGCGCGGATGGTCAGCCGGCGCAGAGCGTGGACATCACCTACGGCGCTGACGGCAGCAGCACCTGGACCTACGCCGACGGCACGAAGGTCGACCGGAACCCTGCCGGCGCGGTGGTTCAGCAGACCACCTCCGAGGGCAGCGTCTTCGACCGGTTCAACGGCGACGGCAGGCCTACCCACGGGACGGTTCCCGGCCAGGACGGCGAGCCGGCGCAGCAGGTCGACATCGTCTACAACGGTGACGGGTCGAGTGTCTGGAGCTACCAGGGCGACGGCTCGAAGGTCTTCCGCGCCGCGGACGGGACGGTCACCCGGCAGGAGCTGAAGGACGGCAGCGTCTTCGACCGGTTCAACGGCGACGGCAGGCCCACCCACGGGACCGTTTCCGGCCAGGACGGCGAGCCGGCGCAGCAGGTCGACGTCACCTACGGCGCCGACGGGTCGAGTGTCTGGAGCTACCAGGGCGACGGCTCGAAGGTCTTCCGCGCCGCGGACGGGACGGTCACCCGGCAGGAGCTGAAGGACGGCAGCGTCTTCGACCGGTTCAACGGCGACGGCAGGCCCACCCACGGGACGGTTCCCGGCCAGGACGGCGAGCCGGCGCAGCAGGTCGACATTGTCTACAACGGCGACGGGTCGAGCATCTGGAGCTACCAGGGCGACGGCACCAAGGTCTACCGCAACGCCGAGGGCGACACCACTCGGCAGGTGCTGAAGGACGGCACGACCTTCGACCAGTTCGACGCGATGGGCAACCCCACGCACGGCACCGCGCCGAGCACGAACGGGCAGCCGGCCCAGCAGATCACCATCACGTACGCCCCGGACGAGTCGAGCACGTGGAAGTACGGTGACGGCACGACGATCCGGCGGGACCCGGCGGGAACCGTGACGGGGATGCAGGCTGGCGGGTGGACGTTCGACAGGTTCGACGGACAGGGACGGCCCACGCACGGCAGCGAGGACGGCAAGAACAACGCCGTCGACATCAAGTACTCCGGCGACGGCTCGAGTGTGTGGACGTACCAGGACGGGACAGTCGTCAACCGCAACCCCGACGGGGACGTCGTACTGATGCAGGCCGACGGGTGGATATACGACGCGTTCGACGGTCAGGGCCGCCCGACGCACGGGAGTAAGGACGGCAAGGCCGTCACCATCTCGTACGGGGCCGACGGGCTCACCACCATCATGAACGACCCCAAGAACGGGGTGGTCACCGACGGCAAGGGCAACCCGGTCGCCGTCATCGTGGACGGCAAGCGCTACGAGTACGCCGTGCAGATCCCGCTGCTCGGGGAGTCGATCAGCAGTGTGCGTAAGCAGCGCGACTCGATCGATGGCAACCTCAAGGCGGTGGCGATCCACCTGCAGTCGATCTGCGAATCGTGGAACAGCCCGGCGGGGGACAAGTACGAGGCCCTCACCACCGACCTGAAGAAGCTCACCACCGACACCCAAAGCCTGCTCGATGACGCCCTCACGGCGATGCAGAAGTCGTACAACAACTACGTCGGGGCCGAGGGCGCGAACCTCAAGAGCATGACCGCCGAGACCCGGCAGCGCTGAACCGGGGACTGTCGCGGTGTCCCGCAAAGAGGTCACTCGCGCTGTCCGCGCAGGCACCACCATCCTGATGAAGGCAGAACAGCTGTCGACGGCAGCGGAAGAAAGAAGGTGCGATGGACCACATTCTCGTAACACCGGAAATGATCATGGATGCCGCAGCCAGCTGTGACGGGACCGCGACGGATATCGACGGTGAACTGGCCAACCTGCGGTCGATGGTGGTGCAGCTGCAGTCGATCTGGCACGGCGTTGCGGCCGGGCAGTTCGACATCCTCATGCACGACTTCGACGTGTTCGGCCGGATGCTGCACAACGCGCTGACCGACATCGGCAGTGGCCTGCGCGGCAACTTCCACAACTACGTCGATGCCG
This sequence comes from Micromonospora sp. NPDC005413, assembly GCF_040606435.1. Lineage (NCBI taxonomy): Bacteria > Bacillati > Actinomycetota > Actinomycetes > Micromonosporales > Micromonosporaceae > Micromonospora > Micromonospora sp. NPDC005413. Next base: position 293,196 of record NZ_JBEXEV010000001.1, read on the forward strand.
AACAGGCCAACATCAACAGCCTCGTCGCCGTCAACCAGGACATCCCCGGCGCGAACCTCTAGCCCTCCGCCCCGAGACAGGAGAGATCCATGCCAGATCCCACCACCAGCAACCTGCGCGTCCCGGCAGAGCTGGAGATGGCCGGGCAGACGCTCAACGCCAAAGCCGCCGAAATCGAAGGACAGCTCGCGGCGTTGATCAGCAAGCTGGCGCCCCTGGAGGACATGTGGCAGGGTCCGGCGCAGTCCTACTACCAAGGTCTGCAGCAGGAGTGGAACATTGCTGCCAACGGCCTGTTCGGCGAGACCGGTGTGCTCGGCAGGATCGCCTCGGCGATGAACCTGTCGTGGAACAACTACGCCGAGGGCGAATGGGCCAACGTGCGTACCTGGTCACAGCGCTGAGGGAGGACCCCATGTCGGACTTGGACCGAATGATGGAGCAGGCGCAGGCGATGCAGGACCAGGTGGCCGCCATGCGCGATCGGCTGTCGGCCACCGAGGTCACCGGCACGGCCGCCAACGGTGCGGTACGGGTCTCGATGACCGCGGCTGGCACCTTCACCGGCGTACGCCTGGATCCGCACCTGTTCGCCGACACCGACCCGGAGGAGTTGGAGGAGCTGATGCTCGCCGCCCTGCAGGACGCCGGCGCACAGCTGCGCGAGATGACCGAGCGCCGGATGGGCTCGCTCAACGAGATCTTCCAGTCACTCCAGCAGTAGTCGGGTAAACAAGAGGAAGCCGACGCCATGCCGACGTGAGTCGCCGCACCGTCGGAGGCGTTGCCGCACCGACTGCTGCTGAGTGCCGCCGGCGGCGTGCCTGACGAGTTACTCGCTTAAGCCCGCATGCCCTGTCGGACGGGGACGCGGCCGGGGCGGCGGCCGCAGTCTCCGGGCACCGGCCTTACCTGGGACACGGACGACCGGCTGCTGACCGAGGCGTACCCACCCGGTGGCCTGCCGGACGGCCCGCGCGCCGACCCGCGCCGGGCCTGGCGCTCGCGCCCGCGGACCCGCGCCGGGCCTGGCGCCCGCGCCCGCGGACCCGCGCTCGGAGTGAGCGGCGCCGATCCGGCTGCCCTGCTTGCCCGCCGGCCAGTCGGCACGCCATCCCTGGGTGCTGGCGGCAGGAGCCCCAGGTTCTCCACGACCATGTCGTAGTGCGCGTGAAGTTCCGTTGCCAGCTGGTTGACCAGGTCCGGCACCAACGCCTTGAATGCGGCGCCCAGCGTGCTCTCCTCCCCGCCGTTGGCCAGTTGCGCCAACAGGTCTCCACCTGCGGGCGCTCCAGCACCGAGGGGATCGCTGGGCCGACCGGCTGCTACGGCGGCCGGCAGGATCAGGTGCCCGGCCGCCGGTCCCGCCGTGACCCGCTGGAGCACGTGCCGGCCCTCCACCGGGCCGGGGCCGAACACCGGCAGGTCCACCCGGGCGGCCAGAGCCCGCAGCGCCGCCACGTCGGTGACGGGTCCGAGGGTCTCCGGGCCGAGCACGGTGACCGTGGTGTTCGCCCGCGCATCGAGCCGGTCCCATGTCGGTTCCTCTCGCCCGCTCAACAGTCCAGGATCAACGCGCCGAGGGCGTGCAGCACCGGCTGCCGTCCCGGATTGGCGACGGCCAGCAGGCGCAGACCGTCCATCAGCGTCGTCTTCGTCTCGGGGTGCAGACCCATGGCCGCGGCGTGCACCTTGTCGACCGGCAGGGGCTCACCTCGGGTGGCGCCGTGGACGTATCCCAGCAACCGCGCCATCGCCGCGTCTGAGGCTGTCACGACCGGAAGGCCGGTGTGCAGTGCGGGCAGGGCGCTCAGCACCGCGTCGCCCTCGCCGATCAGCCCGGCGAGCAGCCCGTTCCGGCGGACCGGGTCGGTCTCGGTGAGGAAGGCGTCGCGGATCTCAGCGTGCCCTGTCGCGGCCAGGGTGTCGGCCGCCTCGTCCGCCGCCGTCCTCGTATCGGGCGCCGGACCGATCGGCTCGGAGTCGCTGAGCCAGCGCACCGGGACCGGTTCGCCCGGCACCTGGGGCATCCGGCCGAGCAGGTCCAGCCCGGCCGTGGTGACGGCGGTCGGCACGGCCACCCCGGGCTCACCGACGATGATATGGATGTCTCTGGCGAACTCGCCGGCGCGGATCCGGGTGGCCAGTGCCTCGTCGCTCACCTGCGCAGGGCGCGCCCAGGCGTACCACGGCAGGTCCTCGATCACCCAGCCGTCGGGCAGCGCGTACGTCCCGTCCGGCGACCGCCGCAGACCGAACGGCGCGGGCGGCACGGACCCCTCCGGGCGTACGTGCCACCGCACCGCCCACTGCTGCAGCGTGGGCGACCCGTGTGCGTCGACCGGCGTGGTGCGCCGGACGATCGCCGGGTCGGTGGGCCGCTCGGTGAGCGCGACCGGGTTGCCAGGCAGGGCAGCGGCCGGGTCGAACAGAGCCGTGCGCAGCGCCCCGTCGGTCAGGTGCTGGGCGGGCGTGGCCAGCTGGACGGTCTCCGCGAGCTCGTGCAGCCCGGTGGTCGCCACCGCCTGGCCGCGGAACAGCTCGTCGTACGCGGTCAGCCAGTCCAGCGTGAACGACCGGCCCAGCGCCTCGCTGACCGGCGCCGGCAGGTCGATGGTGGACAGGCCGTCGAAGGCGGAACCGGCGGCGCGCACCTGCTCGCCGAGCAGGGCGTGGTGCAGCAGCAGGACGGGCACCCAGCGCACCAGGTCCGTGAGCGTGCCCTGCAGCCCGTCCACCGCGGCGGCCACCACCGCCGGGGTGTTGCCACCACGTTCGGCCCGGGCCTGCGCGGCGGTGGTGGCCTCTCGGATGCGGGTGTCGAGTTGGCGGGTGATCCGTTGCCGGGTGGCGTCGTCGGTGTCCCGGTCGGGCCGGTGCAGGGCCGCGTGGATGTGCGCACGGGCCTGGTCGACGACCGGGCGCGCGGCCCTCTCGTACGCCGTCGGCGTCGCCTCCAGCAGCGGCGTGGTGCCGTCGCCCTCGGCGGGTGTCTTCGCGTAGGCGTGCCGGCGCAGCGCCTCCTCGGTGAAGTACCCGGGGATGCTGGCCTTGACGGTGGCGGCCAGCGTCTCCCACTGCTCCACCCCCGCCGGATCCGCCGACTCGTCGAAAGCCGTGCGCAGCCTGGCCTGGGCGTCGTCGTAGAAGGCCTGCACGGCCGACTCCGGCACATCCCGGTCCGCGTCGCGCGCCTCGAGCACGGCGGCCTGCACGGCCGCCTCGTGGCGGTGCGCCTGCAGATAGAGGAACGCGGTGCCGCGTACGGCGGTCAGCAGCTGCTCGTAGCGCACCTGCCACTCGTGCTCGGCCGCCTGGAATGCCGGGTCGTCGCCGCGGGTGCCCGCAGCGACCACCGGGGCCCACACCTGGTCGAACAGGTGGCTCCCGGCGGCGATGAATTCCGCCCGGAACCGGTCGGCCACCTCCGCGGGCAGCCCGTCGAGCGACGCGAGCTGCGGGCTCCGTTCGGTCCGGGCGGCCGCGTCGGCCACCGCGTTGCCGAAGGCACCGACGAGATCGGGCCGGAACTGCTCGACGTGCCAGGCGGTGCCGATCCGGGCGGCGTAGTCGGTGCGCAGCGCGTCCTGCCGCGCCGTCCACTGCTGCGCCCGCGCGGCCTGGTTCAGCGTGGAGATCTCGGTGTACGGGTCGCGCAGCTCGGCCAGGGCCTCGTCGAACGCCTGTTGCTGCAACGCCTCCAGTCCGACGAAGTGCCTGTCGTGCGCGGCGAGGTGGTCGCGGGCGAACTGCGCACCGAGCAGCCGTACGGCGTGCGTCGTCATCGTGGCGTCGAGCGCACCGGGCCGGCCGGCCCGGTCGCCGAGGAAGCTGTGGAAAGCCCGCGCGGCGTCCTGGGCCGCGGCCACCGCCAGGCCGGCGGCGACCAGGTCAGCGCGCAGGTCCGTCCATTGCTGGGCCACGTACTCGTCCCAGTCGTCGCCGCCCAGCCGGGCGTGGGTCGCCTGCATACTCGTGCGGAAGGCGGCCTGCATCGTCGCCAGGTGACCGGCGGGCACGTCGTTGTACTCAAGGGTGCTGACCGCGCTGCGGAAGATGTCGTCCGCGAGCTCGGCGACGGACTCGTCGACCGTTGTGCCGGCCTCGGCCTCGACCGGGGCAGGCCGGGCGACAGCCGCGTCCAGCAATGCGGGCAGCTCGCGCGCGGCCCGATCCACCTCGGTCGCCCAGCCGCGACCGACACCGCCGGTCTCCCACAGCTGCTGCCAGGACCGCGCGGTGCGGGCGTCGAACGTGGCGCGTACGGCTGGCAGCACCTCGTCGAGGCGGTCGGCCTGCTCCGGATGCGCGTCCCGCCATTGCCGGACGGCGGCGTGGAACCGGCTGTCCACGTCGAGTGCGGCGGCGTGCAGCTCCTGCTCGGCCACCGCGGCCTCGGTGAGCTGGCCGGCGTCGGTGTGCAGCCGGAGGTCATGGCCTGAGGTCGGGTTCGTCGAAGCGTCGTTGCCGGCGTCGAACCGGTACGACTTCGCGGCTGGTGCCCCGGCCGGGGCGTCGGTGAGGGCGGACGCGAGCAGGCTGATCTGCGGGTTGCCGGGTAGGCCGGTGAGTAGCCGGTCCGCGATCTGTTGTGCGCGTTCCGGCGTGATCGGCTGGCGGGTGCCGACGAATTCGACGGTTGACACGGGCTGCGACGGGTGCAGCTCGGTCAGTGCTGCCCGGATGACCGGCAGGCTGGTCACCGAGCCGTCGACGACGATGGTCAGGTCCGGGCCGGGGCGTAGCACCAGTCGGGTGGGCGCCATCCCGGCGTGAAGGTGCACGACGTTGCCCTGCACGGTCATCGAGAGGCCGTCGGGCATCGCGTTGACGTAGGGCGCCTCGTGGGCAAGCGGGGCGCGCATCGGTACGGCCGGTGCCGGCGGCGGCGTCGGGGCCACCACGACCGGCGGTGCCTCCGGTTTGGCCACTGCTTCGGCCGGCGTGCCGGGGGTCGGGGCAACCGGGAGGTCGTGGCCTGGGGTCGGGTTCGTCGATGCGTCGTTGCCGGCGTCGAACCGGTACGACTTCGCGGCTGGTGCCCCGGCCGGGGCGTCGGTGAGGGCGGACGCGAGCAGGCTGATCTGCGGGTTGCCGGGTAGGCCGGTGAGTAGCCGGTCCGCGATCTGCTGTGCGCGTTCCGGGGTGATCGGCTGGCGGGTGCCGACGAATTCGACGGTTGACACGGGCTGTGACGGGTGCAGCTCGGCCAGCGCCGCCCGGATGACCGCAATGCTGGTCACCGAGCCGTCGACGACGACGGTCAGGTCCGGGCCGGGGCGCAGCACCAGCCAGGTAGGCCCCACCCCGGCGTGGAGGTGCACGACGTTGCCCTGCACGGTCATCGAGAGGCCCTCGGGCATCGCGGCGACGTAGAGCGCCTCATGGGCAAGCGGCGCGCGCATCGGTACGGCCGGTGCCGGTGCCGCCTGCGGCGGCGTCGGGTCCACGACGACCGGCGGTGCCGTCGGTTTCGCCACTACCCGCGGTGTCGCCACGGCGTTCGCCGGCGTGGCGGGGGCCGCGTCGTGCGCCGGGGCAGCCGGCGTGGTTCCTGCCGGGTGCCCGCCGGGCGTCGGGTCGGGAGTCCGCACCTCGGTGCCGGGCGTCTGTTCGGGCCGCGGCTTGCGAAGCACGTTGCGCGGCGCCTCGTCGGGGGTGCCGAGCACGACCTGACCGTCATCGCCCCTGGTGATGGTGCGGGCGGCCGCCGCCTCCGCCGGACCGCCGATCCCGGCACCGGGACCCGTCGCGGGCTTGCCGCTGCCCAGCGTGCGGCCCGGATCGGGCCGCTCGCCCGGCGCGCCGGCGTGGGTGCGGGCATCCCGCGCCATCGCGGCGGCGCTGCTCTCCGCGGTGCTGGGCGGCTTGACGAAGGTCAGCGCGCCGTCGTCGGTCTGCGTCGCCGATCCGTGCGACGGGCCGCGGCTGGACAGGCCGCCACCCCTCGAACCCGGAGCACCGCCGCCCCCCGAACCCGGAGCACCGCCGCCCCCGCCGAACGAGTGACCACCGGTGGGCCGGGCACCGTCCATGGTGATCGCGCCGGACTTGGGGTCGAATCTGATCTGGTCGGAGGTGATTGCTCGAGGGTTCGCCGGCACGAGAGTGCCGTCCGGCAGCATGCGCAGCGAGTCGATCCCGCTGCCGCCGCCCTTGCCACCGGTGGCCGTCCACCGGTCGATGGCCACCGACCGGGTCTGCGTGCCGATCTCGGCCACTTCGAGTGACGTGGTCGGCACTTTCACCGGCTCTGCCGTGCCGTTCGCCTCGTTCCAGCGGTAGTGGGCGCTGTCCGGCGGCGTGCCCTGGCCGGTGCCCTCCCTGTTGAACGACGGGTTGTCGGCCGGCTTGGCAACCGTGACGGGCGGGGCGTCGGGGGCCCGGCCCCAGCCCTTCGGCGGCGCCGACACGCCCTCGGTCCTCCCCAACGGCGTCCACTGGTGGGTCGCTTGGTCCTTGACCAGCAGCGACGTGGGCTCACGCTGGAAGAACAGCTCCTTGCCGTCGAGCCTTTGCCCGATCGACTGAGGCTTGCTGATCTGCTCGGCGGTGAATCTCTCACCCGGGCTGATCGAGCGCGACTGCCAGCCGTGGCGCACCCCCGGCCCGTCCAGGTCGTGGAAACTCGACTCGCCGGGCCGCGGCTTCACCGGCGGCCCCGACGCGAGCGCCGGCGGCTTCTGGAACGTCAAAAGGTCCACGGTGCCGTCCGGGTTCTGCCGGAGCATCTGCGTGGGTCGGGCAGCCTCGGCTGGACGAGCCGCCGGTGCGACCGGGTTGACGTCCCACGACCTGCCGTCGGCGGAGTAGCTGAGGATCCGCTCCTGCGACTTGCCGCTCAACGGCTGCGAGTGCAGGACGTTCTCGCCCGGGCGCAGCGTGGTCGGGCCCATCGTGCCGTCGGCGCGCAGCTCGGTGTAGGAGAACGACGTGTCCGGGCCGGTGGCGGGTCGCTGGGGGGCCGGGTCCGCGGGCGAGCGGCCGGTGCCCTGCACCGGGTGCGCATCGCCGCCGAGCCGTCGCCCTTCACCCGCGAACACCGGCTCCGCCGAAACCCGCACAAGATCGGTACGCCCGTCGGGGCCGGTCTGCAGCAGTTGACGCCCGGGGGTCGGGGTGCTGGCCCGGGGCGTGGCCGTAGGCACCGGAGCATCGGCCCGGGTGGCCGCCGGGTCCGGCCGCAGCGGCACGGCGCCGTGCTCGATCCGGGCAAATCCCGCGTCCGCCCGCGCCGGTGCGGGTGGAGCCGACGCGTCCAGCAGGCGCGAGTCGACGTGCGTCGCGGCCGACCGGTCGGAATGCCCGGCCACCGGCGTGTCCACCTCACCCGGCCGCGGCGTGGGCCCGGCGAGGTCCTGGTGGCGGGCTGGGCCGGCGGTGGTGTCGCGGGGTGTGTCGAAGACCTTGACGTGTTGGTCGCGCAGTTGCTGGGGGGTCGGGTGTGTGGCGGTGGTGGCGGTTTCGTCGAGTACGCGTCCGGGGCCGCGGGGCGCCGATGGCGCGACGGTGTGCTGTGGTGGCGCGATGTCGGCGGTACGGGGAGGGGCGACGGGGCTGGCGGTGGTGTCGCGGGGTGTGTCGAAGACCTTGACGTGTTGGTCGCGCAGTTGCTGGGGGGTCGGGTGTGTGGCGGTGGTGGCGGTTTCGTCGAGTACGCGTCCGGGGCCGCGGGGCGTGGACGGCGCGACGGTGTGCTGTGGTGGCGCGATGTCGGCGGTACGGGGAGGGGCGACGGGGCCGGCGGTGGTGTCGCGGGGTGTGTCGAAGACCTTGACGTGTTGGTCGCGCAGTTGCTGAGGGGTCGGGTGTGTGGCGGTGGTGGCGGTTTCGTCAAGTACGCGCCCGGGGCCGTGCGGCGCGACGGTGTGCGAGGCGGAGGGGGCGAACACGTGGTCGGCGACGCCGGGCCGGCTGATCGGCGGCATCAGGTGGTTGCCGCTGTTCAGCACCGACGTCTCGGGTAGGCCGCCGGGGCGCATGGCGGGCGGCAGCGACGGCCCGTGCGGCACGGTGGCCGGGCCGGTCGACGGGGTGGCGTGCACCGTCGGGCCGGTGGCCGGCGACTCGGGAGGGATGCTACGGCCCGTGGTCGTCCCGAGCGGCCCCCGCTCAATCACGTTGGGCTGCACCGGCTGGTGGACGACGTTCGACGCCGGGGTGTTGACCTGCGGGGTAAAGTCGCCGCGCGCGCCGGTGGGGGAAACGGTGCGGTCGAGGTTCGCCATCCGCAGCCCGTCGCCGCGCGCGCCACCGTGTGGTGCGGTCGTCGTCGTGGTGGGGTGCGGTGCGCCGAGCGGCTGGTTGACGTGGCCGGTGGTCTGCTGGGTGGACGCATTCACCGACTTGGTGCCGCCCGGCGCACCGACCGTCAGACGGCGTGCGTCGCCGGCGGACGAGGCCGACACGGTCGGTGCGGTGTGGCTGCTGGTCGGCACCACCGGCGCGGCCGTGATGTCGCTGGCGCTCACCGCCGGCGTGGTGTCGTTGAGGCGGGGTGTGTTGGCGATGTCCGCGCCCTTGACCGGCGCCGGGCTGTTGAGCTGCACGCCGGTGCCGTCCGGGCTGGTGGTCGTCGACGCCTTCGGCGGCGCCTGCATCTTCGGGACCGGCGGGGGAGTGGCGCCGCGGAAACCCAGCCGCGGCACCGAGTTGACGCCCCGGATCGAGAACAGACCGCCCAGCCCGCCCGCGAGCAGGATGTTCAGCAGCAGCTCCGAGGTGCCCAGCTCCAGCGGCAGGCCCATCGACCCGTAGACGATTCCCCGGGTGCCGAACTCGATCGCGACCTGCATGGAACCGAACGTCAGGAAGCCCAGCGCCAAGTCGATCACCATGGTGGCGATCCGGCCGGCCACTGCGCTCATGGCCGGCAGCAGGCCGGCGAGCAGGCTTGACAGGGCGGCGAGCATGGGTGCCAGCACGAACGCGAGGCCGATCGTGAGCAGACCGAGAATGGCCAGCACGATCTGGACGATCCCGGCGGCCCTCTCCCGCTTGATCTGCTCCTCGACCTTGCTGGCGTACTCGTCGAGGAAGTCCGCGAACTCCCGCGCCGCCTCGGCCATCTTGCGCAGCTTGACGTTCACCGCGTTCGCCGCGGCCGTCGCCGAGAGGTATGCGAACCCGAACCACTCGATGCCGTTGTAGGCCGACATCACCGTGCCGCCGAGGGACTCCAGTCGATCGGCCTGTGCACGCCAGTCGGCCGCGAGCTTGCGCAGCTCCTCGGGGTTCGCGCGTCCGTCATACTGCTTCGCCACGGTGCGTCGTCAGCCGTCGGTCTTCGGCGTGGGGTATGGGTTGGTGTTGTAGTCAACGGTGATCGGCGGCATCGTGCTGTCCTGCGGCGCCCCGTCGCCCTCGCCGGCGATGGCATGGACGAAATCGTCGAACATGTCTGTCACGGCGTGCTCGGCGGCGTTGTAGTTCGCTGCCGCCACCACGGCGCCGTAGCGGACCCGGTCGAGGATGCCCGGCGTCTCCACCTTGGTGGTGTCGGCCGGGTCGGGGGTGCCGAACAGGCGGTTCTGCACGTCTTTGAGGCGCTCGTTGAACGCGTCGGCCGCCTCGGAACTCTCCCCGAGCCAACCGATCTTGAGCTGTTCCCAGGTGTTGCCGATCTCCGTCCAGTCGTCCTGCAGGTTGGTGATCAGCGAAGCGAGGTAGACGCTCGCGGAGCGGTGCATGTAGTACATGTCCACGTTGATCCGCACCGCGGAGGCGTCGTAGTTGGTCGCACCGTCACTCACCATGCACGCTCCAGTAGGTCGACTTCACCCTCCCGGCTCGACCGTAGCCATCCGTCATGGCAGCGTCCCAGACCCCGTTCCGGCGGCGGTGGGTCGTACCAAGAGGGACGTTGCCGCCACCCCGAAACGCGCGCAGGGTGTAGGTATGAGCAATCCCAAAACCTCTGTCGTGCCGGTCGATCTGACCCAGGAATGGCCGACCGGCCGTCACGTCAGCGGGAAGAACGAGGACCTCGTCGGCTTCGAGGCGCCCACTTCGGACGGCCAGGGCGGCTACACCAACAACGAGGGTAAGCCGGTCGACGAGCACGGCAATCTGCTGCCCGACCCGAACGCGCCCACGGGCGATCCGGGCGAACCGGACCTGCGCAGCTACGACGTCAGCCCCGGCCAGATGTACGACGCCGAAACGACGATCCTTCAGGCGATGACGGGCCAGATCGCCGACTTCGAGCATTTCCGTGACACCGCGATCGCCAGGTCGAGCTGGGTCTTCTGGGCCGGCAAGGAGTCGGACACGGTCGCCGTCGCCCACGAGGGGGTGCCGCTCAACCCCAACGTGAAGTGGATCGGCGCCTACGACGACGGCAGCGGCTGGTACGCCCCGTACAAGGACCCGCACCCGGAACAGACCGCGGAGATGCAGTACAGCCAGTTCCAACTGCTGCAGGGCTGCGGCGGCGTGCTCGAGTTGGTCGGTGAGTTCGTCGGCAGGCTCAACAACGCCGCCCAGATCTACGCCAGCGCGGACATCAACTCCACCGTCCCGGACGGCACCAGCACCGCCTGAGCCTCAGCCGCCGTTGGGGCCGATCTCGGCTTCGGCGTCGTGCGAGAAGTAGACGGTCACCACTACCTTGCGGTCGCTGCGCAGCACCGCCACGTGCGAGATGCCGGCGATCGCGGCGGGTACCGTGCCGGACACCTCCTGCTCCTTGCCCGCTCCGCCGATCCAGTTCACGACCGCCCACCGGTTGTCGTCCGGACCGTAGCCGTACAGCCGGTAACCGGTCCCCTTGGTCAGACCGGTCAGCTTCGCGCGCACCTCGGTTGCCCCGTCCTTCGCGGTCAGCGCCACCGTCATCCGCACCCCGCTGTCCACGTCGGTCGTCGAGGCCGCCGCGTTCACAGCGGCCCGGGCCGTCGGCCTGCTGGGCTCGCCGTTGTGCTCGCGCAGGAGCGCTGTCGCGGCGGTTCCGCCGAGTGTGACGGTCGCGACCAGCATCCCGATCGAAACAAACAGAGTCCGCGTACGCCGGACCGGTCGTGTTTCCCCAGCCGGTTGGGTGGACAAGGGAATCGGAGCAGGCACGGTCGACGGTGCCGGTCGCTTCACGGGCTTGGTGCGCACCTCCGGCGTCATCTTCGGCATCATCGGCGCGGCAGCCGGCTCGGCGGCGGCAACCGCAGGCGCGACGGCCGGCACGACAGGCGCGACGGTCGGCACCCTGAGCGATACGGCCCGCAGGGCAGGTGCAGCAGCCGGCGCTGCGGGCGCAGGAGCCGGCGCAGCGGGCCCGGCGGGCGGCACAGCGGACGGCGCATCCGGCAGGACAGGCGCGGCGGGCGGCACTGTGGGCGCGGGAGCTTGCATGGCCGGCGCCACGGCGGTGCGCGTCGCCGGAGCGGACGGCGCCGGTTCGGGCGCCGGCGCATCAGTCCCGGCTGCGGACTCCGTGGGGCGGTGGCGGTCGGGCCGGCGGGATCGGTGCGGCCAGCCGATCCGGGACCGCGGCTCCTCGGGCTCCTCGATCGGCGTGAACCGGGCCGGGAACGCCGGTGGCACCGACGTGCCGAGCGCGCCGTACATGCTGGCCAGCTCTTCCCGATCGTCGAGGAGTAGGGCCATCGCCCCGAGCACCTCGCACACCTGCGTCGCCTCGTCGCGGCAGGTCGCGCACGCGTCGAGGTGGGCGCGCACCCGCTGGGCCGAGGCCGCGTCGAGCTCGTCGAGGTAGTAGAGCCCGAGCAACTCCTCGACGTGCTCGGTGCCGTCCGCCACAGATATCAATCCCCGGTCCGCTTCCGCTGGTCCGAGCCCTCGCCGGGCTCCCTGCCCATCCTCGTCGAACGCCGGGGCGCCGCGAGACACCAGGCGAGCATGCTCGATCCGTACGGGGAGCGGAAAGTCCCTCATCGGGGGGCATCGCCACCGTGACCGACCGGGACGCTGGCGGATTTCCGCGGTTCGTGAACCGGGCGGGGCCGGCATCCGTCTCAGTGGCGCCCGTGAACACGGGCTCGACAGCTTGGAGGAACCCGGTGTTGACAGTGGCCATCGTTTCCGATCAGCCCATCTCCCGGGCCGGCCTGGAAAAGCTGGCATCCGACGATGGCGGTCTGCGCGTCGCGGCCACCATGGCGAACGTGGACGAACTGCTGGCCGGCGGTCAGACGTTCGACGCGGTGGTGCTGGAGCTGCCGTCGGGCGGGACGGACAACATCGCGAGGGCGGCCACGGTGGGCCGGCCGCTGGTGAGCGCGGCGTGGCACCGGTCACCGAGCCTGCTGGCCGCCGTCCGGGCCGGGGCGCGGGGTTGTTTCAGCAGCCTCACCGAGCAGCGTGACGTGCGGGAGGCGGTGCGGGTGATCATCCGCGGTGGCTTCTACATCTGCCCGCGGCTGGTCGGTCAGTTTCAGGGCGAGCTCGCGCGCGGCGGGGGCGAGGAGCAGAACGGGCTGGCGCCGCGGGAGGTCGAGACGCTGCGGTTGATCGCCTCCGGCTTCACGCACGCGCAGATCGCGACCCGCATGGGCCTCTCGCAGGCGACGGTCAACACGTACGCGAAGCGGATCCGCGCGAAGCTGAACGTCAGCAACAAGGCGGAGCTGACCCGGATGGCGATCGAACTGGGCCACTTCAGCCACCCTCGCGGGCTGAGTCGCACCGCGGCCTGATCGCGCGCTGGGCGGGAACCGTTCACTCATCTGCTCGTTCCGCGGGGGCAGAGCGTCATGCCCTACGCGGACGGTCGCGTTCGGCCGACGGTTCCCGACTTTCGAACTCGCGTCCGGCCAGTGCCTCGCGCAATGCCCGCAGCGCGTAGGAAGTGCGTGACTTCACCGTTCCCAGCGGCACGTCCAGGACCTCGGCGACCTCGGCCACCGACCTTTCCTGGAAGTAGATCTCGACAAGCGTGATCCGCAGCCGCTCCGGCAGTGCGGCCAGCGCCGCCCGTACCTCGGCGGCGTCCAGCGTCCGCTCGATGGGATCGCCGCCGATGTGAGTGTGGGCCTCGACGTCCTCGTCGGACACCTCGCCGGGGCGGGCCTCTGCAGCCGGGACCTGGTCGATGAGGATCCGCTTCGCGATCGTGAAGATCGACGCCCTGCTCCACCGGCCGTCGGCATTGCGAGCCTCCGGATCACGCCAGGCACGTAGCAGCGTCTCCTGGACGATGTCCTCGGCCCGGCGTACGTCGCCGCGGGTCAACCGGGTCAGGAAGCTGAGCAGCACCGGACCGTGGACCTGCTGAAGGTGGCGCAGAGCGGCCTCGTCCGCCTCCGAAGCCTGCGCGGCGGGGGCCGCCGCGGGCAGGGAGGAAACCGGCTCCGGCAGCCCTGGAGGATCAGTTGAGCCTTCAACCACCCTTTGACTCTTGCACAGGACTTCCGCAACGTCCCCATCGGGGATCGTTGTTATATACCGGCGGTTGTGATAGCGGAGGCGACCTCAAGGGGCATCCGACCGAGCCGCCGCATGCCACAGCCTTTGGCGGCACTCTTCGGCGGAGCCCTGTTGTGGGCTACGGGCGGCGGCGAACGTGTGGTGGTCGCCCGGCTCCCTCACGACGGCGACCCGGAGACCGGGCCGGCCGTGGTGGGTGTCGTGTGAAGAGAGGACTTGCTGGCGTCCCTGTGACAGGACGACCGTCGACCATGACCGGCGGAGTGGAAGAGGTGCGGCGTGGATGTGCTGGCGGACTGCCCTGAATGGTTCACCCTGGCCGGGCTCGGCGTGTTCGTGTACCAGAATGAGCCGAGCCGGTCGCCCTCCAGCACAGTCACAGACGGGAATAACCCGGGCTCAAGGGTGATCGACAGTGGGGTGTACGACCTGGCCAGGCAGACCAGGCCCCCAACTGGGGTCGCGCTGATCATTCCCGACCAACCCTCCGAAAGCCTTCGTGCCTATCTACACGATTTGGTAGCCGCCGATGGCCAGCTGGTGGTGGTCCCGTTCTCGTCCAAGACCTTCGGGCTCCTGGATCTGACCGGCGCCGTCAGGCTGCAGGACCGGTTGGGCATCGTGACGGGCGTGCCGGGAAGTGCCGTCGACGGGGGCGTGCCGACGGTCCTGGAGGCCCGTCTCGTGCCGATTGAATCGACAGAAAAGCTTGGTACGACCGGTCGGTCAGCTACCGCCTACCGCCTGCTGCCCGACGCGCTGGTGGCGAACCGCCAAAAGCTTGGCGAGTTGGCCACAGGGACCCAACCACCGTCCGTGGCCAAGCTGGCCAGCTATTCCGCGGCCGGTGGGAGCCCGACAGCCGGCGGCGACGGCTTCGTAGCGGGCGATCTCACGCCTCTGGCCGGCGTGTACTACGCGACCTTCGGCGACCTGCCAAAGCTGCCCCTCGCAGAACTGCTCGCCTCCACGAGCCCGCTGTCTCGAACGGGCCTGAACGCCGCCCTCGACTGGGAGCCGAGGCCCATGCCTCTGGCGAACGTGCTGCGGGAGTTCAAGTCGGGTCGGGCGGCCGCCGCACTGGTTCACGCTTCTTCCGAGAGTCGTACGGCGGGGTCGCTCTGGATGGTGATGGACCACGCCGGGAGGCTGGGGTGGGCGAACGGAACGCAGCCGGTCGCCTCGGTGGTCTTGGACGGGGCTGTCGACGAGAGAGCAGCCAACCTGGAGGACCCGCACAGCGAATTCGTGCTCGTCGGGCCGAAGGGATTGCCGTACGGGCCGGAACTGCCGCCCGAGCCGACGTGGACGCCGCGGCTGTCGGCCAACGCCCGACGAAGAGGCGACACGATTTTGCTCGGCCCGGACGGGCCGTACGCCGCGACCCAGGAGATCATGGCGAAACTCGACCGCCATGACGGCCCGATCGTCCTGGTCAACGTCCGCCGCGGCGTACGGTCCAGGCACGGATCCACTCTGGACGAGCTCACCGCCAACAGCCTGCATCACATCTTGGAGAAGAACCCCACCATCAGCGTGGTCGTCGCCACGGAGGACAACGACCAACTGAAATCGATCGTTGTCAACCAGCACGGCCGGTCATCGGTGCAACCGACGATGCTTGGCTTCGAGAAGTTCTGGCTTGTGGAGGGGCCGCGGTCGGGCTACCCGGAGCAATACCGGAGCCTTACCGGAGGTGCGTTGGTGCGAGCCGCGAAGCTTGCTGACGCGCCAAAGGCTGGGCCGTCGGAATTGGTGGCAGGTCTCATCAACCAGCCGACGTGGAAAGGCGTCGAGTCATACCTGGAGCAGCACTCGCCCGAGCTGCTCACGCGTGAGGTCGTGCGGGAGTTGACCCATCTGGGATCAGTGAGCGTGGCCAACGGCGAGCGGCCGTCCCGGTATGGCATCGGGCAGGTCAAAGACCACCCCTTCTACCGGCCGAATCTGACCTTGGAGGCGCACCGGGCCTTGATCGAGCAGGGGTTGCGGGCGAAGGAAGACCCGGAACTTGGCGGTAAGCGTCCGTTGGAACCGCAACACGCCTCGCTCATGGATGCGATTGAACCGCACACCCAGACGGCTGACTCCAGTTTGTTCCTCGGTTATCTCACCTCGCGCTCTCTGGACCCCGCCCGCCTCGGCCAAGCGGTCGGCGACTACGTGACGGGCCTCCTGTGGTTGCGGGAATTGTTGCAGGCCACGAGAAATCCCGAAATAACGAAGGTTGACCTCGCTGCCGTGCTGGCGGTGGTGAGAGCCAAGGGGGAGCTTGAGGAGGAGCGGGCGGCCCGCCGTCCGGGCCAGCCCGAGATCTTCCGCGCGCACGCCGCCATGGTGGCGGTGATCGCCGATTTCGAACGTTTAGGGGGACCACCAGCCGATTGGCGCGAGCGACTCAAGGCCACGGACTGTCTCACCGGCACTGATCGCGTCTTCTGGCATTTCATGATCAGTAATGTTTTTGTGCCCATGTTTCCAGAGGGCAAAGCGGAGCTGAGGAGCATACGGGAATTCATGGCCGCATGTCACGATAAGGCTGGTGTCTGATGCCCGGCTCCTTCACTCCGCCAATCTGCTTCCACGGTTTCACACCGGTCGCTTCCGGCATCTACCTCAGGCTCGAACGCACCCTTACGGACGTGCCTCCCCACGTTCGAGGTGTGCAGCCGATCGCCGGCTTGGTGCAGGCACACATGCACCAGGACGCACTGGGCGCGGAGAGTGTGCGAGCGGCATTACGGCTCCAGGGACCGTCGACTGTCGCTCGCCTGTCGGTAAGCCTTCCCCCGGAATTCAGTAAAATCATCAGCCGCGAGGCGGCGTTGTCCGCCGTCGACCACTTCGGCGTGTACCTCGATCTGCCGGAACGGGCCGATCTGGTCGATCCGGCCGACGACCGGTTTCTACCCATCACCACCGAGCGCAGCGTCACAAGTTCGGCTTCCGCGACCGGTGTCCGGCTGATACCTCAGAGGCATCTGCTGGCAGATCTCACCGCAGCTGTGGATAGTCAGGCAGCCAGCGGCTATGAGCCGATGCGCGGTCAACTGCGACTGGCGGCCGACAACGTCGAGATCGGCGCACCGCGTGCGGTGGCCGCCGCGCTGCCGCCATGGGCTGCGGACCCGCCGTCCGCGCTCGGCGCGCCGGTGGCCGTCAAAACCTACGCCGAGTTGATGTCGCATCTTGACGGTCTCGCAAAGTGGCAGCAGGCGAAGGTCACCGCCATTGCCTCCGAACGCACATACGAAGCGTCCGTGAGGATGCACCCATGGGGCTTGGAGGCATCGGCGCCGCTGCCTCGGCGTCCGGACTCCATCTCGGTATCACTGCCGGACCCTGCGCTGTCGGAACGGGAACTAGCCTGGCTCGATGGCGTGGCCCTGGCCATCAGAGGGAAGCTCGACGGCCCGAAGGTGTCGCCTGACGACAAAGGCTTCAAGGAGTTGGACAGCTACATCGAAGGCCTACGTGAGGAGGTCGCCGACGCCCGGAAAGCCCGGGAGCTGCCAAACAAACCCGTCACTGATGTCATCTTCGAGGCGGATCACAGCACGCTGCAGAAGTGGCAGCAAGAAGGTGAAAACGCCGCCCGGTCGTTCGAGAAAAGGGCGAGCGGCACGGTTGACCCGGAGAGACGAGCCGCGTACTTGCTCCGAAGCGTGTTGCACCGTGATTTTTGGGTCGAGATCCAGGCGCTGGACGCTGCCAGGCAGGGAACAGGCAGCAGCCGACCGAGCGTCGAGCACGACATTTATCCTGCCGAGGCGGGCCACGGCGAATCCATACCACTGACCCGGATGCCCCCCACGCCGTCGACGGCTGCCGCGCGCCACCAGTTTATCCCGATGGTCCGGGCGATTCTCGAGCCATCGGCGGCTCAGGTCACCGAAGAGCATATGGCGACGCTGACGGTGTACGCCAAGGAGGCGTACGCAAATCGCACCGAGGGCGAACCTCTAGGGCTGGACGCACTGCGCCGACGGCACGGCTACGCCACTCTCAAGCAAGACCTCGAAGGGACGCGGAAGCGGACGGGCGTGCGGGGCAGTATCGAGCGTAAGGTAGCGAGATATATCAAGAGTGCAAAACCCGAGGCGACCGATGATCGAAGGCACGAGCTGCTGAGGCTCGCTCTGCACCTGCTCGACAATGTGCCGAACCTGAACCTCACCGGGGCGGAGTACGAAACAGTAATCCGGAATTCGGACGTTTTCCTCGACTGGGCCCAGCCTCGCTACTCGAAGACGCATTTAGACAGTCCTCCGCCCGGCCCTCTGCCGCTGGATGTGTTGGAGAAGTTGATTCGTGGCAAGCTGGGTGGCGAAGCCTCCTTGAGCTTGCGGGACGTGGGACGCATCGCCGAGGAGCGGAATGCTCGGCGGACCTGGTGGGAGAAAAAGCCTCTCTTGTCGAAACGGCTGATCTCCCGGGTCGGAAGTGCGCCGGGATCTGGCACGCTAACGCGATCTGTCTCCGCCACGCACACGCATCGGATCACGGGAAAGCTGGAAAACGGTGACTCGGAGCAAGACCGCAACCGAGAGGTGAAGGCACTTCGCGCCCGGCTGGAGGCGGCGAGCCCGCCGGTGAGCGTCTCTGACGAGGACCTCAAACGACTGGTCGCGACCCGGCGCCGGCTCTACACCAAATCGTGGGATCGCCGCTACACCGCCATGGGCCTGCTCCACTACCAGCAGATGGCGCGGGAGCTGCTGGGCCGTGACGACGTGACCCCGGACGTGCTGCGGGACCTCGCTGTCCTGACGCGCCCCGAGTCCTCCTTGCGCGTCGGCGGCGTCGACCAACCATTCAATCATCGACAGATCCGGCAGGATCTCACCAAAAACGCACTCAAGAAGTGGCGGCCCGGCACGGAGAAGCCCGGCCCCAGGCCGGAGCTGGGGGGCAGCGGTCGGGATTACAGCCGATTGGTGACCGCTTTCCACACTATCGAATTAGGTCCGTTCGTATCCGACTTGACCGCTTGGATCAACCAGTCTGTGCCGTTCAGCGGTAATCAGATCACCGATGATGTCGTCGCGCGTAAGATCACGTCTCTTTTTGGCCAAACGCTCGATGATGGCACACCACTGGAAATCACCGTCGATGGCAGCATTTATGATATCCGACTCTGGGCGATACCGACCCGGAAACCAGAGGTCGAGCCAGAAAGCCTTCCCGGCGGGAGCGGCCTGTTCCAGGGCGCGCTGGAAGGCCGCACCTACGGCTATTCCGAATTGGCAACCTCCGAGATGCAGACGCAGTCGCTCTACTACGACGGGGGTCTAGCCCATCGATACCTGTTGGGCGTACGGTCCGACACGACGGTGACCTATGGCCAGAGCAGCGGTTCGGGGAAGCGGGCTCTCAGCAGCACCACCAAGGCCAGGTACCAGCAAGTCCGAATCAAGGAGAACATGGGATGGGTGGCCCTTGATGTGAAATGGGCGCTGCGCGTTCAGGAGCGCAGGACGTACCACCGCAAGCGCGACGCCGCGTCCGAGTTCGCGGGTGTGCCGACCGTGGTCAATGCTGTTCGGGAGGGCACCCTCACCGGGGATGAAGAGGGCGGGCGGTGGATCGAGCGCACCTTCACGGACAGCGAGGGGAGGCCGGTCACGAATACGATTCGATACGCGGTGCCGGAGTTCCATCTGCCCTACTCGGAAGAGCAGAGTAAAAGCGATGAGCTGAAGGCGAAGACTGACGCCGATTACGGGAAAACAATCCCGATCAGTGATCCAAGTGATTTCGAGGTGTGGAGCATGGATCATGCTGTCACCCGGATCCAACTCGCGGATCAGGTGATCGCCTCCGTCCGGAAAATTCTCACGCCCGCGGATTACGCCTTCTGGAAAACGCACCTTGAGCGATACCTGTCTAACGATGAGCTTGCCCTGAACTTCCAGAATCTCCTGCGCCCCAAGGACGAACGCGGCTACCAGCAGACGTTCCGGGTGCTACTCGAGAGCGACGGTCGTCGCCTCAGCTTGAGCCTCGGCGCCAAGGACAACAAGCCGATCACGAGCCTCACCAAGATCAGTCAGGTGAGCAAAAGCGGGGAGACCCGGATCGACCGGGTGGTGGCCTCCGTGCTCAGGACCCAGGTCACTCTGAACAACGACTCCTCGCACCGTGCGACGGCGAACGAGTCCGTGCGGCTCTGGAGCTCCCGGGTGGCTCGGCTCGGCGGGCGCATTCAGAAGCCCTTCGGCCATAAAGTTGGCCAGTTCAGCCAGCAGAGACGGACCTTCACCACCCGCGCCGCTCGGATTGTCGACAACCTGCAGGTGGCGTCGATCGACTTCGACCTAGAGCTGAGAATTCACCATCACCGCGACAAGGACCTGATGGCCGGTCGCCCTGGGCACGTGTGGTACGAGGATCACGAGAATGTGTCGGGCTTCGCGCACGTCCTGGTGCATAAGGACAACCTCGAGAAGGTGAGCACCCCAGGCGCCCCCACGCCTTCATCCAGCAAGCCCAAGCCCGAGGAGATCGCTGCTGCCGCGAGTAAGTCGGAGAAGACGACGAAGACCCCGGCTCCCCGCTGGTGGAACCCTGGCGCCGGCTGGGGCCTGACGATGGACGTCGTCGATCGTCTGGGAGGCGTTGAAGGTCTCTACAACGCGATCGTCCCGCATCTGGTCAAGGGAGGGCACCTTCCCAAGGTGGCGACCACCGCACGTGGCGGAGCCACAACGCCGTGGGCCATCTTGCAGAAGATGCCAGTAACCGGCGCGCTGCAGAATAATCCCGGCCTGGACTATCGAAACTGGCAGACGCTCATTCGTGAGTTGTCGGAGGACAACCTCCTGTCCAGGGCGGACGATGTAATGGACTCCAAGCTGAACGACCGCGGTATCGTCTGGATCTTCAGGCATCCCGATTCGCCGATCCGCATGGAAAATGCCCTCACCGTTACCCTGACGGCGGAAACCATCCGCTCCTCTTACAAGGAGCAAACCGCCTACGAGCTGCAGTACGGTCACATGAATACGGAGACGACCACCCTCAAGGATGCCAAGGTCTCGGCCCGGGAAGGTGGATTGTTCGCCGGCGCGGGCGGGAGCATGGGCGGCGCTTCGATGCAGGGCACATTGAATGCCCAGTATGGCTCCAGAGAGTCAGAGAACGTCGGACGGACGCAGTCCAGTTCGGTGCTCTCCGACACCGACGGCCAAAAGATGAAAAGCCGGAGCTTCGAGGCGGAGATTCGCTGGTACTGGACGGTCAAACCCGCAAGTAATGCCCCTGACGCAACGGAATCCGGCACAGTTGACGCGCAGGCCGTCATCCTGCAGCCGGACAAGCTCAACGGCACCGCAGATACCACACCCTTGGGCAGGCTCGTCATCGAACCCGGCTCAGGTAACGTTCCACCGATGACCACCGAGAACCTGTCGGTTGAATTCATGGAGCGTGCCATGAAAGATCCGAATGCGCAGTCTCCGATAACCAGAATGAACGCCACCGCCTACACCGTGCTCGGAACCTTTGGTGCGGAGAGGTTGCAGGCCGCAATGGCGGAGGCGATCGCGGGCGAGCGCAGTCGCGTATTTTCGGACGGGGTGCGCGGGCGGTTCGCTCGGGCTCTGGAAAAGCTGGAGCCAGATCCGGAGATACGGGCGCAGCAGTTGGAGTCGTTTCTGTCGAATGCGATGAGCCGGCAGGCCTACAAGGGCTTCCTGCTCAGGGCGTTGACGGGGGCGAGCGTGGCGATACCGGTCGGCGACGAGGCGGCGGGTCTGACCGCCGCACTGGTGGGGACTCCAGAGATCGTGAAAGTGTGGAAGCCCTACTCGCAGCAGGTCACCGAAGCCCAGGCTGGCGAGGAGTCCGGTGCGGATAACCTGTGGCAGGCGGGGGGCGGGGCCGGTGGATTCATCGGAAAGAGCGGCTTGAAACCCGTTATCGAAGACGCCCCGAAGAATGACGCTGGAAACAGTGAGTTGGTGATCGGGACCGGCGCCGCTGCGCGGGTGAAGGGGAGGGGAAAGGCAGCCGTCGAGTCGAAAACGGTGGGTAAGTACTCTGGCCTGTTCCAGGACGCCTCGGCTGTGATCGTCCGTTCCGCGGTAGTCCATCGGGTCCAGGTGGGCAAAACTGTAAAATGGGTGGCGGGCGAGGTGCTGTTGAACATGAAGACGACAGACGTGATCCCGCACGCCCGTCTCTTCACCAACGCCGGCATTATTGCCGAGCAGATAGCAGAAGCGAATTCGACCGCGCCGCCGATGGCCACCCTGACGACTGCGGTGAGGTCGTCGAGTGGTCAACAGCACTCGTCCCACGGGGTGACGGTGTGGCAGATGCTGCTCAGTGGTGGCAACGAGCAGACAGGCGTTGCTCCGCTCGTCAAGGCGTTGGCGAAGGCGGCGGAGCCGTTCAAATCCGCCGGGCTCGCCAACTACGTCACCTCGGTGCCCGCCATCGTGAATCCCTTCATGGGCAAGGCGCTCGACGGTGGCATGTCCCAGTCCTACGTCGATGACGATCAACGAACGTTCCAGATAACGTTGAGGGCTGAACAGGTGGGCCAGGCCGCGGGCAGTCATGACAGCGGCAGCGGCACCAAGTCCTACACCCGTGGAAACGACGCACACAACGAAACCCGCCGGTGGACCAGCGCGAACGCTCTGGTCGGCAGTTCTGGCGGGCTGGGCCAGCCGTCTCAGCCCGAAGAGGGCGACACGGCGGAGGGGTTCGACTTCGGGTTCGTGGCTGCTTCCGTACAGGGCGGATTCAGCCGGGCCGCCGGCCGCAGTGATACTCACGGCTCAAACCTGCTGACGATGCAGGGTGTGCGCGCGAGCAACCTGACCGGCTACTCCCAGAACGTGAGGTTTTTTGGCTCGATCGAGGAGACCACACCCAGCACGACGGCAACACTGAAGAACATTTTCGGCGCGAGTCGGAAAGCCCAGCCCTTCGATGTCACCGTTAAGCTCCTCGTCAGCGAGCCCACGGGCGGCTCCACCACCCTGGGAGCAGACCGGCCCCGCCCTGATTTTGGCTTGAGCCAGACGTTGCCGAAGGCCGCGCAGGTCGTCTCCATACGCGGGCTCGGTGCGATGCACACGGCAATCTCGTCCGCCGGCCTCGGCCGCCGCGGGACGGTGAACGACACCAGTCATCAACTCAACTACGAGACGTTCCCCAAGAAGCTGGGCGCGATGCTCACGGATGAGGGTGCCTGGTTCCGATCGCTGTCGACAGCGATTGCGGACCTCGACCCTGGACCCAGGGGCTTCATTGTGAAGGCCCGCGCCACCGAGGTTGAAGACCTCTACTGGGTGCCGAAGGCGGAGATCGAGAAGTACGACCACGGCACCGATCTCGTCGGCCACGGCGCCTCCGACAACCTGCGGTCAAATATGGTCGGGGCGCTCACAGTCGCCGCCCCGCCGGATGGCTTCAACTGGGTCGGAGGCACCGGGTCCGTCGGTACGCAGCGAGGCACGACCCGCGGTACCGACCAGACGCGTTGGAACGAGCACCGGGCGTGGCTGCGTACGAGCATGGCCCTGTTCGTCGTGCACGCCCGGTTGCAGTACGAGGTCGCGTGGCCCGGGAAGCACGGTGTACAGAAGATTCCGGCAATCGGGTACACCGATATCGTCGTGTCCAAGGCGGACGCCCGGGCGCTGGGAATTCCGGACGAGGCGCTGGCGGCCGTGGTACCGGCAGAGAGTCGCGCCACGGAATTTCCCGACTATGTGGCAGGAAGCGCTGCACGTCCTGACAAACCGTCCGCGGTTTCTTCCTCCACCGCCGATCGGTTCCACCGCTTGCTCCGGCAGGCGGACGCGGGCATGCACGCACTCCGTCCTCCTGCCGGCGTGAGTCGGGTGGACATCACCAACATGCCCCTGGTGCCGGACGGCGCGCACGCCGACCCGAAGGGCAAGAGACCCGCATCTGTTAGCCCCGTCGTGTGGTACGAACTCGTGCGCAGCGACAAGGAGTTGGTCTTCGTCCTGCGGGTGCACCTGACCGGAGACCCGGACGCGGTGTCGAAGGTCAAGAAGCTGACGACGGAGGGGGTGCAGTCCCACCTCAACGAACCGGGACACCAACTGCCGATGGCCGACCGTCAACTGAGGGTCGAGGTGCAGTTCGTCGATGCCGGGCAGGCGCACCTCGTAAGGCCGGTGGTTTCACCGACGGCTGGAGCCGACGAGGGCTGGGCATGGGGTCAGTCCCCGGCGTTCTACGCGCACGAGGTGCTGCGTTCCATCGGCGCGGCCGACCATCAACCCCCGAGCGGCATGGAGCCGGCGGGCGCGAAGATGGAGGTCCGTCCTGCGGACCTCCAGCAGATCATGGACGTCCTGGAGCCGATGTGGCCGTGGCGCGATGTTCCCGGGGGTGCACTACACGGCCTCCGTGCGGGCGACGGCGACCTCAGCCCGGCGCCGGAGTGGCTGCAAACGTCCCTCGCCCGGATCGACCGGCCGTACGCGGACATACCGAACCTGCTCAGTGACAGTTCGGTGCCCGGCGTCCGGGCGTTGCCTCCGCCGAAGGCCCTCCGGGCCACCGCGGGCCTGGACTCAAACTCAAACCAGTACTTTGTATGGCTCGGCACGGCGCGTGACGGGACGGTGGACCGACCCGTGTTCGAGTGGCTGAATGAGCGGTTGGAACAACTCGCCCAGGCCGGAAAGACACCCATTGTGGTGACGAGTGGCCGGGGCGGTACCGCCGATGTGTCCGGCAGCTCGAAGAGCGTCGGGAAGCTCAGCCTGACAAAGCTGCTCAGCACGTACGGCGTCGCTCTCGTGTACCAAGTGCCACAGAGTTCCGGCGGGCTCTCCGGGGCGAGCTTCGACAACAGCTGGAAGGTCCGCGGAGCCACCTCGGCGGCGGTGACCGCCGAGAGGGCGGACGCCACCTGGTCGCAGATCGATTCGACGCTGGCCACCGCGGCACGCGACCTGACCCAACCGACCGTCGAGCGCGTACCCGACGATTTCGGCGCGCTGGTGTGGGGCGCGCAGAGCGTACGCGAGCGGTTCGACCTGCTGCGGTCGCGCCCGGACCTGGCGAACGCGGCACACCTGGAACACGCCACCAGGATGGCCGAGCGGGTCCCGGCCAGCATGAACGTCGCACTGGTCAAACCCCTGCTGAGCTTCGGCCCGCACGAGGAGGTGGTGGTCCAGTTCGCGGAGTCCGCGCCGGAAGCGCGGCCGCGTGCGCTGCTGCAGGCGGTCGCTCGACTGAACGCAGCGGGCAAGCTGAAGGACCGGCAGGACTCCGCCGGAGCCACCGGCGACTTCGTCGATCTGGTCCAGGCGGTCCGGCTGGGCGCGAATGAGGCGGAGCACAAACAGTTCGACTTCACCGTTTCTCTGCTCAGGATCATCGGCCAGATCAAGGCCGGCAAGTTCGACGACGCGACGGATTTCATCACCGCCAACCGCGGACGGCTGGAACCGGGTCAGAAGAACACCTGGGTCGACGCGCTCGCGGAACTCAAGGGCTCTATGGCCAATGCCACCGAACGCGATCACCTCCAGAAGGTGCTTGCGGCGGTTTACGAGTGCTGAGCGGGGGCCCCGCGGCCGGCGTGGCGGCGGGGCGCCCTACGAGCGGCGGATCACCGCGGGCGGGGGCCGCCGGCGAGTTCGCGACGCAGCACGGGCAGCACCTCGGCACCGAGGATGTCCAGTTGCTCCAGCACCGTGCTCACCGGCAGCCCGGCGTGGTCGATCAGGAAAAGCTGACGGGAATAGTCACCGACGTACTCCCGGTAGCCGAGAACCGCATCGATGACCTGCTGAGGGCTGCCCACCGTCATCGGTGTGGTGTTCATGTGCTCCTCCAACGAGGGCCCGTGGCCGTAGAGGGGCGCGTTGTCGAAGTACGGCCGGAACTCCCGGACCGCATCCTGTGACCTCGGCCGGACGAAGACATGCCCGCCGAGCCCAACGACCGCCTGTTCGGCGGTGCCGTGGCCGTGCGCGGCGTACCGCTCGCGAAAGGTCTGGACCAGCCGGGCCGTGTGCTGCCAGGGCCACATGATGTGGTTGGCGAAGAAGCCGTCACCGTGGGCTGCGGCCAGGTCCGCGGTCTCCTCGCTGGACACCGACGCGTGCCAGACGAACGGCGGATGGCCCGCGAGCGGCCGCGGCACCGCCGTGAAACCCCGCAACGGCGTACGGAACTCGCCGGACCAGTCGACGGTGTCCTCGTCCCACAGCCGGCGCAACAGCCGGTAGTTCTCGGCCGCCAGCCGGCGACTGTCGTCGGCGTCGCGGCCGAACCACGAATACACCGGGCCGGAGATGCCCCGGCCGAGCATGAGGTCCAGCCGGCCGCCGCACAGATGCTGCACCGTCGCGTAATCCTCAGCGACCCGGACCGGATCGTTCGTGGTGATCAGAGCCGTTGCTGTGGAGAGCAGTATCCGGCTGGTCCGTGCGGCCAGGTAGCCGAGCAGCACGGCCGGCGCGGACACGGCGTACGACGCTGTGTGGTGCTCTCCGACGGCGAAGACATCGAACCCGGCCGCCTCGGCGTGCTCGGCGATCCGTGCCGTGCTGAGTAGCCGCTCGTGATCCGTTGGCACCCGGCCCGTCACCGGGTCGGGGGTGCGGTCGCCGAGACTGTAGACACCGATCTGCATACCCCCCAGACGAACGGGGCCGGCGACCGGTTCAGATCGTGGCCGGGCTCATCGGCCGGGGGTGGCCGCCGTACCCGTGTCGCGGGGCAGATATGCCGTTACGACGACCCGGGTGCCGCGGGTGACGGCGAAGTGGGAGAGATCGGCGATGCCGACCGGCAGCTCGCCGTCGAGTTCCTGTACACCGGCGCGGCCGGTCCAGTTGACCAGCGGCCGCTGCCGGCCGTCGAAGGTGTAGCCGTAGAGCCGGTAGCCGGTGCCCTCGTCCAGGCCGCTCAGGGTGGCCCGCACGGTGACCCGGTCGCCTTCTTCGGTGAGGAGGACCGACAGGTTCGCGCCAGAGTCCCGGTCCGTCGCGGAGGCGACGGCGGTACGGACGATGTTCGTCTGCACTCCCGGGGCCGGCGGGTCGAGCAGGGCCCTCGCGGAGATCCCGGCCACCATGAGGGTGAGCAGAAGCAGAGCGCTCAGGCCCGCGAAGGTAGCGGCCCGCCAAGAGAAGAAGCGCTTCCGCGGGGACTCGGCACGCTGGCCACCGCCCGGATGCTGGATGTCCGGCGGGCGGTCGAAGCCCGGTCGGGAGGGGTGCGCGACGGGTCGTTGGGTGGCCTGCTCTGGCGACGGTACGGACGGCAGCGCGGCCTGCTCCTGAAGGGGCGAGGGCTTCTGGACCGGTGCGACCGGTGGGGGTGCGACCCGCTGCTGCGGTGGCTCCCTCCGCCCGAGGTCGGGCCCAGCGGCGGCAGGCACCGGCCGGGTGGCCGGCTCGGCTCCCGTACCGCCGCGCCGTAGCCGGAACCGGCGTCTGTCGGTCTCCCGGGCCTCTTTGCGCGGCGGGCTTGCCTGCTCGCGCGGCGGCTCCTGCGGCGCGAACCGCGCCGGAAAGGCCGGAGGCACCGCCGTCCCCAGCGCCCCGTAGAGGTTGAGCAGATGATCCCTGTCGTCGCTGAGCAGGGCCAGCGCGGCGAGCGTCTCGCACACCTCGGTTGCCGCCGCCCGGCACTGCTGGCACGACTGGAGATGGCGGCCGACCTGCTCCCCGCTACGCCGGTCGAGCGCGTCGAGGTGGTAGAGGGCCAGCAGGTCCGCCACATGGGCGTCCGTACCGGAGACGTCTTGCACCCTCATCAGACCCTCGGTTCACCGACTTCGACCATCATTGCCTTTTTTGCCCTGCCGAGGAACGGTCACCGCACCCTCATCCCCTCGTCCTGCTTCGACAAACGTCAGCCTGCCACCAGTGCCCGCGGCGCTGTAGTCCTCCAAGTGGGGACGACAACCATGTCCCCGCAGGCTCAGCAGTCCATGATCAGGTAAACGAACCGGGTGAGCACGGCGGCAGAGGCTGCCACCAGCCCGACACGGTCCGGGTGCTCGACGAACGCCCGGACGAACTCGTTTGCGCTGGGTCAGCTTGGCGGACGGGGCGCCGGGGTCGCGCGGCGGCATCACCACCGGCGGCCCGGAGCGGGTGCCGGTCATGGCTCGTCTGGACGCTGCTTGGGCGACCTGGCTCCGATCGACGCCTTCGGCAGTGCCACGGTCTCGGCCCGGGTCCCTGGCCCGCCGCTGGCCACGGGCGCGTTGCGGCCGGCTTGCTCGTCCTCCGGGTCGCGCTTCCCGCCGTCCGGAGGCGGCGGGTCACTGTCCGGTTTACGGGAGGCCAACGGCGCCCGGGGCACGGAGGCCGGAGGCAGAGCGCCGCCGCGCACCGGCGGTGCGGCGGTCACCGGCCGAGGACCGTCGTCGTCACCGTCGTCCTCGGTCCCATCGCGCAGCAGCCGGCGGATCCGGAACACGAGCAGCACCGCCGCCGCGAGCGCGACCAGCGCCACGATGGCCAGCAACGCCGACCGTCCGCCGGAGCTGCCGGAGGTGAGCCGTCCGCCCGATTCCCGCCCCGACGAGGCCGCCTCGGCCTCCTCGGGCAGCACCTTCGTGACCGCTGCGGCGGGATTGATCATGCCCCAGCCGTACCGACCGTCGGGCTGTGCGCCGTCGCCCATCTTGTCCGACGTCACCTGGAGACGATGGGCGACCTGCTCCGGGCTCAGGTCCGGGTATGCGGCCCGGACCAGCGCGACGGCGCCGGCGACAAAGGCCACCGCGTACTGGGTGCCGCTGCCCGCGACGGCGCCGACACCGGTGATCCCGACGCTGCTCACGTTGACACCCGGGGCGACCACGTCGAGGCCACCACCGCGGTAGTCGGCGGCGCGCTGGCCGTCGACGGCCACGCCACCCACCCGCAGGACACCGGGGCCGATCTCCGCGTCCGGGTTGGCCGGAACGGAAGCACGTGAAGCGCCGATCACCACGACGACGCCCCGGTCCACCGCAGCCGTGATCGCCTTGGCCACCTCGGGCTTGGTCGTGTCGACGAAGTCGCCCAGCGCGATGACTGTCGCACCCGCCTCGGCGGTGGCCTCGATGGCCGAGGCGCCGTCGGCGGGCTGGACCTTGGCGTCGTTGCCCATCACCCGGACCGGCATCACGGTGGCGTCGGGGGCGACGCCCATGACGTCACTGCCCTTGGTGGACTGCCCGACCACCAGACCGGCCATGGCGGTGCCCGAGCCGAGGCAGTCGGTGTCGCCGCGGCCGCTGCCGCTGACTATGTCCATGCCGACGGCCACGTGACCACTGAGCGTCGGCAGGCTGCCATCCACACCAGAGTCAACGATCGCCACGAGCTGCCCCTTGCCGCGGCTCTGCGGCCAGGCCTGGTCGGCGGCCAGGCGCAGGCTTGCCCAGTCGGAGCGACTGCTCGACGCCGCCGTGGTCGCACACTGCCCCTTCTTCGCGGGGCGCTGTGTCGGCGCCTTGCTCGGGACCGTGGCGGCACCGGCGACCCGCGCGGGCGGGACGACGGGGCGCGCCTTGGCGGTGGGCGTGGCCGCAGGCTTGCCGGGCTTGCCGGGCTGCGGTTTGACCGGTGTGGTCGGCGCCTTGTCGGGCAGCACACCGTACTTGACGCCCTCGCCGACGGCGTCCCAGGGCAGCACCAGCAGCCAGCCCGCCCGCAACGGGCCCGGGTCCTTGAGGGTGCCGCCGTCGGGTTGGCGGCGGCCGGAGTTGAGGTTGCGGATCTCGACGGAGCGAGCCCCGTCGCCGAGGAACCGGGCGGCGATACTGATGAGGTTCTCCGGCTCTCCTTGGTACGACGGCGCGACGGCGTAGAACTTGACGTATTCGTCGGCGGCCGAAGCCGGAGTCACGACTCCCACGATCAGAGCCACCATGACGCACACCGCGAGGCAGGCACCGCGTGCCGACCGGGTGATCCAGAACATTCTCTACTTCCCTTTGTCGTCGCCCAGGGCGGATCTGCACACACGACGGCCGAAACAGCGCCGTGGTTCACGGCCGGACGCATTCTGCGGCGGCATCGGATCCCGTCGTGCCACGCCGCCATCCGGCGCTCGCCAGACGCAGAGGCGGCGTGTCTCAGCGCGTTGTCGCGGGCGTTGCCCTGGGAAGTTGCACCGTGACCGCCGGTGAGCCGTCCGCCATGCTGATCCTCACGAAGGCCAGGTCGTTCAGGGCCACCGGCAGATCGCCGGAGACTTCCTGCACGGTGTCGGCGCTGGTCCACGTCGCGATCTCGTGCGCCTGGCCGTCGAGCGTCACCGCGTACAGCTTGTAGACGGTGCCCGCGCGCAGGCCGGTGACCGTGACCCGCACGTGCACTCCGCCGTCGGTCTCCGACGCGAACACCGAGACGGTCGCACCGGTGCGGGGCTCACTCCCGGTCGCCGCGACCGTCACCACCTCAGGCCCGGCCTCGTCACTCATCCGATCCATCACGAAGAGGGCGCCGAAGCCGACGAACAGCACCACCGCAAGCGCCAGACCGGCCCGCATCAGCGCGAGCCGCTGCCGCCGGGGGCGCGGCTGCCGCCCGGGCCCGGCGGGGCCCGAACGCCCCCCGGCCGGCCGGACCGCGTCGGAGCGGCCAAGGCGGGCAGGGGGCGCCGCCGGCTGGGTGACCGGCGACGCCTCCTCGACAGCCACATCGTCGCTGAGCAGTGCGAGGGCGGCGACGACCTCGCACACCTCGTGGGCCGCCGCCCGGCAGTGCGCGCAGTCGCGCAGGTGCCGGTCGACGGCGTCACTGTCGGCCGGATCGAGGACGCCCATGTAGTGCGGACCCAGTAGGTCCGTCACATGGTCGCCCAGGGCGGGTAGGTCCGGCACGCCGCTCAGCTTCCTGGTCCGCCGCGCCCGGCCGGCGTCACTGCTTCACGAATTTCCACTTCTGGTCTCTCTGGTTGTCCCGGCGCTCCAACTGTTCGACCCAGTATCCGTTCCAGGTGGTGCCGTTGTCCCTCGTGGGCCCGATATCCTCGCCGAGCAGCTCCATCACCTGGCCGGAGCGGCGGTTGGTCATGACCACCTTTTCGGCACCGACGTCCTCCAGCAGCCACTGCTGATTCTGGTCGTTGTCGTCACGTGCGTACACCGCCATTTTCGCGTTCTGTTGCATGGACCTGTCCTCCACACCCAGGGCCATGTTGTTCCAGGCGTTCACGATGATGACGTGCCGCCTGTCCGGCGCGGGGTAGAGCCGCCAGCGCTGGTCGTCATGCCCATCGTCCTTCCAGAGCTGGACCCGGGTGCCGGGCTGCGTGTTCGCGTTGATGCCCGGGAGCTCCACCAGCGACGCGGCCCACGGGCTCGTCAGGCGGTACTTGGCACCCGCCTCGTACGCGAACAGCCTCGGGCCCTGGGGCTTCTCCTCGGCGGGCTTGCTGGGCTGGTTCGTAGGCTGGGCGAGTGGGCTCCTGCTCGGCGAGGCCTGGACGCTCGGGCTCGCCGACGGCGAGGGGCTCGCCGACGGCGTGGGGCTCGGCTTCGCGGTGGGCACGGACAACCGGCTGTCCTTCTCGTACTCCGCGACGTGGGCCGGAACCTCGTCGGCCAGCTGGCTGACGTTGACACGGGGCAGCCCGGCCGCGCGCCGCACCGGGTCGATTCCCCACTGGTACGCGCTCAGCGCCAGCCGGTACGGGTCCTCGCCGTTGAGCCCGGACAACTGCTGCGCCATGTCGCACATGGCGACGCCGAGCGCCGGGATCGCGTCCGCGGGTCGCCACACCGACGTGTCCGTGCCCGGCTGGTACTTCTCCCACAGGGCGGGCGTGAACTGGGCGACGCCCTGACGGTCCGACGTTCGCTTGTTCACGTCGAAGCCGGACAGCGTCCGCAACTGTGCCGCGATCCTGGCCGGCGTGATCTGTGGGCACAACTTTCCGGCGGTCTGGATCGGCTGTACGAGAGAGTCGGGCACCTTGAGTTCGCTGGCCGCCCCGGTGCTGGCCGGCTCGGCTCTCTCCTTCTCGGAGAACTGCGGCTGCTCGGCGTACCAGGCCGCGTACCCCTTCACCTTGTCGACGTAGGTCTTGGCGTCCTTCGGGACGCCGCGCGCGTCGAGCACCGCCTTGACCCCGGTCTGCTCCGCCGCGATGGCGGCTGGCCAGAGGTCACCGTCGAGGTCGGCTTCCCGAAGGTGGCCGACGTTCTCACAGGTCCGGTGACCCAACGCGATGATGTTCGCCCGCCGGTCGGCGCGGTTGGCATCCGACGAGGGCCGCCACCTCTCCCACGCGGCCTGGTCGAGGCCGGCGATCTTGTCGGGGCCACCCTTGAAGCCGGACGCCGCCATGATCTGCGCGGCGAGCTTCGGCGGGTTGAGGGTGGGGCAGGACAGGGCCGCCTCCACGATGGCGGGCAGGTCGCCTTCCGGAACGGGCTCGCCGGCCAGCTTGTCCGGGTCGGCGGTGGCGGCCATTTCCAGACCGACGGCCCCGCACGCCACGATGATGCCGACCAGGGCCACGATCTCGACGCGCTTCCGCGTTGACGATATGAGCCGTCGCCACGGGCGGTGCTGGCCACTTGCGGATTTTGTCATCGACTCACTCTTACGCTCAGGGGTGGAGAGGTCTCGTGCACATGACGGCACGGCAGCCACCCGGGTTCACAGCTGCTCGAATTTTCTTGGCGTGCCCTTGCCCGCATCGCCGTCGCCGGTCGATCGTCGCTGGCCTGCGGGACCGAAATCGAAGCCACGGCTGACGAGTGCCTCTCGCATGGCCCGCAGGGCGTAGAAGGTGCGTGACTTGACGGTGCCGGCCGGGACGTCGAGGGCGTCGGCGGCCTCGGATACCGACCGTTCCCGGAAGAAGATCTCGACCAGCGTGATGCGCAGCCGCTCGGGCAGGGAGTCGAGCGCGGCCCGGACCTCACGCGCGTCGAGGAGGCGCTCGATGGCGTCGTCCGGCTGCGCGTGATCATCGATGTAGCCGACCGGCAGCTCGGCCGGCCGGACGTCGGCGGAGCGCATCTGGTCGATCAGAATACGTTTGGCCACGGTGAACAGCCAGGCCCTGTTCCAGTGCCCCTCGGCGTTACGCGCCTCTGGATTCCGCCATGCCCGCAACACCGTCTCCTGCACGATGTCCTCGGCGCGGTGGACGTCGCCCCGGGTCAGTCGGGTCAGGAAGCTCAGCAGCACGGGCGCGTGGACCTGCTGCAGATGCCGCAGAGCGGCGACATCTTCGGGACGGTCCATGCTCGCACCCAGACCGTCCGCAGGGGAGTGGGCGCCAGCTGCCGTGCCGCTGGCACCGCTGACTTCTGGGGAGGGTCGCACGCGGCAAAGACTTGCACCGGGATTGCGGATTGTCTACTCAGCGACACATGACGGTGACAGCCTGGCCGGTTGGTGTCTGGGCTGTTCATCGCGGCGAGGTGTCCGGTGGCGTGGTGTCGGCCGTCCATCCCGCTCGCGGCGGTGACGACGATGTCGAGGCGGCGGCCGGTCTGGCGGTGGTGAGCTGCTCCGCCGAGTCCCGATCGTCCTGCTGAATACCGCCGGTGTGGCTTTCTGTGGCCCATCTCTTGACTTCCCCTACAACCGGGCGTAAACAAAGCACAAGCAAAACGAAACGGCGGTGAAACAACAACATGTACGCCGAAGAACGACAGCAGGAGATCCTTCGCATCGCCCGGGAAGTGGGCCGGGTCGAGGTGGCTGGCCTGGCCGACGGGCTCAACGTGACGTCGGAGACCATCCGCCGCGATCTCACCATCCTGGAGCGGGCCGGGGTGCTGCGTCGGGTCCACGGTGGAGCGATCCCGGTCGAACGGCTCGGGTTCGAGCCCGCGTTGGCGGCGCGTGACGCGGTGCTCATCGAGGAGAAGGAGCGCATCGCCAAGCTCGCCTTGAGCGAGGTGCCGGAGGAGGGCGCGATCATTCTCGACGCCGGCACCACCACCGCCCGGCTGGCCCAGCTGCTGCCGGTCGACCGAGAGTTGACCGTCGTGGTCAACTCGCCGGTCATCGCCACGACCCTCAGTACCTATGTCAACCTCAACGTCCTGCTGTTGGGTGGACGGGTCCGCGGGAAGACCCTCGCGACCGTCGACGACTGGGCGCTGTTGCCGTTGGCGGACCTCTACGTCGACGTCGCGTTCGTCGGGACCAACGGCATCTCGGTCGAGCGTGGGCTGACCACCCCGGACCCGGCCGAGGCGGCGGTGAAGCGGGCGATGGTCCGTGCGGCCCGCCGCACGGTGCTGGTCGCCGATCACACCAAGCTCGGCAACGACTATTTGGCCCGGTTCGCTGAGCTGGCCGACCTCGACCTGCTCATCACCGACAGCCGTGCCGACCTCGACCTGGTTGGTGACCTGGAGTCCGCGGGCGTTCGGGTGGTACGCGCATGATCGTCACCGTCACCCTCAATCCCAGCCTCGACCGGGCCGTGGAGGTCGACTCGCTCACCCGGGGCGAGGTCATCCGGGCTGCCACGGCCCACCTTGACCCCGGCGGCAAGGGCGTCAACGTATCCCGTGCCCTGCTGGCCAACGGGGTGCCGTCGGTAGCAGTGTTGCCGTCCGGCGGTGACGAGGGCAACCAGCTCATCCGCCTACTCAAGGCGGAGGGTGTGGAGGTCCTCGCCGTGTCGATCTCCGGAAGGACCCGTTCCAACATCACCCTGGCCGAGCCCGACGGCACGGTCACCAAGATCAACGAGCCTGGCCCGGCCATGTGCCGCGCCGAGTTCGACGAGGTGATCGACCGTGTGCTCGCCCGCGCCGGCGGTGCCGACTGGGTCGTGCTGTGCGGCAGCGTCCCGCCCGGTCTGCCCGCCGACGCTTACGCTCAGCTGTGCCGGAAGCTGCGCGCTGCCGGCGTCAGGGTCGCCGTCGACACCAGCGGTCCTGCCCTGCGCGAGGCCGCCCTGGCCGGGGCGACCCTGCTCAAGCCCAACCGCGACGAACTGGCCGAAGTGGTCGGCACCCCGCTGACGGACCTCGCCGATGTGGTCGATGCCGCTCAGTGCCTGCGGGCATGGGGAGCCGGCACGGTCGTGGCCAGCCTCGGCGCTGACGGCGCTGTCCTGGTCAACGCCGAAGGGGTCCGCACCGGCACCTGTCCGGTCGCCCGGCCCCGCAGCACCGTCGGTGCCGGCGATGCGCTGCTCGCCGGGTTCCTCGCTGCGGGCGCGCAGGGTGCCGCCGCCCTCGCTGAGGGCCTGGCCTGGGGCGCCGCCGCGGTGAGCCTGCCCGGCAGCCGGATGCCCGGCCCCGCGGACCTGTTCCGCCACGACGTCACCATCCACCCCTAGCCGGACGAGCTTCTTCCCCTGCGGCCGTCTGGACCGCCACTCCTGAAGGAGATACCCCCGTGACCTCCTCCTCCTACACCCCAGAGGTAAAGGGCCAGGGCCTCAGAGCCACGGTGCAACGCCTCGGCGGCTACTTGGCCGCGATGGTCATGCCCAACATCGGCGCGTTCATCGCCTGGGGCCTGATCACCGCACTGTTCATCCCGACCGGCTGGATCCCCAACAAGACCCTGGCCGAACTGGTCGGGCCGATAATCAGCATCCTGCTACCGGTGCTCATCGGCTACACCGGCGGCCGGCTGGTCCACGGCCAGCGCGGTGCCGTCGTGGCCGCGGTGGCGACCATGGGCCTCGTCGTCGGCGCGGATGTGCCAATGATCCTCGGCGCGATGATCATTGGCCCGCTCACGGCCTACGTCCTCAAGCTGTTCGACGGCCTGGTCGAAGACAAGATCCGTCCCGGCTTCGAGATGCTGGTCGACAACTTCAGCGCCGGCATCATCGGCGCCGCGATGGCCATCGGCGGTGTCTACGGCATCGGCCCGGTGGTCGAATGGCTCACCAAGCAGGCCGGCTCGGGCGTCGACTGGCTCGTCGACAAGGACCTGCTGCCGCTGACCTCGGTGCTCGTCGAACCTGCCAAGGTGCTCTTCCTCAACAACGCCATCAACCACGGCGTGTTCGGCCCGCTGGGCATCGCCGAGGCGGCCGACAAGGGCAAGTCGATCCTGTTCATGATCGAGTCGAACCCTGGCCCCGGCCTCGGCCTGCTGCTCGCCTTCATGGTCTTCGGCCCCCGCGCGCTGCGGGCCAGCACCCCGGCCGCGATCATCGTGCAGTTCCTCGGCGGCATCCACGAGATCTACTTCCCGTACGTGCTGATGAAGCCGAAGCTGATCCTCGCCATGATCGCCGGGGGCGCGGCAGGCGTCGGCACCTTCGTGATCACCGGTGCGGGCCTGGTCGCCACCCCCTCGCCGGGCAGCATCTTCGCCTACCTCGCGGTCACCCCCAAGGGCGGCTACTTCGGGGTCATTCTCGGCATCGTGATCGCCGCCGCCGTCACCTTCGCGGTCGCCTCGGCCCTGCTCGGCTTCGGCCGCGGCGAGCCCGTCGAGGCCGCTCTCGGCCCGGACGAGGAGGCGGTTGTCCGCCCGGACGAGGAGGCGGTTGTCCGCCCGGACGAGGAGACGGTCGTCCGCCCGGACGAGACCCTCAACAAGTCGGCGAAGCAGGAGGTCTGAACATCATGCCCACCATCAACGGCACCGAGATCAAGAAGGTCGTCGTCGCCTGCGACGCCGGCATGGGCAGCAGCGTGATGCTGGCCAGCCAACTACGGCGGCAACTGACGAAGAACGCGGTGACCGTCGAGCACACGCCGGTCAACTCGATCCCGGCGGACGCAGACGTGGTCATCTGCCACCAGGGGCTCGCCGCACGGGCCCGTGTCAGCGCGCCCGACAAGGTGATCGTGCCGATCCAGGTGTTCATCGGCGACCCGGCCGTCACCAGGGTCGTGAACGCGGTGCAGCGCGGTGGTGAACTGAGTGGCTGAGCTGCTGGCCCGTGACGCGATTCGGCTCGACGAGCGGGCCGGATCGCGGGACGAGGCGATCCGCCGCTGCGGCGCGGTGCTCGTCGAGGTCGGCGCGGTCACCCCGGCGTACGTGGACGCGATGCTCGCCCGCGAGCAGAGCGTGTCCACGTACATCGGGGAGGGCGTCGCCATCCCGCACGGCACGCTGAACAGCAAGGAGTCGGTCCAGCGCGACACCCTCGCGGTGCTGCGCTTCCCGGACGGCGTCGACTGGGACGGCTTCGACGTGCGGGTCTGCGTCGCCATCGCCGCGGCCGGCGACGGGCACGTGGACATCCTGGCTCAGCTCGCCTCGGTGCTGATGGACCCGGCGCAGGCGCAGCGGCTACGAGAGTCGACGAGTGCCGATGACGTGATCACTATTCTTGAAGGGAAGCCATCGTGAAGGTTGTCCGATTCCACGCACCCGGTGACATCCGCATTGAGGACGCGCCCGAGCCCACGCCGGGCCCCACCGACGTGAAGATCCGCGTCCGGGCATGCTCCACCTGCGGCACCGACGTGAAGATCTCCCGCTTCGGCCACCACCACATCGCCCCGCCGCGCGTCATGGGCCACGAGATCGCCGGCGAGATCGTCGAAGTCGGTGGCGACGTCACGGGCTGGCAGCCGGGGGACCGGGTCCAGGTCATCGCCGCCATCCCGTGCGGTACGTGCGCCGAGTGCCGGCGCGGCCGGATGACCGTGTGCCCCAACCAGGTGTCGATGGGATACCACTTCGACGGCGGGTTCGCCGAATACCTGGTCGTGCCGCACAACGTCCTCGACGTCGACGGGCTCAACCGGATCCCCGAGGGACTCAGCTTCGCCGAGGCGTCCGTCGCCGAGCCCCTCGCCTGCGTCCTCAACGGCCAGAACCTCGCCGGTGTGGGGGAGGGCGACGACGTGGTCGTCGTGGGCTCCGGGCCGATCGGCTGCCTGCATGTCCGCCTGGCCCGGGCGCGCGGCGCGGCCCGGGTGTTCCTCGTCGACCTCAACCGCGAACGCCTCGACCTGGCCGCCAACCTGGTGCAGCCGGACGCGGCGATCTGCGGCGCCGAGACCGACGTCGTCGACGCGGTGCTCAAGCTCACCGAGGGCCGGGGCGCCGACGTCGTCATCACCGCCACGGCCGCTGGCGCCGCCCAGGAGCAGGCGGTGCAGATGACCGCGCGGCAGGGCCGGATCAGCTTCTTCGGCGGCCTGCCGAAGGACAAGCCGGTCATCTCCCTGGACTCCAACCTCGTGCACTACCGCGAACTGACCATCGTCGGTGCCAACGGCTCCAGCCCGGAGCACAACAAGGAAGCGCTGCGACTCATCGCCAACGGCTCCGTGCCGGTCGCCGACCTCATCACCCACCGCCTGCCGCTCGACCGCGCCCTCGACGCCTTCGGCATCGTGGCGCGCGGCGAAGCGATCAAGGTGACGATCGAACCGTAGGAGGATCCGTTGCCCACCAGAACAGTCCTCGTCGGCTCCGCCAGCGGGCTGCACGCCCGCCCGGCGGCGCTGTTCGTCGCCGAAGCGGCGAAGCAGCCGGTGCTGGTCACCATCCGCACCAGCGACAAGAAACCCGTGCCGGCCCGCAGCATGCTCGCCGTGCTGTCGCTCGGCGCCAAGAAGGGCACCGAGGTCACCCTGGAGGCCGACGGCGATGGCGCGCAGGCCGCCGTCGACACCCTGGCCGACCTCCTCGAACGTGATCTGGACGCCGTCGATGCGTGAACTTCGGGGAATCGGGGCCAGCCCCGGTGGTGCGGCGGGGCCGGTCTACCGGCTGGCCCCGCCTCCGGCCCTGCCGCCGTTGGTGGAGACCGTTGATCCCGGGGCCGAGAAGGCGACCGTCCGGGCCGCGGTCCTCGCCGTCGCCGCCGACCTGACCCGTCGCGCCGACACCGCCCTGGACGCGACCGCCGCCGAGGTCCTGCGCGCGCAGGTCATGATGGCGCAGGATGAGACGCTCATCGACGCGGCCGACATCGCCATCGACGGCGGTGCGGACGCGCCGCACGCGATCACCGACGTGCTCGCCGGGCACCGGGCCGCCTTCGAAGCCGCGGGCGGGTACCTCGCCGAGCGGGTCAGCGACCTCGACGACCTGCGGGACCGCCTCGTCGCGGCGTGCCTGGGGTTGCCGATGCCGGGCGTGCCGGACCCTGGCCGTCCGTACCTGCTCATCGCCCGCGACCTGGCGCCCGCCGACACCGCCGGCCTCGAACCGGCCCTGGTGCTGGGCCTGGTCACGGCCGAGGGCGGGCCGACCAGCCACACCACGATCCTGGCCCGGACACTCGGTATCCCGGCCGTGGTTCGTTGTGCGGGCATCCTGGACGTGCCCGACGGCACGTTGGCCAGTCTCGATGGCGCGAGCGGCGTCGTGGTGGCCGGCGTCTCCGCCGAGACGGTGACCACTGTTAACGCGGACCGGCTCGCGGAGATCGAACGCCGCGCCCGCTCCCAAGGCCCCGGGCGGACCGCGGACGGCCATCCCATCGCGCTACTGGCCAACATCGGCTCGGCCCGCGACCTCACCGGCGAGGTTGAAGGCGTCGGCCTGTTCCGCACCGAGCTGCTCTACCTCGACCGCAGCGACCCGCCGTCGCACGAAGAGCAGGTCGCCGCGTATCGCGACGTCTTCGCCGCGCTGCCCGGCCGCAAGATCGTCGTGCGCACCCTCGACGCCGGCGCCGACAAGCCGCTGCCGTTCCTGCGTTTGGCCGATGAACCCAACCCTGCGCTGGGCATCCGCGGTCTGCGGGTCGCGCGGCAGACACCTTCCGTGCTTACCACGCAGCTGGCGGCGATCGCGACGGCGGCTGCGGCGGCGGACGCCGACGTGTGGGTGATGGCGCCGATGGTCGCCACGGCGGCGGAGGCGGCCGCGTTCACTGAGTCCTGCCGCGAGCACGGCCTGCCGACCGCCGGCGTGATGATCGAGGTGCCGGCCGCGGCCCTGCGCGCCAGCCAGGTGCTGTGCCACGTGGACTTCCTCAGCGTCGGCACCAACGACCTCAGCCAGTACACGTTCGCCGCTGACCGCATGTGCGGAGACCTCGCTGAACTGCTCGACCCGTGGCAGCCCGCGCTGATCGCGCTCCTCGCCTCCTGCGCGGCAGCCGGCGTCGAGGCGGGCAAGCCAGTCGGTGTGTGTGGAGAGTCCGCCGCGGATCCCGATTTCGCCCTGGTACTGGCAGGCATGGGCATCACCAGCCTGTCCATGGCGCCCCGCAGCATCCCGGCGGTGCGCGATTCCCTGGCCGCGCACACCCTGGACGACTGCCGCCAGATCGCCGAGGCGGCCCTGGCCGCCCCCAGCCCGGAGGCAGCCCGGGCGGCGGCGGCCGGTGCTTCGCGCCGGCTCCGGTACGGCGACGGCGTGTCCGTGCGGTGAGCGTCGGAGTCGTGGATGTGGTTCCGCTGGGGAACCCCCAGGAGGTACTTCTTCGCCGGCTCGATCGGGACGGACTCCCGGGGGTTATCCAGCCTCAGATCGCTGAGCTGATCCTCGCGGCACTGGAGCGGACCGTATCGGTGGGGCCGCGTACATGGCCTCCGGGACACAGCAAGCGCTCGCGGCTCTAGCCCACATGGCCGCCGACCACGCAGTTACTGAGAAGGTCTGGTCTGGGCATCGGTAGCAAGAGGTCCTTGCCGCTGTCATCCTCGCCGGATCTGAGTATCGATTGCTAGGACGTCCACCGGTGGCTGCGGCCGGTGAGTCCGAGGACTCGGTCGAGCAGGGGAGCACCAGCGGGCTGGGTAATTGACGGCCCGAACAGGCCGGGGGTGCCGTCGCTGCCGGACTGTTGGGACACCAGGCGGTGGACTGTGTCGAGGGTCTGGTCATCAACGTCGTATTTCTGCCCGGTCGCGCTGGCGAGATCCCATCCGTGAACGACCAGTTCGTTGAGCGCGACGATGCCCATGATCTCGGCCGGCAGCACCACCCCGCCGGCTGCGGTCTGGCCCGTCCATGCGGTTGGCTTGCGCCACGCGGCAACCAACTCGTCGAGTTGCACCGGCAGTTGGCTGCGCCACTTCGGGTCGAGGTTCGCGACCGAGGGGTTGCCCGGACCAGCGGGCGCAGCGTCCGATCCTTTCTCAGCAGCGATCCGGAACGCGACCGTCAGCCCCATGAGGTGGTCGAGCAGATCGCCGACCGTCCACCTCTCACACGGAGTGGGACAGGTGAGCTGGTCATCTGTCACCCCATGCAGCAGCGTCTCCAGTGCACGGACCGCAGGTTCGAAATCCGAGGTGCCGTTGCTGTTGGTCATCTCTCGTCCTCCTTCGCGAATGCTTCTGGACGCTACATGTTCGGACCGACAAAATAGTCCAGCTGCGAATGATCATGCTGACGCCGATCGATCACGCCACAGGCCGGGCGACTGTGCTCGATCGCCCAGCGGGCGACCGGCTCAACGTCGCAGCACATGTCACCACAGGCCCTGTCGGCGCCGGCCGTTCGTGTCCGAACGTGCCAATGTACGCGAGTCGGCCAGGTCGCTTGCCTGTGCGCCGTAGCGCACTTCGATCGCACGAAATAA
Source organism: Micromonospora sp. NPDC005413 (assembly GCF_040606435.1). Classification (NCBI taxonomy): domain Bacteria; kingdom Bacillati; phylum Actinomycetota; class Actinomycetes; order Micromonosporales; family Micromonosporaceae; genus Micromonospora; species Micromonospora sp. NPDC005413. Next base: position 333,981 of record NZ_JBEXEV010000001.1, read on the forward strand.
ACCCGGGGCGGCCTCGATGATCATCCCGTGATAATGGCCGATGTGGAGGAAGTCAAGGTCGTCGTCGCCCATGACGAGCGGGCGACCCTGCGTGTCGGTGATGTGTTCCTGAAGATCGACGGTGATCAGACGCGCACCGACGTCGAGGTCGAGGCGATGGCTCTGGCGCCGATCCCGACTCCGCAGGTCCTGTGGCGCAAGCCACCCGTGCTCGCGCTCGCCGCCCTGCCCGGGATGGCACTGGGCCGCCTCGGCGAGCCGTCGCCCGCGTCGTCGGCGGCGTGGGCCGCGGCGGGTGCGACCGCGCGGACGCTGCACGACGCGCCTCTGCCGCCATGGCCCGGTCGGCGCCTCGACGAGATCGCGTCGCGCCTCGACGGCGAATGCGAGTGGCTCGCCACGAATGGTGTCCTTCCCACGGACGTGGTCACCCGTAACCGCCAGGTTGCTGAGGCTGCGCTGCGGCCGTGGAAATCGGTGTTCATGCACGGCGACCTGCAGATCACCCACGTGTTCGTCGATGATGACGAGATCACCGGTGTGATCGACTGGTCCGAGGCGGCCCAGGGCGATGCCCTGTACGACCTCGCCGTCCTGACGCTTGGACACGAGGAGCACCTTGACGATGTGGTCGCCGGCTACGGCACCGATGTCGACCTCGACGTGATCCGCGGGTGGTGGTCGTGGCGAAGCCTGGTGGCGGCCCGCTGGCTGGTCGAGCACGGCTTCGACCCGTCCCTGCCCGGCTGTGAGTTCGACGTGTTGAGATCCCGGATGTGAGGCTGCACGAACCCGACGTTCTGGGCGACGAGCCGGCAATGACGACGTAACTGTCCTCGGAACGGCTTTTTCTTCGGTGGCCAGGAGCGTACGAGGAAGACGACCTGGTGAGCGCTGCACGCCGAGCGGTACGTGATGGCGTGAATTGGGACGCGGATGAGGATGTCCGCTGGGTGGTGGACGGGCCGGTCTTGATGTTCGGTTCGGCGTGGCCCGGAGCGGAGTTGGAGCCCGACAACCACCTCGTGATCGATCTACGCCCGAGCCAATAACCGGTCGGGGCGACGTACCGCGCCGATGGTGACAACTGGATGATCCGAGCGAGGGCCTGTTGGCATCGAGGAGTACCTCGTCTCGCGCTGCTTGTTCCCTCCCTGTCAGCCGGTCTAGCGAGGGATGTTCGTGACCGCGCTCTTGGCGCGGGCGCAGCTCTGCGCAGCCACCGTCTCCGCATGATGCCTGCCGGGTGCTTGACGGTAGGGGCAGCGCCGATATAATTCACCAGACCAGGATGTCATCAGATGAGGAAACCTCTTTCGTCCGACGCGAGCATATCCGTCGAGTCGAGCCGGCCCGCCGTTCGAGCAGCGTGGAGGCCACGTGTCCACTATAGATTCGCCGCTGGTCGCCGGAAGGCACGGTTGGCCCGCGCACGGCACGGGTTGGGTCGACGACGTCCTGCTTGCCGGGCCGGGCAGCGAGACCTGCCTCGTCCTCGGCGCACCGCTCACCAGGGCGCAGCTGCGCGCCGAGGTGACCTCCCGGCAGGCCCGGCTCACCGATGCCGGGCTGCGCCCGGGCGGCGCGATAGCGCTGCGACTACCGCCCTCGCTGGCGTACGTGGCCAACCTGCTCGCTGCCTGGCGGATCGGCGCCCAGGTGACGCTGCTGGACCACCGACTGTCGCGTGGCGAGGTTGAGCGGGCGCTCGACCGCGTCGGCGCGCAGTTCCTCGTGCAACCCGCCGCGGCCGTGGTCGCACCGCTGCGCGGCTTCGTCACCGTCGACGAGACGGTCATCGCGCGCCCGACCGGGCGGCCGGCGTCGACACCGCACGCGCTCATCCAGCTAAGCTCCGGGTCCACCGGTCCGTCCAAGGTCATCGGCCGTACCGTCGACGATCTCGCCGCCGAGATCGAGCGCTACACGCGCATTGACGGCGTGCCCCGGCCCGGCGAGCGGCTCGTGCTGCTCGCGTCGATGGCGCACGTGCTCGGCCTGGTCGGCGGCCTGCTCTACGCGCTGCACGCCCGCGTCAGGCTCACGGTGCCCGAGCGGATGACCGTGGGCGGGGTGCTGGGCGCAATCACGGCGGAATCCACGCCGACCACAGTGATCGGCGTGCCGGTCCACCTCGAGATGCTGATGGCCGGCCGCCCCGACAAGCCGCTGCCGCAGTTCGTGCGGATGACCACGGCGGGCGAGCTGGTCCGGCCCGGGGTCCCTGAGCGTTTCGCGGCCTGCTACGAAACGGTGTTGGCCAACATGTACGGGATGACCGAGGTCGGCGTCATCGCCACCGACCTGTTCGGCGTGCACCGGCCCGGGGTGCGGCCGGCGCCCGGGATCGACGTACGGGTCGTCGACGGTGAGCTTCAGATCCGCCGGCCCGTCACACCGTACGTGGGGCTCGTCGACGAGAGCCGCTGGTCCGACGGCTGGCTGCGCACCCGTGACGCAGCCTCGCTCGACCCCGAGACGGGCCTGGTCACGATCCGCGGCCGCCTCGACTCGCAGGTCTCCATCGGGGGCCTCAAGGTCGACCTGACCGAGGTCGAACAAGCCATCCTCGACCTGCCCGGCGTCACCGAGGTGGTGGTGACGTTCGACGGCGGTGCCATCGAGGCTTACACGGCTGTGGAGAAGCCGTGGACCGGGCCGGAGCTCGACGCCGCGCTGGAGGACGTGCTGGCCCCGTACAAGCGACCGCTGCGGTGGCAGCTCCTGGAGCGCCTGCCGCGTACGTCCAGCGGCAAGGTGGTGCGCGACGTGGCGGTGCTGCGCCGCGCCTCGGCCGAGCCGACGCCGTCATGATGCCCCGACGCGGAGCGCGTGCGGTGCGGCTGCCGACAGGCCCCGGCCGTCATGGCGCGGTCGCCTCCCTTGGGTCGGTGACCAGCCGGATGCCATCGGTAGCGTCGTGTTGGAGCGGCCTGTCCTGCCCGGCCACCGCCAGCACCAGGCGGCCGGGAAGGACACCGCAGGCCACACCGGCCGGGCTGCCGGGCACGGGGCGTAACGGCAGCGACCCCAGCGGGTCCGGCCAGACGGGCGGCAGCACCAGCGGCTGCCGTAGACCGCCGCCGCGCAGGCCGGTGCCGCGTGCCTTGCCGATGGCCTCCTTCTGCGTCCACAGCCACAGGAACGCGCTGGTGTGCAGCGGTGCCGGCCGGTCGGTCAGCCAGTCGGCGTCGGCCGCCGTCATCCAGCGCCGGGCCAGCGCCTCACCGGGCAGCGCGCGTTCGCGCTCGATGTCCACGCCGACCGCCGTGACCGCAGACACGGCCACCGCGACCACGCCGCGTCCGTGGCTGATGCTCGCGTGCAGCCCTCGCGCCGCGCCGGTGAGCCTCGGCCGGCCGGCCTGGTCCCGTGCCACGCCGACCTCGCCGGCCGGCACGCCGAGCAGGTCGGCGGCGGTGCTGACCAGATATTCCGACGCCCGACCCCTGGGGTCGTCGGTGATCTTCGCAATCCGCACCACGACCCATTCCATGGGAGGAGTCAAGCAATGTCAGATGAGGTTCGCCAGTCCATCATCGATGCGCTGGCCCAGATGAACTACGACGTTGACGACGTCACCGGGAACACCGTGCTCGGCCCTGCCGGGCTCGACCTGGAGTCGCTGGCCGTCGCCGAACTCGCCGTCCGCATGGAGGACACGTTCGGCGTCAAGTTCACCGATGAGGAGTTGGAGAAGCTGGCCGACCTGACGCTCGATCGGTTCGCCGCCGAGGTGGCCGGGCGTGCGGAGCCGGCGCGAAGCGCACCCGCCGCGCCGGCTGCATCGGCGGCGGAGTGACGGTGGGCGGCAGCGATCGCCGCGACGAGATCCTGTCGATCCTCGCCGACGTGGGCTACCGGACAGTCGACGCCTCGCGCGAGCGCATCGACTCGCTGGAGCTCGCCCGGCTGGTGTACGAGATAGAGCGGCGCTACGGCCTCGACCTGGACCTGGGCGACGACGAGCTGGCAGCCATGTCCACGGTGTCCGGTGCCGCGGAGTTCCTCGACCGCCTTTCCCTGACGGCGGCGGAGCCGGAGTGACCCGTTCACCTGTTCTGGTCACCGGGCTGGGCCTGCTGTCGGCCCACGGCCGCGGCCCCGCGCCGCTGCTGGCGGCGGTGTTGGCCGGGGCGCCCGCGTTCAGCGAGGTGCGCCGCTTCGACCCGGGCCGCAGCCGGGTGCGAGCGGCCGCGACGCTGGCCGACGCGGGCGGCCTGACCGCCGAAGTGGTTGCCGTGGTGGCGGACGCCTGCGACGACGCCGGGTTGGCGCACCGCCGTGCGGAGTGCCCGTTGTTCTTCGCCACCGGCACGGGCACCACGGTGGTCCGTTCCGGCGGGCCGGGCAACGGGCCGGCCGAGCTGGCGGCCGCCGTGGCCCGACGGTGCGGGCTTTCTGGCGTCGCGCGGGTCTACACGTCGGCGTGCGTGGCGGGCAGCACCGCGCTGGCCGAGGCCGCCTCGATGATTGCCCGGGGTCTCTGCGAACGCGCCGTGGTCGCCGGGGGCTTCCTCGTCGACGCCGACCACCAGGCCCTGTTCGACGCCGGCCGGGCGCTGGCCGACGACGGCGCCGTGCGGCCGTTCAGCAACGGCCGGCGGGGGATGCTGCTGGGCGACGGGATCGTCGCCGTGGTGCTGGAGTCGGCGGCCGGCGCCCGGGGCAGGGGCGATCGGGTGCGGTCCCGGCTGGCCGGCTGGGCCCGGGCCGGCGACGCGTACCACGTCTGCCAGCCCGACCCGGGTGGCGCCGGGTTGGCGTCGGCCATCCGGGCCGGCCTGGCCCGGGCCGGGGTGACGCCGGCCGAGCTGGCGTACGTCAACGCCAATGGCACCGGCACGACGCGCGCCGACGCCGCCGAGAGCAGCGCGCTGCGCGTCGGCCTCGGCGCCGCGGCGGAGTCGGTGGCGGTGAGCTCGACCAAGTCCGTTCACGGGCACGCCCTGGAGGCGTCCGGCCTGCTGGAGTTCGCGGTCACCGCGCTGGCCCTCGACGCCGCCCGGTTGCCGGTCAACGCCGGCTTCCAGGCGGCGGATCCGCAATGTCCGGTACGGGTGGTCCGCGAGCCCAGCCCGATGGTGGGCCGGTACGCCCTGAGCTGCAACCTCGCCTTCGGCGGTGCGAACACCGCGCTGGTGCTGGGTGCGGCGTGACCGGCCTCGACACCGCCCGCGGCGCGCTTCGCGAGCTGGCCCGCGCGGCGTGGCCCGAGCCCGGCGACGCCGGCCTGCCACCCCCGATCCGCGGCTTCGTCGCCTCGCCGTTCGCCCCGCTCGTCGCGGCCGTCGCCGGCCGCTGCCTGCGTCGGCGCACCGGCGCCGGGCCCGCCGGGCCGACCGCTGTCGTGCTGGTCAGCGTGTACGCCGACCAAGCGACGGCGGCGGCCGTCGTCGCGGAGGTGGACGGGGGCCGCCGGGTGTCGCCGATGTACTTCTTTCAATCCGTGCCGAATTCGGTCCTCGGCCACGTTGCCACCGAATGGGCGTTGACCGGACCGGTCGTGTGCCTCAGCCCGGCCGGCGATCCACTCGGCGAAGGCCGGGCCGTGGCCGAGGGCCTGTTCGCCGATGGGGATGCGGCCGAGGCGCTGGTGATCATCGTCGAGCACGGCGTCGACCCGGCCAAGCCCTCCGGCGCTACCGCCGTGCTGCTCAGGCCGGACCACCAGACGACCAGGCCGCCGACCGGCGGCGGACAGGGCGGTTGACATGACCGGATCGACCAGAGTCTCGGCCACCATCACCGGCATCGGGCTGGTGACGCCCGTCGGGCGTGGCGTGGCGGACTTCTTCGCGGCGATCTGCACCGGACGCTCCGGGCTGGTGCGCCCACCCGACGGGCACGGCGCGGCCGGTGCCACGGAGGCGGTCGGGATCGCCCCGGACATCGACCCCACCACCGTGCTGCGGGCCAACGAGGTGCTGGGCGCCGACCGATTCCTGATCATGGCGTTGGCCGCCGCCGACGACGCGATGCGCGACGCCGCGCTGGAGGTCGGCCGCGATGTCGACCCGCTGCGGGTCGCCGTGGTCGTCTCCAGCGGAGCGGGCGGCCTCACCACCTATGAGGCGCAGGCGAAGGCCCGGGAGGCGCGCGGCCGCACCGCCGTGAGCGCGTACCTCTACCCAGGCTTCCTACCCAACATGGCGGCCGCCCGCATCGCCATCAGGTACGGCATTCAGGGCTACAGCTCCTGCATCGCCACTGCCTGCGCGGCCGGCGCCCACGCGGTGGCGGAGGCGCTGCGGCTCATCCGGGCCGGCGACGCGGACGTGGTCGTGTGCGGCGGTGCCGAGTCACCACTCGGGCCGACCGGCACCGCCGGTTTCGCCAATGCCCGGGCGCTGGCCACCGGCTGGTCCGACCCGACGCAGGCGAGCCGCCCGTTCGACCGGCGCCGCAACGGTTTCGTGCTCGGCGAGGGTGCCGGGATCATGGTCGTCGAGCGCGCCGGACACGCAGACGCGCGGGGGGTGGCCGGCTATGCCGACATCATCGGGTGGGGAGCTACCACCGACGCCTTCCACCCCACGTCGCCGCGGGCGGACGGCGCAGGCGCCGCGCAGAGCATGCGCCGGGCGGTCGCCGACGCCGGCGTCGAGGCTACCGACGTCGGTTACATCAACGCCCATGGCACGAGCACCAAGCGGGGCGACGTTGCCGAGACCCGGGCCGTCCACACCGCATTCGGTGCGCACGCCCCCGCAGTCAGCTCCACCAAGGGCGTGACCGGCCACCTGCTGGGTGGTGCCGGAGCCGTGGAGGCGGCGGCCACCGCCCTCACGATGACCTACGGGCTGCTGCCGCCGACCCACAACCTCGACGAGCCGGACCCAGCCTGCGACCTCGACCACGTGCGGGGTCACGCGCGCCCGGCTCGGCCCCGCGCGGCCCTGTCCAACTCCTTCGCGTTCGGCGGACACAACGTCAGCCTGATGTTCGGCCCGCCGTCCACGGCGCGGGCCCGGGAGGCGGACGCGGCGGAGGCGGTCACCACAACGGATCAACGATGAGAGGAGCGCGATGACAACCACGGAATTCACGCTGACCGACGCGGAGCGGGCCGCGCTGCCCACCGACGAAGATGTGCGGTCGTACGCGGAGCGGGGCTGGTACCTGAGCCAAAAGCTCCTCACCGACGACGAAGTGGACACGCTCGTCGAGGCCAGCGAACGGTTCTACGCGGGTCACCGCGACCGGCGGCTGTCCAGCCGGCCGGCGAAGCTGGCCTACTGGGAGCCGGCACACGGCGACGTGCAGCGGCACAACGACTACGTGCACTACGAGAGCGACGAGATCGCCGCCATCCTGCGCAAGCCGATCATCGGCGCGGTCGCGGCCCGGCTGGCGGAAGCGGCCGAGATCCGGGTGTTCCAGAGCACGCTGATCCTCAAGCCGCCGAGCCCCGGCGAGCCGAGCAACATCGTGCCCTGGCACTTCGACCGCCACTACTGGCAGACCTGCACCTCTGAGCGAATGCTCACCGCCTTCATCCCGATGCACGAGTGCACCGAGGAGATGGGCACCATCACGATGGTCGACGGCAGCCATGCCTGGAAGGAGATCGGCGGGGACGACAAGACGACGAGGCACTTCGCCGAGCGCAATCGTTCCGAGCTGGAGGATCTGCTCGTCCGCAACGCGGAGTACAACGGCGCGCAGGTGGACAAGATCCCTATGCACATCCCCAAGGGGCACATGAGCTTCCACCACTGCCGCACGTACCACGGCAGCGGGGCCAACCGCAGCCCGCGTCCCCGGCGTGCCATCTCGTTGCACCTACAGGACGGCGACAACCAGTACCGGCAGTTCCACCGCTCGGACGGTGACCTCGTCGTCTACAACCACGATTCCCTGGTACGCCGTGACGAGGCGGGTCTGCCCGACTACAGCGACCCGCAGTTCTGCCCGGTTCTGTGGCAGTCCTTACCCGCTCCGGGCGAGACGGCATGACGATCGGCACGCCCCGGCCCGTGGCGGTTGCACGGGACCGGGGCGACGGCCGGCGCGACCCGTTGCTGTGGCCAGAGGAGTGCCTGTTCGCGGTGGCCCTTACGCTCGTCGCCGGGCTCGCCGTGGTCACCGGCGCGTTCTCGTGGGCGTTGGCCGGCACGTTGGCCGTGCTGGTCGTTGGGCTCGTGGCCGTGTTCGCGCTGTCGCGCCGTCGGCGTACATCGCCGTTGGGGTCGGCGGCGCTCGACAGGCCGGCGAGGTCGGGCGGCCCGGCGGGGCTGGCCAGGTTCGTTGGCGGGGTGGCCAGGACGGGGGTGCCGTTCCTGGCCTGCGTAGTGATCTACACGAGCCTACGGGCCATCACCCCGCGGCTCGATCTTCCGCTTGTCGATCCCGCGTTGATCGAGATCGACCGGGCCGTCTTCGGCGGTGACGTCAGCCGTTGGGTCAACGACACCCTCGGCTCGCCCGCACTGACGCTGTTCATGGTGATCTGCTACCTGAGCTACGGCGTGTCCCAGGGGGTGTACGCCCTGACGACGCATCTGCGGGGCCGGGTGAGGGAGTATCACGACTTCGCGCTCGCGATATCCATCACCGCTGTCGTCGGCTATTCCGGCTACGTGCTGGTGCCGGGGGTTGGTCCGCACATCTACCAGACCGACACGTACGCCGACCCGCTCCCTGGCCAAGAGGGGTCGATCGGCGGTGCGCTGGACGCCATCACCGCGGTGCAGGGCCCGGCGCGGGATCTCTTTCCAAGCCTGCACACCGCCATGACGGTGGTGCTGATGGTGTACCTGTGGCGCGACGCTCGTCGGTGGTTCTGGTGGTATCTGCCGCTCGGCCTGGGGCTGCTGTTGTCCACGCTGTACCTGCGCAAGCACTACGCCGTCGACCTGCTGGCCGGGATAGCGCTCGCGGCGCTGGCGGTGGTGGTGTCCGGGCGGGTCAACCGCTGGTGGTACGGGCCTCGGGTCGACCGTCCGGCCGGAGCAGTTCGGTCATTCGCGCCGTCACCGCCGCGATGACCTGCGGATGGTCGAGGAGGAAGTGTCCGCCATCGACAACGGTCAGGTCGAAGCGGTCGACCGTCTCCTGCTGCCAGGTCAACGTGCCCGCCGCGTCGGCCATCCGGTCGTGGCGGCCCACCACGGCAGCGATCGGGCACGGCAACGCCGGCCGGGGTGGGCGGGCGTAGGTCTCCGCCAGCCGCAGGTCGGTGCGCAGCACGGGCAGGGCGAGTCGCATCAGCGCCGGTTCGGCGAGGACCTCGGCCGGGGTGCCGCCGAGGCGCCGCAGCGACTCGATGAGCCGGTCGTCGTCCAGCGCGTGCAGGGGGCGGTGCGCGAGACCGGCGGCAGGTCCGTTGCGCCCCGCGACGATCAGCAGCGCCGGGCCCGGGCCGGTGCGTGGCAGTGTCGCCGCCACCTCGTACGCCAGCAGGGCGCCGAAGCTGTGCCCGGCCAGCGCGTACGGACCAGACACGCGGCCGCGCAACGCCTCGCACGCCGCGGCCACCAGCTGGGGCCAGTCGTCGATCGCCGGCTCCTGTCGGCGGGTGCCGTGCCCGGGCAGGTCCACCGGCTGGACCGTCACTCCGACCGGAAGCCATCGCCTCCACCTGGTGAAATGCGACGCCGACCCGCCGGCGGCCGGAAAGCCGAACACGGTCAGCGACGGCAGCCCGGCCAGCCCGTTATCCAGGGCACTGTCGCCAATCGAGACGTGATCTATCAGCATTGACATCTCGCTCCTCGTCCGTTGTACTTCAACGTACAGGGAAGTCACCAGGCGGGGAATCGCCGTTGTAGCTCGCCAAACGGATGTGCGTGGGGGGTGCCGTGGGGATGCGCCGTGACCGTCGCTCGGCCTCCAGGGCAGGCGGGACCGACATCGCCGTGGTGGGCGTCGGTTGCCGGTTCCCCGGTGACGTGAACGACCTCGACTCGCTCTGGCGCGTTCTGGAAGAGGGGCGCGACGTCACCGGCCGGGTGCCGGCCGGGCGGCCCGGCGCCGCCTCGCTGGACACGGTCGGCGTCGGTGGGTTCCTGCCCGACATCGACCTGTTCGACGCCGAGTTCTTCGGCGTCTCGCCGCACGAGGCGCGCGAGATGGACCCGCAACAGCGCCTCCTCCTGACGCTCGCCTGGCGTGCCATGGAGCACAGCGGCGTGCCGCTGGCGACCTGGGCCGGCAGCAACACCGGGGTCTACTTCGGCATTCTGGCGATGGACTACGCGGTCCTGCACGCCCGCACCCTCGGCGTCGACCACGTTGGCGCGCACTACGCCAGCGGCAAGGAGTTCAGCTTCGGCTCCGGGCGGGTGTCGTACACGTTCGGCCTGACCGGGCCGTGCATGACCCTGACCGCCGCCTGCGCGTCCTCGCTGTTGGCGGTGCACCTCGCCGCCCGCGCCCTGGCGGCCGGCGACTGCGACACCGCGCTGGCCGGCGGGGTGAACCTGATGGTCGGGCCGGAGCTCACCCTCTATATGCGACGGATTCAGGCGCTGTCGCCGCAGGGGCTCTGCCGACCGTTCGACGCAGCCGCCGACGGGGTGGTGCGCGGCGAGGGCGGCGCTGTGGTCGTCCTCAAGCGGTACGAGGACGCGGTCGCCGACGGCGACCAGATCTGGGGTGTGATCAAGGGAAGCGCGACGAACCACGACGGTCGCAGCGCCGGCCTGACCGCGCCCAACGCCGTCGCCCAGCAGCAGTTGCTGCGTAACGCACTCCGAGATGCCGGCGTGGCACCCGCGGAGGTCGGCTACGTCGAGGCCCACAGCACCGGCACGCCCCTGGGCGACCCGATCGAGCTCAGCGCGCTGGCGGCGGTCTTCGGCCCGGAGCGTCCACCGGAGCGCCCGCTGCTCATCGGCTCGCACAAGGCCAACTTCGGCCACCTCGACTCCGCCGCCGGCATCCTCGGGCTGCTCAAGGGCCTTCTGGTCGCGCGCACCGGCATGGTGCCGCCGCAGATCAAGCTCGCCCAGCCGACGCCCCGGTTCGGCTGGTCCGGCTCCGGCCTGGCCGTCCCCACCACCCCTACGGCGCTGCCCCATGCTCCCCAACGCCTGACCGGCGTCAGTGCGTTCGGCCTGTCCGGCAGCAACGTCCACGTGGTGCTCGCCGCGCCCGACCAGGACCGCCCGGCCCCGGCACCGGCACCCGTCCAGTGGCCTGTTCTGGTGCTGTCCGGCCCCACCGAATCGGCCCTGGCGGACCAGGTCGCGCGGCACGCGGAGCTGCTCGACGACCCTTCAGTGGCAGAGCCCGACCAGCTCGGCGACCTGCTGTTCAGCACCGGCGCCCGGCGCAGCCACCACACGCACCGGCTCGCGGTGACCGGCGCGACAGCCGCCGACCTGCGCGGCACGTTGGCCAGGCACCAGGACGGGGAAGCGTCCCCCACGGCGATCGGCGGCGAGCTGCTCCACGACGGGCCGGCGTACGTGGTGCACGTGTTCTCCGGCCAAGGCTCGCAATACCCGGGTATGGGTCTCGACCTCTACCGGGCCGACCCGACCATGCGCGCCACGCTTGACGAATGCGATGCGCTGATGCGGCGGATCGCCCGTTGGTCGCTGCTGGAGGCGCTGGGCCGCCGCACCGGCAGCCGGCTGTCCGACACCCGGTTCGCCCAGCCGGCGATCTTTGCGCTCCAGGTCGGACTCTCCCGGCTCTGGGCGCGGTGGGGTGTCCCGCCGGATTCGGTCGTCGGCCACAGCATGGGCGAGGTCGCCGCGGCCTGCGTCGCCGGCGCGCTGCCGCTGGAGGACGCGCTGCGGGTCATCGTGCTGCGTGGCGAGCTGCTGCAGCCGGCCGCCGGCAGCGGGCGGATGGCTGCCGTTGCTCTGTCCGCCGACGAGGTCACCGCAGCCGCCGAACGGTACGCCAGCGAGGTCGTGATCGCCGCGGTCAACGGGCCGCGCTCGGTCGTGGTCGCCGGCCCGGGGGCCGCCCTGGACCGGCTGCTCGCCGAGCTGAACGCCGCCGGGGTGCGGTGCGTGCCGCTGACCGGTGACTACGCGTTCCACAGCCCGGCGGTTTCGGTGTACGGAGACGAGCTGGAGCGCCAACTCGACGGGCTGACACCGGCCGCGTCGCGGGTGCCGATGCTGTCCAGCGTGGACCCCACCGCCGACGGGCCGTTGCCTGGCCCGGCCTACTGGGGTCGCAACGTGCGCGAACCCGTGCTGTTCTGGCCGGCGGTCGACCGGCTGCTGGCCCGGCGGCCGGCGGTTTTCCTGGAGCTGGGTCCGCACCCGGTGCTGACCGGGCCACTGACGGCGGCACTCGCGGCCCGCGCCCGTCCCGGCGCGGCGATCGGCAGCCTGGTCCGGGGCCGGCCGGCGGCGGAGACCATGACGCGAGCCCTCGCCGAGGCGTACTCGGCTGGTGTCGCGGTGGATTGGGCGGCCGTACACGGCGAGGGCCGGCGGTACGTGCCGCTGCCGCCGGTGCGGCTGGCCGGCGAAAGGTACTGGCTACCAAGCCCGCCGGTCCAGAACGGGGCGTCCGTCGCCCAGGCGTCACCGGATGCGGTGCGGGTGGGCTCCCAGGGGCCCGCCGACCCCGGGCACGGTGCCCGAGGGCTCGCCGGCCTGGCGCTCGGCGAGCTGCGGGCCGAGGTGCGCCTCATCGCGCCGGACGGCACCGTCGTCCAAACGCTGGCCGGGGTCGGTGTGCCGGCGGCCGCCGCGCACAACGGCAACGGTGGCCGGCCGAGCCAAGCCGCAGGCGACGGGAGCGGCGCCGTCACGGATGCCATCCGTTCGGGTGCGAACAGCGGCGACGCTGGTGGCGGTGTCGGCAGCGGCGGCCGTGAGGCCACCAATGGGGCACGCCCCCGCGCTGGCGCGCCGTCGGAGCGGGAGCGGATCGCCGCCCTGGTCAATGACGCGGCCGCCGAGGCTCTGGGATACGAGCCCGGCCGGCGCCTGGCACGCGGGCGCGGGTTCTTCGAGCTGGGCATGGATTCGCTCGCCCTGGTCGCTCTCGTCGGCCGGCTCGAACGCGAGCTGGGGGTGGTCCTCGGCGCCGCCGTCGGCATCGAGCACCCGACCATCGACGCCCTCACCGACTATCTCCTCACCGAGGCGCTCCCGGCTGAGCCACGGCTCCCGGCTGAGCCACCGCCGACCCGCGATGCGGTCGTCGCGCCGGCCGCAGGGGCGCTCGTTGGTCCCGCCGCGTCGGGGACGCCTGCCCCGGTCGCGGCCGGGACGTCTGGTCCGGTCGCGTCTGTCGCGCGTGGGCCGGCCGAGCCGGTGGCCATCGTGGGCATCGGCTGCCGCCTGCCACAGGCCGACGGCCCCGAGCAGTTCTGGCGGCTGCTGTGCGACGGCGTTGACGCCACTGGCGACGTGCCGGCGGACCGGTGGGACGCCGGGGCGCTGCTCGGTGCCGGGCCCGGGTCACCCGGCACGGTGGTCACCCGCCGCGGCGGCTTCCTGGACCGGATCGACCTGTTCGACAACGCGTTCTTCCGGATCTCGGCCCGCGAGGCCCGCGCCATGGACCCGCAGCAGCGCCTCTTCCTGGAGGTGGCCTGGGAAGCGCTTGAGGACGCGGGGATCACGCTGGAGCACCGACGCGCCGCCCGCGTCGGTGTATTCGTCGGCATGAACACCACCGACTACCAGCAACTGCTCACCCGGCGCGCCCGGGACGTCGACCTCTACTACGGCACGGGCAACTCCTTCAGCGGAACGGCCGGCCGACTGTCGTACTTCCTGGACGTGCGCGGCCCGAGCCTGGCGATCGACACGGCGTGCTCATCCTCGCTGGTCGCGGTGCACCTGGCCGTGCAGAGCCTGCGCGCGGGGGAGGCCGATGTCGCGCTCGTCGGCGGCGTCAACGTGATGGTCGGGCCCACCGTCCACCTGGCCATGTCGGCCGCAGGCGCGCTGTCGCCCGACGGTCGCTGCAAGACCTTTGACGCCGGCGCCGACGGTTACGGGCGCGGTGAGGGCGCCGGCGTGGTGGTGCTCAAGCCGCTCGCGCAGGCGCAGCGCGACGGCGACCGGGTCTACGCGGTGATACGCGGCAGCGCGGTCAACCACAACGGCGCCAGCGGCGGCCTGACCGTGCCCGGCGGCGACGCACAGGAGGAGCTGATCCGCACGGCGCTCACCGTGGCCGGCGTCGCCGGGTCAGACGTGGACTACCTGGAAGCGCACGGTACCGGCACGGTGCTTGGCGACGCCGTGGAGGTACGCGCGATCGCGCGCGCGCTCGGCGGCGGGCGCCAGCCGGACCGGCCGCTGCTGGTCGGGTCCGTCAAGACGAACATCGGCCACCTGGAGGCGGCCGCCGGCATCGCCGGGCTGATCAAGACTGCGCTGGCGCTGCGGCACGGTGAGCTGCCCGCGCACCTGCACGTTTCCCACCCCACGAGCCAGGTGGACTGGGCGCGGCTGCCGGTCCGGATCACCACGTCGACGACGCCGTGGCCGGCCACCGGCGGACGATCCCGGGTCGCCGGGGTGAGCGCGTTCGGGTTCACCGGAACCAACGCCCACGTGGTCCTCAGCGGGCCACCCGCCCCGACGGCGTCGCCGGGAAGCGGTGCCGAGCGCCCGATGCCGGGTGCCGGTCCGGCGTCGAGAGCCGGCGCGATCACCTCCGGCCGTGCTCACCTACTGGTTCTGTCGGCCGCCGGGGACGCCGCCCTGGCCGCCGCGCGGGACGGCTTCGCCCGGGCGCTGTCCGCCCCGGCCGACGCCGACGTCGGCGACATCTGCTACGCCGCGGCGGCCCGTCGCGCTCACCTGGAGCACCGGCTGGCGGTGGTCGGCCACGGGGCCGCCGATCTCGCCGCGGGGCTGTCCGGCCGCCCCGGCGCGCACCACGGCGTGGCCTCGGGCGACGCGGCGCGCCTGATCATGGTGTACGGCGACCGAGTGGCCGTGGATTGGCGTGCCCTGGAGCGGGACGAGCCGGCATTCCGGGGCACGCTGGACGGGCTCGACGACGGCGGTGTGGCGCGCGCGGCGCTGGCCGCCGGCGGCGCGGAGCGGGGCGAGCCGGCCGCCGTGCTGGCGGTCCAGCTGGCCCTCGCCGCCGTCTGGGAGGCGTACGGGTTGCGGCCCGACGCGGTTGCCGGCCGCGGCGTCGGTGAGTTGGCGGCGGCGTGCGCGGCTGGTGTGCTGGACCGGGCGCAGGCGGTCCGCGCGGCGCTCGACGGCGTGACGGTCACCGTGGCGACGCCCGCGGACAGGTCGGCGGCGTCCGTGCTGTGGCTGGCCTCGGTGGGCGGGCCGGTGTCCGGTCCGCACCTGCTGATGGCGCGGGCACCGGCGTCCCACTGGGACGCGCTGACCGCGTCACTCGCGGCGGTGGGGGAGCGCGTGCTGCTCGCGGTCGACGCTGGGCCGGACGCCGAGGCCGTCGCCGCAGGGCGGCAGCCGGGCCTCGCGGCCGTCAGCGCGGACCTGCGCCGCCCCGAGGGATTCCTGGACGTCATCGCCGGGCTGCACGTGCGCGGCGTCGGCATCCACTGGGAGACGCTGTTCGGCCGCCGCCCGTACCGGGCAGTGCTCCCGCGCTACCCGTGGCAGCGGCGCCGGCACTGGGCGGACGCGCCGGACCAGGCGATGCGGTCGGCACCCGCCGGGGCACCGTCGGCCGTGGAACGGACGTCGGCCGCGACCGCTGCTCCGGCCGCCACGACCGCTCCGGCTGTCACCGCGGTCTCGGCCGTCGCGCGCGAGCCGGTCGAGAGGGCATCCGACGATCCCGTCGGCGCGGTCCTGCCCGACGACGTCCGGGACCGCTGTGCGGCGCGGATGTTCACCGTCCGGTGGTGCCGCGTTTCTCCGCCCGCCGGAGACCCGGTCGGGAGGTGGCTCGTCGTCCCGCTCACGGGCGCGGCCGTCGAGGCGGGCCGCCGGGTGGCCGACGGGCTGCGGCTCGGTGGCGCCGAGGTGACCTGGCGGCCATCGTCCGTCGGCTCAGACCGCGACGACGACCCGGTCGGGGGCACGCCGGCCGACGGCGTACCGGAGGCAGACGCGCCCTGGGGCGAGGTTCCGCCGGATCACGGGATCGTGCTGGTTGCGGCCGCGGCACCCGGTAGCGTGCCGGCCGACGTCCTGGCCGCGCGTGTGTTGCGGGCGGCCCGTCGGCTGGGCACCGGGCCCGACGTGCCGCCCGGGCGGCTGCGCGTCGTCACCGCCGGGGCGCACCAGCCGACCGGTTCCGGCGAGGTCGACCCGACACAGGCGGCGGTGTGGGCGGCCGGGCGGGTGCTCGCGATGGAGGCGGCGCCCGGATGGGGCGGTCTGGTCGACATCGACCCGCAATCACTCGGCTCCGACCCGCGCCGGGCGGGCGGCGAGCCGGGCCAGACAGGCACCGAGCCCGGCTGGGCCGCCAGCGACGCGGCCGCACTGGCCGGGGCCCTGACGGCGCCGCGCGCCACCGGCACCGAGCCGGCCGAGGACGAGCTGTGTCTGCGCGACGGCGCCTGGTACGCCCCCCGGCTGTCCCCGGCGGACCCGCTGCCCGCCGCGCCGCCCGAGGTCGACTGCGACCCGGGCGCCTGGTATCTGGTGACCGATGCGCTGCACCCCGCCAGCCGGCCGTTCGTCGACGTGCTCGTGCGCCGTGGCCTGCGCCGGCTGATCGTCGGGGAGACCGCGCCGCCCGACGCCGTGCCCTCCCACGATGCCCGGCTCGACGAGCTGGCGGCGGCCGGCGTGGCGGTACGACGAATCAATCTCACGGCGGCGGACCTCACGGCGGCGGACCTCACGGCGGCGGACCTCGCGGCCGAACTGGCGCCGGACGCGCTGGGCGCCCCGCTCGGCGGCGTGCTGCTGATCGGCTTGCCCGTGCCGGCCGCCCCGCTCGACACTGTCGACGCGGCCTCGGTGTCGGCGGCCATGCGCTGGGCCGACCTCGTACACCGGCTGGACCTGGCGACCCGCGGACTCGCGCCGCCGCTGTTCTGCGTGACCGGGGCGGCGGCCGCGGTCTGGGGTGCCACCGGAATGGCCGCGCGGGCTGCGGCCGAGGGCGCGGTCGACGCGGTGACGGCCGCCCGGGAGCGCGCCGGCCGGCCCGTCCAGGTCGTCCGGTTCATGCCCGGCGACGACCCCGCCGAGCTGTCCCGCCGGG
This sequence comes from Micromonospora sp. NPDC005413, assembly GCF_040606435.1. NCBI lineage: Bacteria > Bacillati > Actinomycetota > Actinomycetes > Micromonosporales > Micromonosporaceae > Micromonospora > Micromonospora sp. NPDC005413. Next base: position 351,066 of record NZ_JBEXEV010000001.1, read on the forward strand.
ACCGGATGGTGATGGTCGACAGCGGCCTGCGGCCGCTGGCCGGGGCGGACGTTGGCGAGGCCTTCGAGGTCGCGCTCCGGGCGGGCCTGACCCAGGTCACGGTCGCGGATGTCGACGGTCCACGGTACGCGCGGGTGTGCCGGGAGCGGGCCTACCGCGCGTTCCTGGCCGAGGTCGGCACCGGATCCCCGGCGACCGGCGGCCGCGCGGGGGATGCCGGGCCGCCGGTCGCGCCGCTGGCCGCCGTCGTGCTGGCTCTGCCGGCTGAGCAGCGGACCGAGCACCTGCTGGAAACGGTGCTCGACGCGGTGGCCGAGGTGCTGGGCGAGGCGTCCGGGGTGGATGTCATGGCCCACCAGGGCTTCTTCGATCTCGGCATGGATTCGGTGATGTCGCTGAGCCTGCGCGGCTGGCTCGAGCGAGCGCTGGGGGTCGCTCTGCCGGCGACGCTCACCTTCGAGTTCCCCAACGCGGCGGCGCTCACCGATCACTTGCTGACGCTGCTCGACCCGACGGCGGCTCCGGCCGGTGGTCCGCCGACCGCCACGGCTCCGGGCGTGCTTGACGGGGCCGTCGACGACCTGGCGGCGATGCCCGAGGACGAGCTGATCGCGCGGTTGTCGGCCGCGCTCGCGGAGGGGAGCTGAGATGTCGACGCAGACTCCGCGTACCCCGGACAACCGACGGCTGATGGCCGAGGCGCTGCGCACCATCGAGGATCTGCGCGGCCGTCTGGCAGGCAGCCGCGACGCGTGGCTGGACGAGCCGATCGCCATCGTCGGGATGGCCTGCCGGTTTCCCGGCGGCGCGCAGTCGCCAGAGGAGTTCTGGACGCTACTGCGCAACGGGGTGGACACGACCTCGGAGTTCCCGCCGGAGCGCGCCGACGCCCGGGCCTACCACCACCCGGACCCGGAGGAGCCGGGCAAGGCGTACACGATTCGGGGCGCCTTCCTCGACCAGGTCGACCGGTTCGAGCCGGAGGCGTTCGGCATCTCCCCGCGCGAGGCGCTGGGAATGGACCCGCAGCACCGCATCGCGCTGGAGATCTGCTGGGAAGGGCTGGAGCGGGCCGGCTACGCCCCCGACCGGCTCGACGGCTCGCGCACCGGCGTCTACTTCGGACTGAGCACTACCGACTACGTACGCGGCCGGCAGGCTGTCGGCGACATCAACGACGTGGATTTCTACCAGCTCACCGGCGAGCCCAGCTTCCTGGCCGGTCGCATCTCGTACCTGCTCGGGCTGCGAGGGCCGAGCAAGGTCGTTGATACCTCCTGCTCGTCCTCGCTGGTCGCCCTGCACGAGGCCTGCCAGGCGCTGCGGCTGCGGGAGTGCGATCTGGCGCTGGCGGGCGGAGTGAACCTGCTGCTGTCCCCGTACGGCTTCGTGATGATGAGCAAGTTCCGCGGTCTGTCCGCCGACGGGCGGTGCAAGACCTTCGACGCGTCGGCCGACGGGTACGCCCGCGGGGAGGGCGCCGGCGTCGTGGTGCTCAAGCGACTGGCCGCCGCGCAGGCTGACAACGACCCGATCATCGCCGTCATCCGCGGCTCGGCGGTCAACCACGACGGTCGCTCCAGCGGCCTCACCGTGCCGAATCCCGTCGCGCAGCAGGACGTCATCGGCGCGGCCATGGCCCAGGCCGGCGTCGGGCCGGACGGCGTGGACTACGTCGAGGCGCACGGAACGGGCACCTCCCTCGGCGACCCCATCGAGCTGCGCTCACTGGAAGCCGTCATCGGCCGGCACCGCCGGCCAGACGACCCGCTGCTGGTGGGCTCGGTCAAGACGAACATCGGGCACCTGGAGCCGGCCGCCGGCATTGCCGGCCTGTTCAAGGTCGTCCTGGCGATGTCGCACGGGGAGATCCCACCGCACCTGCACCTGACCGAGCCGAACCCGAACCTGGACTGGTCCGGTCTGCACGTGCGGGTGCCCGTCGCGTGCACGCCGTGGCCGGACCGGGGCCACCCGCCCACCGGCGGAGTGAGCAGCTTCGGAGCCAGCGGAACCAACGCGCACGTCGTGGTCGCCGCGCCGCCGGCCGGCGACGCCCGCACCGGCCCGCACCGGCCGTACGGGCTGTTCCTGGCCTCCGCGCGTACCGAGGAGGCGCTGCGCGAGCTGGCCGACCGGCACGCGCGGTGGCTGCGTGGTCCCCAGGTGCCGTCTCTCGGTGATGCCTGCTACACCACACACGTCGGCCGCGCCGTCCAGACCCACGGCCTCGCGGCCACCGCGGCGGACACCGAGGAACTCGCGGACGTGCTGTCGGCGTACGCCCAGGGGCGCCACCCGCGCGGGCTGACCGTCGCCGCGCTGCCCCGCCGTCGCGAGCGCAAGGTCGCCTGGCTGTTCACCGGCCAGGGCGCCCAGTACCCGGGCATGGCCCGCGGGTTGCTCGGGAATACTGCCTTCCGCGCCGCGTTCGAGGAAGCCGCCGCCCTCTTCGACCCCGAGTTGCCCCGTCCGGTGGCGGACGTGCTGTGGGCCGACGGCCCGACGCCGCTCGACGACACCCGGTACACGCAGCCGGCGCTGTTCGCGGTGGAGTACGCGCTGGCCCAGATGTGGCTCTCCTGGGGCATGCGGCCGTCCGCCGTGGCCGGCCACAGCGTCGGCGAGCTGGTCGCCGCCTGCGTCGCCGGAGTGCTGGACCTGCCCGCCGCCGCGACGCTGGTGGCCGCGCGGTCGCGACTGATGGCCGAGCTGCCGCCGGGCGGCGCGATGGCCGCCGCGAGCTGCGCCGAGGAGGTCGCCGTCACGGCGATCGACGGGTACGCGGACACGGTCGCCGTCGCCGCGGTCAACGGGCCGGCCGACGTCACCATCTCGGGTACCACCGCGCACCTGGACGCCGTCCTGGAACGGCTGGCCGCCGACGGCGTGCGCACCCGGCGGCTGGCCGTGTCGCACGCGTTCCACTCGCCGCTGATCCGGCCCATGCTGGAGCCGTTCCGGGCGGTGCTGGCCGGGCTGTCCTTCCGGCCGCCGCGCATCCCGCTGGCGTCCAACGTCACGGGCAGGCTGTGGGGCGACGACGAGGTCGGCCCCGACTACTGGCTGCGGCACGCGGCCGGCGCGGTCCGCTTCCGCGACGGGGTGCGCGCGTTGCACGACGCGGGCGTACGCACCTTCGTGGAGTTCGGGCCCGCGCCGGTGCTGACGACCCTGGCCACGCGTTCCCTCGCGGGCGAGCCGGACTGCGCGTTCGTGCCGACCCTGCGGCGGGGCGGTGCGGACCTGCGTGATGTGCTCGGCGCGGTCGGCGCCGTAAGCCTGCGGGGTTCCCGGCCGGACTGGCGGGCCTTCCACGAGGGCGAGGACGTACGCGCGGTACCGCTGCCGACGACACCGTGGCGCGGCGCGCACTACTGGTTCCGCGAGGTCGGGCGGGCGGCCGTTGCGCCATCCGCGCCGGTGTCCGCGGCGACGCCGGACGTCGGCGCGGAGACCAGGGCCGCCGTCGTGAGCGGCGAGGTCCCGGGCGTCGGCCTCCGCCTGCCGGGGCCAGTGCCGGCGTACGAGGTGACGCCCGAGGCGCTCCCCGGCGAGCCGCCCAGTCTGGGCGCGGTGCTGGACCTGGCCGCCCGCGCCGCCGCGGACTGCCTGGGTGGCGTGTGGCGTTGCGCCGAGGGTCTGGCCGGCCACGTCTCCGTGCCGACCGGCGACCGGGGCCAGCTGCGGCTCACCGTCACGGCGCGGGACGACGGCTCGGCCGCCTGGGAGCTGGCCGGGGCCACGGCGGAAAGGGAGGCGCTGGCGGCCCCGTGGATTCGCCACGCCAGCGGCCTGCTCCGCCGCCGGTGGCCGGCGGACCGCCCGTACCTCGGCGTCGATGCCGCGACCGCGGCGTCCATGACGGAGGTTTCCGTGCCGGACGGCGCGGGCTGGCACGAGGTGCTCGAGGCCGCGCGCGTCGCGGTGGCGGGCGCGGCGGGGCCGCCGGATCCGGCGTCCGGGTCGGTGGTGGCCGGCTGCGGCGCGCTTGGCGGAGCGCCCGTGGGTGGCGTCGCGACCGGCAGTGGCACCGTGCCACCGGGCGGTGTACGAGCGGTGCGGGTCCGCGCCGGGTCCGTGCGGGCGGTCGGCGATGCGGTGACCGGCTCTGTCGACCTGCTCGACGGATCGGGCGTCCAGATCGGATACGCGCAGGACGTGATCGTGGCACCAGTGCCGTCCCCTGCGCCCTGGGAGGACCCGGCCGACCTGCTCTACGACCAGACCTGGGTGCCACTGACCGGGCCGTCCCCGCAGCCCTCGGCCGACCTGGCCGGGCGGAGCTACCTGCTGGTGGCCGACCCGGCAGGCCAGGACGCCGCGCTGGTGACCCGGCTGGCCGCGCTGCTGCGGCGGCAAGGCGCCGTGGTGACCGTGGCGGCGGCGCCGGTGGTGGGGGAGGGGCCGGACTGCCGGCCCGACTCCGACGGCGTACGGGACCTGGTGACCGCCTGGTCCACCGGCCCCGGCCGGCCCTGGCTCGCGGTGGTCATGACCGGGCTCGACGCCCCCGCGTCCGAGCACTGTGACGCCTGGAGCTTGGAGGAGTACGCCGGGCGCGCCGACCTGATGACCCTTGCCCTTCTCCGTGAGCTGCTCGGCCGCCCGGAGTGCGCCGACGCCCGGCTCACCCTGGTCACCCGCGCGGCGATGCGAGTGCCGACGGAACCGGCGACCGACGCCACCAACCGCGCCGCTGGCAGCCCGGACGCCGCCATTCCGGTCGCCGGCACGTTGTGGGGCCTGGGCCGGGTGCTGGCACTGGAGCACCCCGACCGGTGGGGCGGCGCGATCGATCTGGACCCGGACCGCCCGCCCGGCGAGGAGCACCGGCTGCTCGCCGCGCTGACCACGGGTGGGCTGACCACGGGCGGGCTGCCCGGGGACGGGCCGCCCGGCGGAGAGGACGGCTACGAGGACCAGCAGGCGCTGCGCGCGGACCGTCGGTACGCGCTGCGCCTGGTGCCCGCACCGCTGCCGCCCGAGGCGCTGCGCCGTCGGCCGCCGGTCCACGGCGAGGCCACGTACCTGATCACCGGTGGGTTCGGTGGGATCGGTCTGGCCGTCGCGGAGTGGCTGGCCCGCGCCGGCGCCGGCCGTCTGGTGCTGCTCGCCCGCACGCCGCTGCCGGAGCGGGACGGCTGGGCCGACGCGACCGGGGAGGCGGCGCGGCGGGTGTCCGCGGTGCGGCGACTGGAGCGGCTGGGCGCCGTGGTCGACGTGGTCGCCGCAGACGTGGTCGACGAGGCGGCGATGACCGCCGTGTTCGCCTCGTTGGATGCCGCTCCTCTGCCGCTGCGCGGGGTCGTCCACGCCGCCGGGGTGTCCGAGCCCGAGTTCGCCCGCGAGGCCACCGGCGCGGCGTACCGGCGGGTGTGGCGGCCCAAGGTGATCGGCGGCTCGCTGCTGCACCGGTTCACCCGTGGCACGGAGCTGGACTTCTTCGTCGGCTTCTCGTCGATCGCCGCGACCTGGGGCTCGCAGCACCTGGCCAGCTATGCGGCCGGCAACGCGTTCCTCGACGCGCTGGCCGGGCACCGCAACGCGGCCGGCCTGCCGGCCCTGTCCGTCGCGTGGGGCCCGTGGGACCTGCCCTCCGCGCTGTTCGGCGATGAGGTCATGGCGTTCCTACGGGCCACCGGGCTGCGGCCGCTGCCGGCCGAACAGAGCATTCGGCTGCTCAGTGCGCTGACAGCTGGTGACGCCCCGCAGCGGGTGGTGTGCGCGGTGGACTGGTCGGTGTTCAAGCCGGTCATGCAGGCCCGCACGGAGCGGCCGATGCTGCGTGGGATCACCGCCGACGAACCGGCGACGGACGATTCCGGAGCGGCGCCCCTGTTGGCCGGCCTGCGCTCCGAGCGCGACCCGCTCCGGGTGCGCGCGACGCTCGGCGAGTACGCGGTCGAGCTGGCGACGGACGTCCTGGGTGCCGGTTCGGGCGCCCTCGACGAGGAGAGCGACGTGCTGGCCAGCGGCATGGACTCACTGATGGTCATGGACGCGGTCCGGCGCTGCCGGCGCGACCTCGGCCTCACCGTGCGGGCCGGCGACCTGCTCACGCTGGCCACCCCGGCGCAGTGGGCCGACCTGTTCGCCGGGCTGCTGGCCGACCGGCTCGGCGACCCGGCCGCCGACACCACTGGCGAGCCCATCGACGAGCAGGCCGGCGACGATCCGGCGGGTGACCGGGCCAGCGACCCGGCGTGGATCGCGGGCGACGTCACCCTCCCGCCGGACGTCCGGGTGATCGGCGAGGCACCGGCCCGGGTACGCGACCCCCGGCACGTCCTGCTGACCGGCGCCACCGGCTTCGTCGGCGGCTATCTGCTGCACACGCTGCTCGAGACAACGACGGCCCACGTGTCGTGCCTGGTGCGGTGTGCCGACGAGGCGGTCGGGCTGCGGCGGGTGCTGGACAACATGGAGCGCTACCTTCCCCGGCCGGCCAGTGCAGCCGACCGGATCACGGTGCTGCCCGGCGACCTGGCACGACCCCAGCTGGGCCTGTCCGCAGACCGGTACGACGAACTCGCCGAGCAACTGGACGGGATCTACCACTGCGGCGCCCGGGTGCACTTCGGCTACAACTACCACCAGCTCCGGCCGGACAACATCGCGGGCACGGTGGAGATCCTGCGGCTGGCCGCGCGCGGCCGGCCGACCGCGGTCCACCACGTCTCGACGTACGGCATCTGGGGCCTTCCGGTCTCCGGCCGCGATGTGGTCGGTGAGGACGATGACATCGCCACGGCCGGCCGGCTGGTGACCGGCTACGTGCAGACCAAGTGGGCGGCGGAGCGGCTGGTCGAGCTGGCCCGCGTACGGGGAGTTCTGGTCGATGTCTACCGGCCCGGCCGGGTGCTCGGCGACTCCCGCACCGGCGCCAGCCTGACCACCCACTTCACCACGCGGGTGATGAAGGGCTGCGTGCAGCTGGGGATGGCTCCGGACATCGACATCAAGGTGGAGATGACGCCGGTCGACTACGTGGCGAGCGCGCTGGTGCACATCTCCCGGCACGGCCCGGCCCTCGGCGGCACGTACCACCTGGTGAGCCCGTACAAGGTGCTGTTCGCGGACGTGGTGGGCGCGCTGCGCCGGCACGGCTTCGGGGTCGAGGTGGTGCCGGTGGAGGAGTGGTGGCAGGCGCTCAAGGCGTCCTATGCCGTCGGCACCAACGAGCTGCACCCCGTCATGCCGGTGGTGGAGGAGTTCGTGGTCGGTGGCGAGGAGGCCGTCCACTACGCCGTCGGCAACACCGAGGAACAGCTGCGCGGCACCGACGTCCGATGCCCGCCGTTGGACGACGACCTGCTCGACACCTACCTGCGCTGGATGGTGCGGACCGGCTACCTGCCCGCCCCACAGCGGCCGATAAAGGAGCTCGAACGACATGACTGATCATCCGCGGAGCACGCCGGAGTACGACGTGGCGATCATCGGGTCCGGCCTGTCCGGCACGATGATGGCCGCGTGCCTGGCCCGCAACGGTGCGAAGGTGCTGATCGTCGACGGCGCCACCCATCCCCGGTTTGCCATCGGCGAGTCGACCATCCCGGCCACGTCGATGATGATGCGGCTGGTCAGCGAGCGGTACGGGGTTCCCGAGATCAAGTGGCTGTCCACCTTCGAGGGCGTCCAGTCGAAGATCAACACAACCTCGGGCGTCAAGCGCAACTTCGGGTTCGTCTACCACCGGCCGGGGGAGCGCCAGGATCCGCGCGAGACGCACATGTTCCCGATCCCGAAGGTCACCCACACCGAGAGCCACTTCTACCGCCAGGACATCGACAACTGGATGCTCACGGTCGCGGCGAAGTACGGCACCACGGTCCGCCAGCAGGTGCGGATCACCGGTGTGGAGGTGGATGACGACGGGGTGACGCTCGCCCACACCGGCGGGCACTTCCGGGCCAAGTTCGTGGTGGACGCCAGCGGCTTCCGCTCGGTCCTGGCCGAGCAGTTCGGCCTGCGGGAGGAACCGTCCCGGTTCCGACACCAGTCGCGGTCGCTGTTCACCCACATGGTCGGAATCCGGCCGTACGACGAGCTGGCCCCCAAGTCCCGCTACGGGCACCCCAGTCCGTGGCACGACGGCACGCTGCACCACCTGTTCCCCGGCGGCTGGATGTGGGTCATCCCGTTCGACAACCACCTACGGGGCACCAACGACCTGTGCAGTGTCGGCCTGCAGCTCGACCCGCGGGTGCACCCGGTGCCGGACTGCTCCCCGGAGGAGGAGTTCCGCCGGTTCGTCGCACGGTTCCCGGACATCGCCCCGCAGTTCGCCGAGGCTCGGGCGGTGCGCGACTGGACACGCACCGGCCGGCTGCAATATTCGTCGCGGCAGACGGTCGGCTACCGATGGTGCCTCACCTCGCACGCGGCCGGGTTCGTGGACCCACTGTTCTCCCGAGGGCTGTCGAACTCCCTGGAGACGATGCACGCGCTGGTGCACCGCCTGCTGGCCGCGATCGCTGACGACGACTTCTCGGTCGAGCGGTTCGAGTACATGCAGGAGTTCGAGCAGGGTCTGCTGGACTTCAACGACGACCTGGTCGCCAACGCCTACACGTCCTTCGGCGACTGGCGGCTGTGGGACGCCTGGTTCCGCATCTGGTCGCTGGGGCAGTTCATCGCCACCTTCGAGGTGAACCGGGCGTACGCCCGGTACCTGGACACCCGTGACCCGGCGGTGCTGGCCCCGCTGGAGCGGCCGTGGTGGCGCGGTCGGGTGATCCCGCAGGACGCGCCGTACGGGGCGGTGATGACCCTGCTGCAACAGGTCAACGACATGACCCGCGCGGTGCAGGAGGGCCGGGCGGAGTCCGGGGCGACGGCGGCGGAGCTGCTCCGGCTGCTGCGTGAGGCGGACTTCGTGCCGCCCGCGTGGGGGCTGGCTGACCCGAACAACCAGTGGACCGACGCCAGCTTCCTCGAAATCGGTCGGACCCTGCGCTGGGCCCGCAAGAAGGCACCCAAAGCCGTCGGCGACCTCACGTACGAGGGCCTCACCCTGTTCATGAAGAAGCGCTTCTCGCCCGGCGAGTTCGCCGTCGGCGAGGAGCTCAAGCACCTCCTCGCGCGCTGGCCCGTGATCGGTAAGCGGCTACGCGTTCCGACGCCGAAGTGAACCCGATGGATAAGGAGTCCATGATGGAAGGCGCAGCCGCGTACAACGGGTCATTCGACGTAGTGGTGATCGGCTCCGGGCTGGCAGGCTCCACCCTGGCAGCGTGCCTGGCCAAGAACGGCGCGCGCACGCTCGTGCTTGACGCCGGCACGCACCCGCGCTTCGCCGTCGGCGAGTCGACCATCCCGTACACCTCGATGGCAATGCGGTTGATCAGCGAGCGGTACGGGGTGCCGGAGATCAAGTACCTGAGCACCTTCGAGTCGGTGTACGCGCACATCAACACCACCGGCGGGGTGAAGAGGAACTTCGGCTTCGTCTACCAGCGGCCGGGTCAGCAGCAGCGGCCCGAAGAATCCAACATGTTCCAGATCCCGAAGATCCTGAACACCGAGAACCACTTCTTCCGGCAGGACATCGACAACTTCATGCTCACCGTCGCGGCGAAGCACGGCGCCGTGATCCGGCAGCAGGTGCGCATCGCGAACGTGCAGGTCGACGACGACGGTGTGACGCTCGACGTTGGCCCCGGCGCACCGGTGCGGGCCCGTTACGTGGTGGACGCCAGCGGTTTCCGCTCGGCGCTGGCGGAGCAATTCGATCTGCGGGAGGAGCCGACCCGGCTGGAACACCACTCGCGGTCGCTGTTCACCCACATGGTCGGCGTGCGGCCGTTCGACGACTTCGCCCCACGCAGCGAGTACGGCAACCCGACCCGGTGGCACGAGGGCACGTTGCACCACATCTTCGACGGCGGCTGGATGTGGGTGATCCCGTTCGACAACCACCCCCGGTCCACCAACGACCTGTGCAGCGTCGGCGTGCAGTTCGACCCGCGGGTGCACCCGGTGCCGGACTGCTCACCGGAGGAGGAGTTCCGCCAGTTCCTCGAGCGGTTCCCGGGCATCGCGCCGCAGTTCGCGAACGCCACGCCGGTACGCGAGTGGGTGCGTACGGGCCGCCTGCAGTACTCGCCGAAGAAGACGGTCGGCTATCGCTGGTGTCTGATGTCGCACGCCGCGGGTTTTGTCGACGCACTGTTCTCGCGCGGCCTGTCCAACACCATGGAGATCATCAACGCGCTGACCCAGCGACTGCTCGACGCGCTGAAGGACGACGACTTCGCCGTCGAGCGCTTCGAGTACGTGCAGGAGCTTGAGCAGGGCCAGCTCGACTTCAACGACGACCTGGTCAACAACGCGTACATCGCGTTCCGGGACTGGGACCTGTGGGACGCCTGGTTCCGGGTCTGGGCGCTGACCCAGATCCTGTCCACCTTCGAGATCAGCCGGGGCTACTCGCTCTACTCCAAGACCCGTGACCCGGCAGTGTTGCGGCGGATGGAACGGCCGTGGTGGCGGGTGGACCTGCGCGAGTTCGACCGGTCCAAGGTCGACGACCCGGACCACGCGGCGGTGCTCGAGTTCCTGGCCGATGTCAGCCGGATGATGCGTGCGGTCGACGCGGGGCAGGCCCAGCCCAAGGACGTCGCCAACCAGATCCGCGACCGGCTCGCACGCGCGCCGTTCGTGCCGCCGGCGTTCGGGCTGGCCGACCCGTCCGTCCGGATCACCGGTGCCTCCGCCGCCAAGGTGCTCGGCACCCTGCGCTGGGCAAAGCGGGACGCGCCGCCGGCGATCGGCGAGCTCACCTACGAGGGCCTGACCCTCTTCATGCGCAAGCGCTTCGCCCGGGGCGAGTTCGAGCCGGCCGAGGAGATCAAGCAGAAGCTCGCCGGCTGGCCCGTGCTCGGCTCCCGGCTGCGCGTCCCCGAGCCGAAGTAAACCGAGAAAATTGGAGTTCACGGTGAGTGAATTGATCGAGGCCGAGAAGGCCACCTATGACGTCGCCATCCTCGGAGCGGGGTTCGCCGGCTCGATGCTCGGCGCGATCCTGGCGCGCAACGGCGCGAAGGTGCTGCTGGTCGACGCCAAGGCGCACCCGAAGTTCGCCATCGGCGAGTCCACCATCCCCAACATGCTGGTGTCGCTGCGCACCATGTCCGAGCGGTACAAGGTGCCGGAGCTGATGACCCTGGCGACGCTGACCGCCTGCCAGAAGATCATCTCGCCCTGGCACGGGAAGAAGGACCACTTCGCCTTCCTGAACCACCAGGAGGGCAAGCCGCAGGATCCGATGCAGGTCACGATGTTCAACTTCCCGAGCCTGCTGCACGAGACGCCGCACATGTACCGGCAGGACACCGACGCGTACCTGTTCCACGCGGCGATCAAGTACGGCTGCACGGCGCGGGTGAACTTCACGATCGCCGACGTCGACTTCGACGACTCCGGTGTGACGGTCAGCTCGACCCGGGGCGAGCAGTTCCGCAGCCGGTATGTGGTGGACGCCAGCGGTTACCGCTCGCCGCTGGCCGAGAAGTTCGCCCTGCGCGATGACCCGTGCCGGTACAAGCACCACTCGCGGGCGATCTGGAACCACATGATCGACCTCAAGACCACCGACGAGGTGTTCAACCGCACCGGGGCGGACAAGCCGCCGGTGCCGTTCTACGAGGGCACCGTTCACCACCTGTTCCCGCGGGGCTGGTCGTGGGTGATCGCGTTCAACAACCACAAGGACTCGAAGAACCCGCTGTGCAGCGTCGGCCTGACGATGGATCCGCGCAAATACCCGAAGACGCCCGGCATCTCGCCGGAGGAGGACTTCTGGAAGCACATGCAGCGGTTCCCGGGCATGGCCGCGCAGTTCGAGGGCGCACGGCCCATGCGGGAGTGGGTGGGCACCGACCGGGTGCAGTACTCGTCCAAGACCACCGTTGGCGACCGATGGGTGCTGCTGGCCCACGCCGCGGCGTTCATCGACCCGCTGTTCTCCCGTGGCCTGTCCAACACCTGCGAGGCGGTCAACGTGCTGGCCTGGCGGATCCTGCGGGCGGTCGGCGACGACGACTTCTCGGCTGACCGGTTCGAGGGGGTGAACACCCGCCAGCAGGCGCTGTTCGACGGCAACGACAAGCTGGTCAACGCCGCGTACGCCTCGTTCGAGAACTACGGGTTGTGGACGGCCGTCTTCCGGATCTGGGCGTGGGGCTCGAACGCCGGCACCTTCCGGGCCCATGAGGCGTACCGCCGCTGGCGCTCCACGGGCGACGACCGGCATCTGAACGAGCTGGAAGAGGTGAAGAACCCCGGCCTGCACTGGTCCGACCACGAGGGCTACGGCGAACTGTTCGAGGACATGGTCAAGCAGTGCGGCGACTTCGAGGCGGGGAAGATCACCGGCGACGAGGCGGCGGACGCTCTCTACGACCACCTCAACCGCGCGCCCTTCGTGCCGGACCACTGGGGCTGGAAGGACCGCAGCCTGCGGTTCATCAACCCGACCCCGGTCAAGATCGCCCGGACCATGCTGTGGGCGGCGACCAAGGCGCCGCCGGACGTGCGACGGCTGATGCTCGGCTTCCTCCGCGAGGCCGGCAAGGAGCAGCTGCTGGGCCGGAAGATCTTCTAGGAGACTGAATGACTACCACCGAACCCGGCGCCCCGGTGTCGTACGACGTCGTGATCCTGGGCAGCCATCTGGCGACCAGCCTGCTCGCCACGGTGCTGTCCAGGCAGGACCTGCGGGTCCTGCTCGTCGGCTCGCCCGACGACACGGTGCTGCCGTCGGGCGACAGCACCGTGCCGTACACGACCGCCGTGCTGCACCTGCTCGCCGAACGGTTCGACGTGCCGGAGATCGCCTCCTTCGCCCACTTCGAGGACCTACCGGAGCCGGTGCGCCGGCACAGCGGGATCAAGAAGAGCCTCGCGTTCCTGCACCACACCGCGGGCCGCAGGCACGATCCGGCGCATGCCGTGCAGTTCCACGTGCCGGGGGAGCACAGCGAGTGGCACCTCTACCGGCCGGTCGTCGACGAGTACGCCCGGGAGCTGGCCATCGGGTACGGCGCGTCCGTGCTGCGGGACCGAGCGTCCGCCACCGAGGTTCGGCTGGAATCCGACGCCGTGCACCTGACCTTCAGCGGAGGACAGACGGCGACCGCGCGGTTCGTGGTGGACGCGTGCGGAGCGGACTCACCCCTGCAAGCGGTGGCCGCCGGCGGCAATCCGGGCACGCTGACGTTGCAGTCCCGGATGATGCACGCTTACCTGCGCGACGTCCGACCGTTCGAGGAGTGCAGTCGGCTCGCCGACTACCGCGGGGCGACTGCCTGGTCGCGGGGGACGGTGCATCACCTCTTCGACGGCGGCTGGATCCAGGTGGTGGACTTCCGCAACCACGACGACGCGGCCAACGACCTGTGCAGCGTGACCGTGGGGCTGGACGCGGGCAGGTTCGACGACCTGCCCGCTGAGCCGGAGGCGGCGTTCCGGGCGATCGTCGCGCCGTTCCCGAGCCTGGCGGAGCAGTTCGCCTCCGCCACGGCGCAGGGTGGCTGGACCACCTCGCCCAGGTGGCAGCGCCGGGCGGCGGTGACTCACGGGCCGCGGTGGTTCGCGATGGAGCGGTCGGCATGCCGCACCGACGAGTTCCTGTCCCGCGACGTGACGATGACGGCGGAGGTGGTCCACGCGCTCGGCGCGGCGCTGCCGCGCGCGGTGCGCGACGAGCAGGCGTCGGCCGCCGCGCTGGCCCAGGTGGCAGCCTTCCAGGACGCCCTGATCGAGTTCAACGACCAGATGCTGGCCGCAGCCCGCACCGCCTGCGGCAGCTTCGCGCTGTGGAACGCGTACAGCCGGGTCTGGCTGCTCTGGCAGATCCTGGCCCACCTGTCGCTGAAGCGGGCCACCAACGATGCCGTCGCCGCTGGGACGTGGGATCCGGTCGAGCGGTTCGCCGACGGCGGGCTGTGGTTCCGCACCCCGGACGGCCTGCGCCAGATGTTGGACTGGTTCTTCGGGGTCTTCGCCCGGGTACGCGACGGTGGGCTGGGGCAGACCGAGGCGGCTGACATGATCTTCCGGGAGCTGCGCCGGGCGCGGTTCGTACCGCCGCTGTACCGCTTCGGCGACCCGGACGCGCGGTACTACCACTTCACGAAGGCCCGTCGCCTACTGATGGTGGCCTGGGTCATGACGGTCGCGCCGGCGGACTTCAAGCGGCTGCTGACCAAGGACAACGTGACCGGCCGGCGGGATGACGCGCCGTTGCCAACCCCCGCTCGGGGGCCGGCATCGGTCGACGACGGGCGGGCGGATGCCCAGGGCGACGGGCGCGCGGACGGCTCGGCTGCCGGCGCGCCCGGCATCACTCAGCCAGGTCGGCGGTGAGGTAGTGCTGGATCGTGCGCCCCATCATCCGGGCCAGATCGTCGCGGTCGTGCCGGGACAGCTCGGTGCCGTCGATCAGATAGCGGCACAGGGCCAGGCCGATCACCTGGGAGGCGGCGAGCGCCGCCCGCAGTTCGTGCCGGTCAGGGCTGACGCCCTCGGCCAACGTGCCGAAGAACGACCGCACGAACTCGTCGCGCATGAGCCCCGCGATCTCGTCGCTGGTGAGCGAGGCGGACAGCCGGGCCCGGTACGAGATCGTCGTGCGAGGGCTGTCCCAGTGGGCGAGCAGGGCGGTCGCGGTGGCCCGGCCCAACCGGCGGCGGCTGCCGCGCAGCAGATGCTCGGCCAGCTCCACGGGGTTGCCCTCGACCTGCACCGCGTGGCGCAGGAGCTGCTCCTTGGAGCCGTAGTAGTGCCGCACGAGCCGCGGGTCGACACCCACGCGCCGGGCGACACTGCGGATGCTCACCCCGGTCAGGCCGCATTCAGAGATCTCCCGCCGGGTGACGTCGAGGATCGCCTGCCGGATGCCGGTCCCACCATCGAATCCCTGTTGCGTCACGGAAACCTCTTACGAGTTCTCGTACGCCCGCGCGCACGGTCCGATGAAATGCCTAAGTCTAGACCTTTGAGCATATGTCAGTACGGACCGGGTTGCTCCTGCCACCCGGTCATTCCACCGCGTCGACGTACCGCGCGGCCGAGGGGGCACCGTGGACTTCGCCTGGACGTCTGAACAGCGGGCCGCGTACGACGAGGTGCGCGCGAGCGTCGCGGAGACGTTCGCGCCCACCGCCGACGCCGGCCGGCTGCACGACCGCGATGCCTGGCGGCGGCTCGGCCAGTTGGGGCTGCTCGGCCTCTGCATTCCCGCAGAGTACGGCGGCGGCGGGCTGGGCGCGTTGGATACCGCGCTGCGCGTCGAGGCGTTCGGTCGGGGGTGCGCGGACACCGGTCTTGTGTTCGCCTCCGGCGCGCACCTGTTCGCGTGCGCCATGCCGGTAGCAGGATTCGGCACGCCGGAGCTGAAGAAAGACCTCCTCCCGCGAATCTGCTCAGGCGAGGTGGTGGCCGGCAACGCGATGACCGAGGCGGGCGCTGGTTCCGACGTCTCGCGGCTCGCCGTGACCGCGACGGCGACGCCGGACGGCTACCTGCTCAACGGTGAGAAGACGTTCGTGACCAACGGGCCGGTGGCCGACGTGCTGGTGACCTACGCGACCACTGATCCGGCTGCCGGCCATCTCGGTGTCACCGCGTTCGTGCTGGACTGCGACACGCCCGGCCTGACGGTCAGCGCGCCGCTGGACAAGATGGGTCTCGTGTCGGCGCCGGCCGGGCGGGTGTCCTTCGAGGACTGTCCGGTGCCGGCGCACCGGGTGCTCGGTGAGCCGGGCCAGGGCGCAGCCATATTCCAGCACTCCATGCGGTGGGAACGCGCCTGCCTGTTTGCGGGATACGTCGGCCTGCTGGACCGCCTGGTGGAGCGCTGCGTCCAGCATGCGACCTCGCGCCGACAGTTCGGCCGGCGCATCAGCGACTTCCAGGCGGTGGCGAACCGGATCGTGGAGATGAAGCTGCGCACGGAGTCCGCGCGGCTGCTGCTCTATCGCTGCTGCTGGGAGATGGACAACGACGCCGGCTCGGAGCTCAACGTGGCGCTGTCCAAGCTGGCCGTCTCCGAGGCGGCCGTCGCCAGCGCACTGGATGCGGTGCGCCTGTTCGGCGGCCTCGGATACCTGCGCGAGGCCGGGATCGAGACCGTTCTGCGCGACGCCGTGCCCAGCACCATCTTCTCCGGCACGTCCGACGTGCAACGGCTGTTGATCGCCCACGAACTGGGCCTGTGAGGGCCGCAGCCTTGAGAAAGGAGGTGCCGACCGTGCGGGACGTGGACCAGTCCGATGCGCCGGGTGGAGCGGGGATCCACGGCTACGTGGCCGCCTGGGCCCGGCGTACGCCGGACGCACCGGCGGTAACCGCGGAGGGTGAACAGCTCACGTACGCGGAGTTGGCGGCGGCCGCCGCGCGCCTGGCGACGGGGCTGGCGCGCGCAGGGGTGTCCCCGGGCGACCGGGTGGTGCTGTGGTCCGACAAGCGGGCCGCTGCGGTGGCCGTCATGCAGGCGACGCTGTCGCTCGGTGCGCCGTACGTCCCAGTGTCCGCCGCGAACCCGCCGACCCGGGTGTGGCGCATCGCGGCCGACTGCGCGGCGACCTTGGTCGTCGCCGACGCGCCGGCCGCGGAACGGGTCACGCGGGAGGGCGGTGTCCCTGGCGGGCCGCCATTGTTGACGCTGGACGCGCTGGAGCGGCTGGGGGCCGACGGCGACCCGCCGCCAGTTCACCAACCGGACCCGGACGATCCCGCGTACATCCTCTACACCTCCGGGTCGACGGGGGCCCCGAAGGGCGTCTGCCTGAGCCACCGCAACGCGGCAGCGTTTGTCGAGTGGGCCGGCGATCTGCTCGCGGTGTCGCCGCAGGATCGGCTGGCCAACCACGCCCCGTTCAACTTCGACCTGTCGGTGTTCGACCTCTACGCGGCGTTCCGGGCGGGCGCGTCGGTGCACCTGGTCCCCGCCGAACTGGCGTACGCGCCAGTGCAGTTGGCCCGGTTCGTGCGCGACGAGGGCATCACCATCTGGTATTCGGTGCCGTCCGCGCTGACCCTGATGATCCGGGACGGCGGGTTGCTGGATGGTCCGCCGCCGCCGGCCCTACGGGCCTGCGTCTTCGCCGGCGAGGTGATGCCGATCCGGTACGTGCACGAGCTTCGTGCCGCCTGGCCGGGAGTGCGGCTGCTGAACTGGTACGGGCCCACCGAGACCAACGTGTGTGCGTCCTACGAGGTGACCGACGCCGATGCGGGGCGCGATCGCCCACTGCCGATCGGCCGGTCGGCCAGCGGCGCGGTGTTGAACCTGGACCCGCCGACCCCGAACGGCGCGGGCGGCGACAGTACCGGCGACTACCCGGAGGGCGAGGTCGTGGTCGACGGGCCCACGGTGATGCTCGGCTACTGGGGCCGACCGCCGCAGCGGGGACCGTACCGGACCGGCGATCTCGGCCGGTTGGCATCCGACGGATGTCTGGAGTATCTGGGCCGCCGCGACGACATGGCCAAGGTTCGCGGCAACCGGGTGGAGCCCGGGGAGATCGAAGCCGTCCTCGCCGCGCATCCGGACGTCGCGGCGGCCGCGGTGATCGTCGCCGGCGCCGGGCTCGCCGCGCGGCTGCACGCGGTCGTGGTGCCGGCGGGCGACCGTCGGCCCGGCCTGCTGGAGATCAAGCGCTGGTGCGCCGGGCAGCTGCCGACCTACATGATCGTCGACTCAGTCCAGGCGGCCACGAGCTTGCCGCTCACCCCGAACGGAAAGACCGATCGAGCCGCGCTGCTGGCGGCGATCGAAGGAGGTGGACCATTACTGGCACCGAATTAGTCAACGTGGAGCCGGGTGCGTTCCTGGCGATCATGGGCTCGCTGGCCAGCGGCGTCAGCGTGGTGACCGCCCTCGACGCGTCTGGCCGGCCGCAGGGCCTGACCTCATCGTCGGTGTGCAGCGTCTCCAAGGACCCACCGCTGCTGCTGTTCTGTGTGCGGCAGGTGAGTTCCACCTTGGACGCCATCCGGGAGACCGGCGGATTCGCCGTCAACTTCCTCGCTGCCGACGGCCACGAGATTTCCGAACTGTTCGCCAGCTACAACGACGACAAGTTCGCGAGCGTGGCGTGGCGTCCCGGCGACGTCGCCGGCATGCCGCGCCTGGAACCCACCGTCGCCTTCACCGAATGCGCGCTCCATGACGTGATCGCCGCTGGTGATCACGCCATCGTGCTCGGCCGCCTCGTCGGCGGCGCGACGGCGCCGGACAGATTCCCGCTGGGATATTGGCGCGGGACATATGTCCGGGTCTCTCCCCCCCATTACCGACGAGAGGAGCGCAACGGGCATCGCCCCAGCGATCCTTCCCAGTCAATCCGTCTCGAGTAGGGAAACAGAGTGGACAACAAGCAACCCCCAGCGATCCACAGCACCGCCTGGACATGGACTGCGGCCCTGGTCGCCGTGTTCATGGTCGCGATCGACACCCTCGTCGTCACGACGACGCTACCGGTCATCCGCACCGAACTCGGTGCGACCCTTGAAGATCTTGAATGGATCGTCAACGCCTACACGCTCACCTTCGCGGTCTTCCTGTTGACCGGCGCCGCGCTCGGCGACCGCTTCGGCCGGCGGCGGGTCTTCACCATCGCGCTGGTGGTCTTCACCGTCGCGTCCGGGCTGGCGGGCCTCACCGAAGACATCAACTACCTGATCGCGGCACGCGCGGTGCAGGGCCTGGGTGCCGCTGTCATCCTCCCGCTCACCCTCACCCTGTTGGCCAGCGTCGTGCCGGCACGCCAGCGCGGCCACGCGTTCGGGCTGTGGGGCGCGATGGTGGGTCTCGGTATCGCCCTCGGGCCGGTCATCGGCGGCGCCGTGACCGAAGCCTGGTCCTGGCAGTGGATCTTCTGGGTAAACGTTCCCATCGGTCTGTTGCTGTTGCCGGTGATGACGCGCGTCCGTGAGAGCCGCGGCGGCTACGGTCGACTGGATCCACTGGGCGTCGTCCTGATCACCGCCGGGATGCTCGGCATCGTGTCCAGCCTCGTGCGGGGCAACTCCGCCGGCTGGGACAGTGCCTCCGTGCTGGCGGGATTCATCGTCGGCGGTCTTCTCGTGCTGGTTTTCATCTTCTGGCAGTCGCGGGCGCAGACGCCGATGGTGCCGCTGCGGTTGTTCCGCAGCCGAGGCTTCAGCCTCACCATGGTGGCGACGATCCTCATGCCGTTCGGCGTCTTCGGCGCCGTCTTCCTCGGCACCCAGTACCTACAGAGCGTCCTTGGCTACTCGCCGCTGGAGGCCGGCCTTCGTACGCTGCCGTGGACGGCCATGCCGATGATCGCGGCACCGATCTCCGGCATCCTGACCGACAAGATCGGCGGCAAGCCGCTGGTGATCCTGGGCTTGACGATGCAGGCAATCGGCGTGGGTTGGATCGGTGCGGTCGCCGACGATCTGACGTACTCGAAGCTCGTCGTGCCGTTCGTGGTCACCGGGCTCGGGCTGGGCATCTTCCTTGCGCCGATCGGTCGGTTGGCCTTCGGGTTCGCGCCCGCCGAGTTGGAGGGTGTCGCCTCCGGGGTGTCCAACGCCATCCGGCAGACCGGCACCGTACTGGGTGTGTCGGTCGGCGGCGCGATCCTCGGCGTTCACGGCGGCTACGAGTCCACGGCCACGTTCGTCGAAGGCCTGCAGAACGCTCACCTGGTGGCCGCCGTGGCACTCGGCGCTGGCGCGGTGATCGCGCTGTTCATCCCACACCTGCGCACGCAGGGTCACGGCCACGCGGTCGACGACGAGGAGGAAAGCGTCCCGGCCGGCGCCGCGGCCTGAGCGGTCCGCCGGATCGAGGCCCCGACCGTAGGGTCGGGGCCTCGAACGCGTCCGCCGGGGCATTGGTGATTGCCCGCAGGGGATTGGTCTGATGAGTGAGCTGTAAGCACACAGGTAGTGAAGTGTCTAATTAGGATGTGGTTCGGCATCAGAAGGACCTAATTAGCCATTCTGCGTAATAGTGTGTGGGGTTGTGTAGTGCCTGGCTTCAGGTAGTGTCGAGTAGGTCGGCGTGGGCCCGCAGGCAGGTAGTGTCGGATTCCCGGCCGGGTTGCGACGTAGCCGGCGGCTTCACCGCCAGCGGCAGGCTCGGCGCCTGGGCCGCGTGGACGGCGATGCCCTCGTGCGGCAGTCGGCGCCGGTCGTGCGGTTCACCGCGTTGTCCCACGTCAACGGGGTCATCCCGGGCCGTCGAGCAGCAGCGGATTCCCGCGCTCCTATTTCTCTCAGACGCCTCATTCAGGCAAGTCATGCCCGAGCCCACCCATTCCGGACGGGACACCCGTATCCGAACGTTGCCCCCAATGGCTTTCCCATTTTTGGGGGGGACAGGAGGGCCCTCCACAGGATAATATCCATCGATGAACTGGCGGGGCACTAATGGGGGATGGGGCCACCAGGGAAATGAAGGCATCACGGCTAGCGGTCACGGATGTCCAAGTACTTTTCTACGAGCCGGAAGGCCTGTTGTTGACGGCGGGACTATTGCCGGCGGACGTAGGTGGGCGCGAGTACCGCGTAATGTTTCAATTAAGTTACTTGGGCAATGGTGAAATCACGGCCCACGTCGGCTTCCAGCAATGCGACGGCACTGACAAGACGGCACCCGAGTTCGTGACGGTTGAATTGCTGGGGGCGGCACGGCACCGCATGCCCATCATCTGGACTGCCTCGGCATCCGTGCGCGCGGAGCAGGTGAACTGCCGGCTCATCATCTGGGGCGAGCCCGGCGGCGACGACCTGTTGCGCGGCGAGCTGATCGCCGAGGTCTCCGGCCGGCTGCCGGTGTTGACTGCCAGTTGCCAGGCATCGGTGACGCAGGCGGAGCTGCCTACTCTGGAACGGGTGGCCCAGGCGGCGGGTGGCCCTCCGTCGGGAGGCGGAGGCGGTCAGCCCTCGTAAGAGGGCGGCATACCAGTCCCTTCGCGAGTCGGCGGCGCGGTCGACCGGCCGCGCATGCGGGTGGTCCTGTCACGCCTGCAGTGAGCTGGCGCCCTGCCACGGGCGTAGCCGGGGGATCCACGCCGGCACCGCGGCGCGGTAGGTGTCGTACGTGGAGCCGTACCGCCGGCGCAGGCCGGGTTCCTCGTAGAACCGCACGAACGCGGCCTGGATGAGGGCGATGGCCAACCCGTACCACAACAGCGCGCCCTGGCCGAAGAACAGCGCCTGGCCGAGGATGGCCGTCACCACCGCGACGTACATCGGGTTGCGGACGTAACGGTACGGCCCGCCGATCACCAGGTGCTCGGTCGGCGCCACCGGGGCCGGTGTGCCCAGGCCCTCCACGACGAACCGCACGAACGACTGGAGGAGGAACGCCACCGCGGCAACCAGCATCAGCACGCCGAGGACTCGAACCGGCTGGTAGAAGGCGAACGGTCTATGGAACTCCCAGTCGGATATCCACCACGGGCCGAGACCCGCGACCACGCCCGGCGCGGCGCAAAAGAAGAGGAGACTTCCGACGACCGCCCGTGTTCGTAGCACTGCGCCATGCTACGGCGCGTGCGGGGCACCGTGTCAAGGCATCGTCACGTGCTGTTGTTGTTACCTCGCAGTAGATCCTGCCTATTTCCGTCGGCAGGAAGGCGATACTATGGCGTTTGCCCCCATACGATGAATAGGGCATGGGGTGAACTGGGAAAGGTGAACTTGTGGGCGCGGAGGTGTCCCCGAACAGTGGTCCACGACGACGGACGGGGCGACGCGCCGGGCCGACGGTGAGCCATCAGCTCATCCTCGAGATCGCTCGCGGCCAGTTCGCCGAGCGGGGCTACGAGGGCACCACGGTGCGCACCATCGCGCAGGAGGCTGGGGTCGACAGCGCGCTGGTGCATCACTTCTTCCTCACCAAGGAGGGCCTGTTCGAGGCGGCGGTGCGCGGTGCCCTGCAGCCGCCTGAGCTGGTGGAGCGGGCGATGACGGGCCCGCGCGGCCAGGTCGGCCGGCGCACCGTCGAGCTGTTCTTCAGCCACTGGGACGAGCTCGACACGGCGGCGCGGCTCGGCGGCATCCTGCGTTCCATGACGGCCAACGACATGGCGGCGGACGCCGTCCGCAGCTTCCTCGGCGAGCAGGTGATCCTCCCGCTGTCCCAGGCGCTGGGCCACGCCCAGCCCGAGCTGCGCGCCGCGATGGTGGGCTCGCACCTCATCGGTCTCGCCACCACCCGGTACGTCTACCGCGTGCCGGCGATCGTAGAGCTCACCGCCGCCGGGCTGGCCGCGGGCACGGGCAAGGCGATCCAGACCTACCTCACCGGCGTCCTGGCCTGAGTCGCCCGCCCCCAGCGGGCGTCACCACCCGTCGTGCCAGTGACCGACGTCGATCCTCCGAAGACATCCCCTTGACGAACCCGCGTTGGCTCCTAGAATTCATCGAGCAGGGATGTCATCAGAAGGGGAAGCGCCGTTGGGTGTCTCGCCCCCTAGGTGACAACCCACGGGGGAGACGTGACCGGCGACCTGGGAGGGGCTGTGCTCACAGACCAACGCGACGAGATACTCGGCCAACTGATGGTGTACGTGCGCCAGGAGCTGCTCGGTGATCAGGGTGACGCGGTCAGCGGAGTCGATCTGCGTCCCGACTCGCCACTGCTGGAGTGGGGCGTCCTGAACTCGTTGAACACGGCGCGGCTCATCGCGTTCGTCCGGGCGGAGCTCGACGTCGACGTGCCGCCGACGCACATCACGGGACGGCACTTCCGCAGTCTCGACACCATCACCGATCTGATCCTGTCGTTGCCCCGCGCCTGACAGGCCGGCCGAGGAGGCGCCATGCAAGCAGAGTGGGACATCGGCATCATCGGCGGTGGGCCCGGCGGGTCCACAGCCGCCGCCTACCTGGCCAAGGCGGGGCTCTCCGTCGTGGTCTTCGAAAGCGCACACTTCCCCCGCGAACACGTGGGCGAATCGTTGGTCCCGGCCACCACGCCGGTGCTGTTGGAGACCGGGGCGATGGCCGCCGTCGAGGCAGCCGGCTTCCCGCGCAAGTTCGGCGCAGCGTGGACCTCGGCCGAGACACGGCCGGTGAGCCACCTCGGCTTCTCCAATCTCACCCATGATTTCCGGCTCGCCGAGGTCATGTTCAATGAGCGGGATCAGGCCGGCGTCGATCGGGATTACACCTTCCACGTCGACCGTGGCAAGTTCGACCAGATCCTGCTGGAGAACGCGGCGAGTCTCGGCGCGCAGGTTCACCACGGAGTGCGGGTCAACCGCGTCGACTTCGACGGCGAGCACCCCGTCATGCACACCCGCTCCGCCGACGGGCACCGCGAGGTGCCGGTGCGGATGGTGGTGGACGCCAGTGGCCGGAACACCACGCTGGGCAACCAGCTCAAGGTGAAGGTGGCCGACTCGGTCTTCAACCAGTACGCGATCCACACCTGGTTCGACGGCTTCGACCGACAGTCACTGTCGGCGGAGCAGTCCAAGTCCGACTTCATCTTCATCCACTTCCTGCCACTGACCGACACCTGGGTGTGGCAGATTCCCATCACCGACACGATCACCTCGATCGGCGTCGTCACTCAGAAGCGCCGGTTCGCCGATGCCGCCAGGCAGGATCTCGAGGCCTTCTTCTGGGAGTGCGTCGGCAGCCGGCCCGAGCTCGAGGCGGCGCTGCGGAGCGCGGATCGGGTGCGGCCGTTCAAGTCCGAGGGCGACTACAGCTACGCGATGACGCAGGTCTGCGGGGACAACTTCGTCATGGTCGGTGACGCTGCCCGCTTCGTGGATCCCATCTTCTCCACCGGCGTCAGCATCGCCCTCAACAGCGCCCGGCTGGCCTGCCAGGACATCATCGCCGCCGCCGAGGCGGGCGACTTCAAGCGCGAGAGGTTCAAGACGTACGAGATGCTGCTGCGGCGCGGCGTGCGCAACTGGTACGAGTTCATCTCGGTCTACTACCGGCTCAACATCCTGTTCACCGCGTTCGTTCAAGACCCGCGGTATCGCCTCGACGTGCTGAAGATGTTGCAGGGCAACATGTATGACGAGGCCGAGCCCAAGGCGCTCGTCGAGATGCGGAACGTCATCCGGGCCGTCGAGCAGGACCCCGAACATCTCTGGCATCCGTATCTCGGTGAGCTGTCGGCTCCGACGGCGGCTCCCATCTTCTGACCACAACGGGGGCCGTGCGGCCCCGGTAGGGGGACAACAGTGAGCGTGGGCAGCAGTGTGTTCAGTGACCTGGCCGTGCACCACGTCGAGTTCCACGTGACCGACGCGGTCTGGACGGCACGCGAGCTCGCCGCGCAGTACGGCTTCGCCGTCGTCGGCTCGCGCCGCGCCGAGGATCACGTATCGGTGGCGCTGCACCAGGGTTCGACCGTCCTCGTGGTCACCGAGGGGCTCGCCGACGCGCACCCGGCCAGCCTGTACGTGCAGCAGCACGGCGACGGCGTCGCCGACCTGGCGATGCGTACCGCGGACGCGAAGGCCGCGTTCGAGGTCGCGGTGTCCCGCGGCGCGCGGGCGGTCGTCGAGCCGGCCGCCCGCGACGGGTTCGTCACGGCCACGGTCGGCGGGTTCGGCGACGTGACGCACACGTTCGTCCAGCCGCCCGAGGGGTCGGCCGGTCCGGTGCTGCCCGGCCTGACCCCCGGCCTGCCGGACGCAGGTCCAGCGCCGGGGCTGGGCGTGGTCGACCACCTCGCTGTCTGCCTCGAGGCGGGCACGCTTGATTCGACCGTGGACTTCTACCGCACGGTGCTGAATTTCGACGTGACGTTCGAGGAACACATCCTGGTCGGCAACCAGGCGATGTTCTCGAAGGTGGTGCAGAGCCCGTCCCGGTTGGTCACGCTCACGCTGATCGAGCCGGACGTCGCCGCCGCCGCCGGGCAGATCGACGATTTCCTCAAGGGGCACGGTGGCCCTGGCGTGCAGCACGTGGCTCTGTGCTCCGCTGACATCGTGTCCTCGATCTCGGCGTTGACCGATCGCGGCGTGGATTTCCTGCGGACGCCGGACACCTACTACGACCTGCTCGGCCAGCGACTCGACCTCGCCAGGTACGACGTGGACCAGCTACAGGCGCGGAACATCCTCGTCGACGAGGACCACGACGGGCAGCTGTTCCAGATCTTCGCCAGGTCCACGCATCCGCGCCGGACGTTCTTCTTCGAGGTCATCGAGCGGCTGGGGGCGCGGACCTTCGGCAGCGGGAACATCCGGGCGCTCTACGAGGCGGTCGAGGCGGAGCGGACCAAGACCCACGACGTCCTGTGACCACCACCGCGGATCGGGAAACCGACCTGGCCGCCCTGCTCTGCCTCGACGACGTGGCGTTGGCGGCGCGGCGGGTCCTGGCCGAGCCGGTCTGGGACTACGTCGCCGGCGGCAGCGGCACGGAATCGACGTTGCGGGACAACCGGGACGCGTTCGACCGGGTCCACCTGGTCCCGCGGGTGCTGGTGGGGGCGGCGACCTGCGACCTCCGCACAGAGCTGCTGGGCACGCCGATGGGGATGCCCGTCGGGGTGGCGCCGATGGCCTACCAGCGGCTCCTGCACCCGGACGGCGAGGTGGCACTCGCCGAGGCGGCCCGTGACGAGGGCGCGGTCTTCGTGGCCAGCATGCTCAGCAGCGTGCCGGTCGAGCGGATCGCTGCCACCGGCGCGGCGGTCTGGTTCCAGCTCTACTGGCTGCACGACCGTAGGGTGGTCGCCGACCTGGTGACCCGTGCTGAGGAGGCCGGTTGCCGAGCTCTGATGCTGACGGTCGATGTGCCGCGGATGGGCCGCCGGCTGCGGGACATGCGGGCTGGGTTCACGCTGCCGGACGACGTCGTGGCCGCCAACCTGCCGCCGGAGGTCCGCGCTCCCGCACACGACGGCGGTGCCAACAGTTCGGCGCTGATGGTGCACACCGGCCTCGCGTTCGACCCGAAGCTGTCCTGGCGGGAACTGGACTGGCTGCGGCGACGCACGCGTCTGCCGATCGTCGTGAAGGGCGTCCTGCACCCGGACGACGCGGTGCGGGCGGCGGAGCTGGGGGTAGACGCGGTCGTCGTGTCCAACCACGGTGGCCGCCAGCTCGACGGCGTGGTGCCCAGCATCGCGGCGCTGGAGCCGGTGGTCGCGGCGGTGGATGGCCGGTGCGCGGTGCTGCTGGACAGCGGCGTCCGTGGCGGCCTGGACGTGGCGCGGGCGCTGGCCCTCGGCGCCTCCGCGGTGCTGCTGGGCCGGCCCGCCCTCTGGGGGCTGGCCGTGGGCGGCCGGGCCGGCGCCCGCCGGGTGCTGTCGTTGCTACGTGCCGAGTTGGAGGATGCGATGGCGATGATGGGCTGTGCCGACCTGCAGGCGTTGGGCCGCGGCACCACCGTGCCCGCAGGCGGGCCTGTGCCGACGATGCGGGGTCCGGCGCCCGGTGGTGTCCCGGCGCGGTCGGCGGGATGGTCCCCATGACCGGCGTGCCGGGGACGACCACAGTGGGCGCTCGCGCGCCGATCGCACTGACCGACCTGCATGGTTCGCTGTCCGACCCGGTGCTCGACTCGATGACCTTCCTCAATGAGATCGCCGGTCGCTTCCCGGACGCGGTGTCGTTTGCGGCCGGCCGGCCGTACGAGGAGTTCTTCGAGGTGGAGGCGGTGCACCGGTATCTGCGCCGCTACTGCGACCACCTACGCGACCAACATGGGTTGAACGAGCGTCAGGTCAACCGCACCCTGTTGCAGTACGGGCGGACCAAGGGCATCGTGCACGACCTCGTGGCCACCAACCTGTCGGTTGACGAAGGGATGGACGTCGACCCGGAGGCCATCGTGGTGACCGTGGGCGCGCAGGAGGCGATGTTCCTCGTGTTGAGGGCGTTGCGGACCGACCCCCGCGACGTGCTGCTGACAGTTTCGCCCAGCTACGTGGGGATTCGCGGCGCCGCGTCGCTGGTCGACATGACCGTGCTGGCGGTTCGGGACGGCTCGCGGGGCATCGACCTGGTCGATCTCGCCCGGGTGGTGCGGTCCGCCCGGGCGGCGGGGCAGCGCCCCCGGGCGCTGTACCTGGTGCCCGACTTCGCCAACCCGGCCGGGGCAAGCCTGGACAGGGACACCCGGGTGGCGGTGCTGCGCGCGGCCGCCGAGCACGACCTGCTGGTCCTGGAGGACAATCCGTACGGGCTGTTCCACGCAGGCGGGGACCGCCCGGCCACGCTGAAGGCCCTGGACGACGAGCGTCGCGTCGTCTATCTCGGCTCGTTCGCCAAGACCGGGATGCCCGGTGCCCGGGTGGGCTATGTGGTCGCCGACCAACTGGTGGCCACGCCGGGTGGCACCGGCCTGCTGGCGGACGAGCTATCCAAGATCAAGAGCATGTTGACCGTCAACACCTCGCCGCTGGCGCAGGCGGTCATCGCCGGCAAGTTGCTGGAGCACGGGTGCAGTCTGGTACGCGCCAACGAGCGCGAGGCCCGGGCGTACCGGCGCAACCTGCGGCACGTGCTGGACGGCCTGGCCGTCCGCTTCCCGCAGACCGGCCCGCAGGCCGGCCAGGTGTCCTGGAACACGCCGGCCGGCGGCTTCTTCGTCGTGGTGACGGTGCCGTTCGTGGTCGACGACGCGCTGCTGGAGCGCTCCGCTCGCGACTTCGGTGTGTTGTGGACGCCGATGCATCACTTCTACGCCGACGAGGGCGGGCGTCACCAGCTCCGCCTGTCGGTCAGCCTGCTGGAGCCACCGCCGATCGAGCAGGGGCTCGATCGGCTGGCGGCCCTGATCACGGAGAGGAGGCCGGCATGAGTGCCCCCGTCATGCCGTTGGGTGGCGGGCAGGTAGTGATTCTGCTCGTCCAGCTTGCGTCCCTGCTCCTGCTGGGCCTGAGCCTGGGCCGGCTGGCGGTGCGGTTCGGGCTGCCTCCGATCGTCGGCGAGCTGATGGCCGGCGTGCTGCTCGGGCCGTCGCTGCTCGGCCACGCCGCTCCGGCGATCCATGGCTGGCTGTTTCCCGCCGACGCGGCGCAGATGCACCTGCTGGACGCCGTCGCCCAGGTCGGCGTGCTGCTGCTGGTGGGGATGGCCGGCATAGAGCTGGACACCCGGACCATGCGCCGCCGCGGCCCGTCGGCCGTCCGGATCAGCCTCGGCGGCCTGCTCATCCCGATCGGCTTCGGCATCTTGATCGGTCACCTGGCCCCGGCCAGCCTGATGCCGGACACCACCGAACGTCCGGTGTTCGCGCTGTTCCTCGCCGTCGCCATGTGCGTGACGGCGATCCCCGTGATCGCCAAGACGCTGGCGGACATGAAGCTCATCCACCGCGACGTCGGGCAGTTGATCATGACATCCGGCATGGTCGACGACGCCGTGGGCTGGTTCCTGCTGTCGATCGTGTCGGCCATGGCGACCGTCGGCGTGCGCGCCGGCCAGGTCGCGCTGTCGCTGCTGCTGCTGGTGGCGTTCGTGGTCGCGGCGGTGTTCATCGGCCGGCCGCTGGTGCGCGGCGCGCTGCGGCTGGCCGGCCGGTCCGCGGAGACGGGGCCGACCATCGTCACGGCCGTGGTGATCGTCCTCGTCGGCGCGGCGATCACCCAGTCGCTGCACATGGAGGCGGTGTTCGGCGCGTTCACCGCCGGCATCCTCATCGGGCAGGCAGTCCGGGAGCGGCGGGCGTCGCTGGCGCCGCTGCGGACCATCGTGCTCACCGTGCTGGCGCCGATCTTCCTGGCCTCCGCTGGCCTGCGAATGGACCTCGGGGTGCTGCTCGATCGCGACGTCGCGCTGGCCGCCGTCGTGGTGCTGGCAGCGGCTATCCTCGGCAAGTTCGCGGGCGCCTACCTCGGTGCGCGATCCAGTCGGCTCGGCCACTGGGAGTCTCTGGCCATCGGCGCCGGCATGAACGCCCGTGGCGTGGTTGAGATCGTCGTCGCGATGGTGGGACTGCGGCTCGGCGTCCTGGACATCACCACCTTCACGATCATCGCGCTCGTCGCGATCGTCACGTCGATGATGGCACCCCCACTGCTGCGCTTGGCGATGTCCCGGGTGGCGCACAGCGCCGATGAGCTGCTCCGGAAAGCTGACCACGAGGAACAGTGGTCGACCGGGCCGGTCGTGCCGTCGGCAAAGACCGGCGCTCCGCCGGCTGCCTAGCGGGTCAACCGACGGTGTCGGCCCCGGCGGCGTCGTGCACCGCCAGGATGGCCTCGGCCGCGTTCCCCGGCCCGTCGGTGGCCGCGTACCAGCGCTGGACCTGCTCGGCCGCCTCGCGGTAGGACCCGTCGGCCAGCATCTCCGCGGCGAGCGCGGCCAGCCTCGCGCCAGCGTGCCTTGGCGCCAGCCTCCGCGCCGCGCCGACCCGTTCCAGCAGCGCGAGGTTCAGATCCTGCTCCGGCTGGAGCGCGAAGCCGAGCACCGGCGTGCCACCGGCCATCGCTGTCTGCACGCTGCCCTGCCCGCCGGCAGTGACCGCCAGGTCCACCGCCGGCATGATCAGATGGCTGGGCAGCACGCCGCCGACCATGACCCGGTCGCCGGCCATGTCGTGCAGGTCGTGATGGGTGCCGGCGACCAGCACGCGCACCGGCAGGGCGGCGATGGTCGCCACCACGCGCCGCACGAATCCGACCTCCGCCGAGTTGACTGCCACGTAGACGACCGGCCCGGGCTCGGCGAGGAAACGGGCGACCCGATCCGGCAGCGGCAGGTCCAGCCGAGCGTAGAGTGGCCCGACGCAGCGCAGCCGCGTGCTCGCGCGGTAGCCGGACCGGCCGGCCGGCCGCCAGTCGGCCACCTCCGCCGCGGGCACGCCCAGCACCTCCGGCACCTCCGGTATGAGGGCCAGGTCGCCGAGGACGAGCGAGGCGAGGCTGGGCACGGGCGCCACGCCCAGCTCGGCGGCCAGTCGGTTGAACCCGCCGCAGTAGAAGCCGACTCGAGGTGGCAGGGAGTTCGACAGCCACCGCAGCAGGGGCGCCGGCAGCAGGCCGAAATGGGTTTGGCTCGGGGCTGGCAGCAGCCCGCGCTCGAACACCGGCGGCACCCAGCTGCCGGCGTGCTCGGTGACCAGCGCGGCGCCGGCCAGCCTGGTGGACAGCAGGGTGGTCAGGGTGAAGCCGGTGACCACCGTACGGATGTCGTGCCGGCGGAAGTACTCGGCCTCCGCGGTGACGTAATCGCGCATCTCCCGGTCGGTGTACATGCTCTGACCGACGTACCCCATGCCGATCTCGTCGCGGATGAACCGGGCGCACCTCTGCGGCGTCATTCGCGGGCCGACGATGTCGTACGGGACGCCGACGTCGCGGAGCACGTGCTCGTAGGTGCCGCCGTGCGTGGCGATCCGGGCGGTCACCCCGCGCTGGCGTAGCGCGCGGTAGATCTCCAACATGCGCGAGGTGGCGGACAGGAAGCCGCAGTGCGGCATGAGGCAGATCATGCGTTCGTCGAATCCGAGAGCGGCACGGCCTCGGCAGGCGCACCGGCGCCGCGGGCGACCGCGCGCACCTCGTCCAGCACCCTGGCAACCGGCACGTCTGCGCGCTGGGCGACAGCCAGGGCATCGTCGTACTCCGGTTGCACGCTGACCAGACGGTCACCAAGGTAACCGCGCTTGACCCGCACGGCCGTGTCGCCGTACGGCAAGGCGATCTGGTCGCGGCGCAGCCGGCGGCGCTGCACGGTGGACACCCGCACGCCAAGCGTGCCGGTGTAGGTGAACACCATCCGGCAGACCAGGTCGAGCTGCGCCGGCGCGGCCAGCACGCTGAGCAGTTGCCCCGGTCGGCCCTTCCGCATCAGCACGGGAGTGCACCAGGCGTCCGCCGCGCCCACTGCCCGCAACTGCTCCAGCAGGTCTGGCCAGACCCGCGGGTCCACATCGTCGATGGTGGTGTCGACCCGGTGCAGCGGCTCGCCCAGCCACGGCGTGCCGTCGGCGTCCGTGCCAGCGGACGTGCCCACGAGCACCCGCAGGATGTTGGGGTGGCCGGACGGGTCCTTGGTGCCGGCGCCAACCCCGACCGAATGGGGCACCAACGCCGGTGGTGGTCCCCAGCCGGTGGCGATGGTGGCGAGCAGGGCCGCGCCCGAAGGCGTGCACAGCTCCATCGCGGCCGGATGGGCGGCGATCGGGGCGCCCGCGCCGGCGAGGATCTCCAGGACGGCGGGCACGGGCACCGGCATCGGGCCGTGTCCGGTGCGGACCGTGCCGGAGCCCACCGCGACCGGACCGACCACCCGGGCAGGCGCGTCGAGCAGGCCCAGATCGGCCAGCGCGAGCGCGCAACCGACCAGGTCGACCACCGCGTCGAGGGCGCCGACCTCGTGGAAGTGGATGTCCGCCAGCGGTACGCCGTGGACTCGCGCCTCGGCCCGGGCCAGCGTATTGAAGGCGGAAACCGCGAACGCGTGCACCGCCGGCGGCAGGGCGGCCCGGGTGATGATCGCGGTCACCGCCGCCAGGTCGCGGTGGGTGCCGGAGTCGGGTGCCGTGACGATCAGCCGAGCAGCGCGCAGGCCGTGCCGGCGTACGGACTCCAGCCCCAGTGTGACCGGCTCCACCGCGAGTCGCGCCACGCCCTGCTGCACGGCGGTCAGGCTTGCGCCTGCGTCGAGCAGCGCTGCCAGCAGCATGTCGCCGGCGGCGCCGTTGCTGGGGTCGACCCACATGGCGGCATTCGGTCCGGCCGAAGCGCGCGCCTCGGCCACCTCGGTCGTCTTGGGCGGCTCAGTCATTCGCGCCTGCGCAGCTCGGCGTGCGGCGGGCGATCCTGGCGGCGGCGACGCCGGCGCCGAAGCCGTTGTCCACATTGACGGTCAACACGCCCGGCGCGCACGAGTTCAGTGTGGCCAGCCACGCGGTCAGGCCGTCCAGGTGCCAGCCGTACCCGACGCTGGTGGGCACCGCGATCAGCGGGCTGCCAATCAGTCCACCGAGGACGGACGGCAGTGCGGCCTCCATCCCGGCGATCGCCACGACCACGTCGGCGCGGGCGATGCGGTCGCGCTCGGCCAGCAGCCGGTGCAGGCCGGCCACGCCGACGTCCACCACGAGGTCCGGACTCGCGCCGAAGACGGCCACGGTGGCCGCGCACTCGCGGGCGACCGGCAGGTCGCTGGTGCCTCCGCAGGCGATGGCCACCGTACCCACGGGCGTCCGGGCGGGGCCGACCACCGCGAGCCGGCACACCGGGTCCACCGTGTCGGCACCAAATTCGTCGGCGCACCGGGCCATCGCGGCGTCGCTGAGCCGGGTGGCGAGGATCGGCGTGTCGGGATGGGCGGCGCGCAACGCGTGCATCGCGCCGGTCACCTGCTCAGGGGTTTTGCCCGCGCCGTAAACCACCTCTGGGTCGCCGGTGCGCGAAAGGCGGTCCACGTCCATCCGTGCGAATCCTAGGTCGATGAATTCCGGTGCGGACACCTCACGCTCCTTCCAGTACTGTCGAGCCGTGAGACCTGATGATTGGGCCTGCGGGGCCGCAGATCAGCTCGTCGCGGAATTCACACGATACGGCAAAACGCTCGTGGCATTCTCCGGCGGCGTGGACTCCAGCGTCGCCCTGGCGGCGGCGGTGCGGGCGCTGGACCCCGCCGATGTCGCGGCGGTGACGGCGGCCTCGGCCGCGGTTCCCGCCGCGGAGGTGGCCGCGGCGCGCGACTTCTGCGGCCGGCTCGGCGTGGCGCACCACGTGCTCGGCACCCGCGAGATGGATGTCGAGGGCTACCGGGAGAACGGCCCGCGCCGGTGCTACTTCTGCAAGAGCACGCTCATCGACGCGGTGCGCGGGTTGGCCGACCGGCTCGGCTTCCAGACCGTGGTGACCGGAACGAACGCCTCGGACGTGGTGGCCGGCTTCCGACCCGGGATCGCCGCGGCCGCCGAGCGTGCCGCCCGTACACCGTTGGCCGACCTGGCGTTGGACAAGCCGACGGTGCGCGCGATAGCCCGGCTCTGGGGGTTGGACACGGCCGCCAAGCCGGCCGCCGCGTGCCTGGCCAGCCGCATCGCGTACGGCGTGACCATCTCACCGGCCCGACTGGCGCGGGTGGAGTTGGCCGAGCTGGCCGCGCGCCGTCTGTTGGACCCACACGGGGTGGTCGACCTGCGGGTCCGTGACCTGGGCGACCGCGTGCGTCTCGAGGTCGACGCGCCCGCCGTGGAGCGGGCCCGCACCGATCAGCGGCTCGCCGCGGCCATCCGCGCGGCCGGGTTCCCCGACGTGCCGCTCACCGTGGAGGCCTTTCGATCCGGGTCGATGAACGAGCTGCTCCACGACCCGGATCACTGGCGCTGAGCGGCAGTGCGGTTTTTCCGCGCGACTGTGGGCTGACGCGAGGAACGATTGGCGCTATCCTCAGTTGGTGAATTACAACCCGGGCGACCGATCCGTCACGCCGAACTGGTCTCTCGATGGTGCCCACGTCCTCCTCACCGGGGTGACCGGGTTCCTGGGGCAGGCGTCGCTGGAGCGGCTGCTCGCCGACCACCCCGACACCCGAATAACGGTGCTGGTGCGCGGTAGGGGCGCTACGTCGGGTGCCGACCGCGTCGCCGGGTTGACGCGCAAGCCGGTGTTTCGCACACTGCGTCGCCGGATGGGCGGGCCGGCGCTCGCGGAGATGCTGGCCGAGCGGGTCACCGTCATCGAGGGCGACCTCACCGACGCGGTGCCGGCGCTGCCCGACGACCTGACCACGGTCATCCACTGTGCGTCCACAGTGTCCTTCGACCCGCCGATCGACGAGGCGTTCCAGGTCAATGTCGGCGGCCTGGTCAACCTCTACGACGCGATCGTCGCGCTGCCGCGGCGTCCGCACGTGCTCCACGTCTCCACGGCGTACGTGGCCGGCGCCCGCAAGGGCGTGGTGGCGGAGGCACCGCTGGAGCACGACGTCGACTGGCAAGCCGAGCTCACCGCCGCGCTGAACGCCCGCGCCGAAGTGGAGCGCGCCTCCCGCCGTCCGGAGGCGCTGCGCGCGCTGATGGCCGAGGCCCGCGCCGAGCACGGCAAGGCCGGCCCGCAGGCGACGGCGCGGGCCGCCGAGGACGCGCGGCGCCGCCGGGTGACCGAGCGGCTGGTCGACTACGGCCGGCTGCGGGCGCACAGCGTCGGTTGGCCGGATGTCTACACGTTCACCAAGGCGCTGGGGGAGCGGGTCGTCGAGCAGTACGCCCGCGACGCGGGGCTGCGCGTCTCCGTCGTGCGCCCGGCGATCGTGCAGAGCGCCCTGCGTCATCCGTTCCCGGGTTGGTTCGACTCCTTCAAGATGGTGGATCCGATCATCCTGTCGTACGGGCGCGGCACCCTGCCGGACTTCCCGGGCCTGCCCGACGCGGTGGTTGACATCATTCCCATCGACCTGGTCACCAACGCCCTGCTGGCGGTCGCGGCCGTCGAGCCGGAGCCCGGCACGCCGATCTACTACCACGTCGGCACCGGCGCGCGGAACCCGCTCACCCAACGCCAGTTGGACGAGAACATCCGCAACTACTTTCGCCGTCATCCGCTGCCCGAGGCGGGGCGGGGTCACATCGCGGTGCCGACCTGGCGGTTCCCCGGAGCCAGCCAGATCGAGCGGAAGCTGCGCGCAGGCGAGCGCGCCGTCTCGCTCGCCGAACGGGCGTTGCTGCGGCTACCGGCCTCGCCGCGCACCCGGGACTGGATGACGAAGGTGCACAAGGAGACCAAGCGGATCGAGTCGCTGCGTCGGCTGTCCACCCTCTATGGCGTCTACACCGAGGTCGAGGCCATCTACACCGACGGCAACGTGCTGGCGCTACACCGCGAGCTGCCCGACGAGGTGATCAGCCGGGGCAGCTTCGACGTCGCTGAGGTGGACTGGCCGCACTACCTCCAGGAGGTGCACTGCCCGAGCATCACCGCGCTGCTGCGGCAGTCGGTGACCCGGCGTCCCCGGTCCGGCCGGCGCGCGCCGCTGCCGGAGGGCCGCGACATCGTGGCGGTCTTCGACCTGGAGGGCACGGTGGTGGCGTCCAACCTCATCGAGTCCTTTCTGTGGGCCCGCCTGTCCGACCGGCCGAAGGGCTCCTGGGCCAGCGAGCTCGCCGCGCTCGCCGGCGCCGCGCCGCGCTATCTGCGCGCCGAGCAGCGCAGCCGCGGTGAGTTCATCCGGACCTTCATGCGGCGGTACGCCGGCGCCTCGGAGGATGCCCTGCGTGACCTGATCCGTGACCAGCTGGGTGACGCGCTCTTGCGCCGGTCGCTGCCGGAGGCGATCCGACAGATTCGCGCGCATCGCGCGGCCGGCCACCGCACCATCCTGATCACCGGCACCGCGGACATCCTCATCGAGTCGCTGCGGCCGCTGTTCGACGATGTGGTCGCGAGCCGGCTGCACGTGCGCGACGGCGTGCTGACCGGCTTCCTGGCCGCCCCGCCACTGGTGGGCGAGGCCCGACTGGCCTGGCTCCGCCAGCACGCCGAGGACATCGGCGCTGACCTGAGCAGCTCGTACGCGTACGGCGACAGCTTCTCCGACCGATCACTGCTCGAGGGGGTGGGCAACCCGGTGGCCGTCAACCCCGATCCCAAGCTGTTCCGGCACGCCAAGCGCCACAACTGGCGCATTGAGGAGTGGGGCGGCCACACGTGCGGCCCGGTCGAAACGATGGTGGAGCTGACCACGTCGGCTGCCGGCCCCGGTGCGCGGGGAGCGGCCCGATGATGCCGGCCCTGGAGTACCGCCAGTCGACCCCCCGGTTCCTGGCCGCCCGTGGTGCCAGCTCCACCCGGCTCGGCGGTCGGATGTCCGGCGTGTTGGCCAGCAGCGTGGCGCCGCTGCGCCTGGTGCACCGAGCCGAGCCCAGCCTGCCAGCCGGCGAGTGGACCCGGCTGCGGCCGCTGCTGTCCGGCATCTGTGGCTCCGACGTCAGCCTGCTGACAGGCCGCTCGTCGCCATACTTCGGCGCGGTCGTGTCGATGCCGTTCGTGCCGGGGCACGAGGTGGTCGCGGAGACACTGGACGACCTGCCCGGCCTGGCCAAGGGCAGCCGGGTGGTGGTCGACCCGGTCCTGTCCTGTGCGGTGCGCGGCGGGCCGCCTTGCCGCTGGTGCATCTCGGGGCAGCACAGCCGGTGCGACCGGGTGACCGGCGGTCGGGTCGCTGCGGGCCTGCAAACCGGCTACTGCACCGACACCGGCGGTGGCTGGGGTCGGCAGATGATCGCCCACGCCGCCCAGTTGCACCCGGTGCCGGACACGCTGGACGACCGCCGGGCGGTGCTCGTCGAGCCGCTGGCCTGTGCGATGCATTCGGTCCGCCGGGCGGAGGTGCCGGCGGGCGCGGCCGTGCTGATCGTCGGCGCCGGCACGGTGGGCCTGCTCACCCTGCTGGCGTTGCGCGCCCTGACCAAGGCCGGCCCCATCTACGTGGTCGCCAAGCACGCGCACCAGCACACCCGGGCCCGCGAGCTCGGCGCCACCGAGGTGTTCGAGCCGGCCCGCGCGGCCCGTGCGGTGCGCCGCGCCTGCGGCGGCACGCTCGAGCGGCCCATGATCGGCGGTGATTTCCTGCTCGGCGGGGCGGATGTGGCGTTCGAGTGCACCGGCGCCGGGTCCGGGCTGGACATGGCGCTGCGGCTCGTCCGGGCCGGTGGCACGGTGCTGCTGTCCGGGATGCCCTCCGGCGGCGTGGACCTGACACCCGTCTGGTTCCGGGAGTTGAACCTCGTCGGGTCGTACGCGTCCAGCGGCAGCGCACCGCGGCCGGCCGCCGAGTCCCAGACCGATGAGCTGGAAACCGGTGAGCCCGCTGGCGGCGCGTTCGCCGAAGCGATAGCGCTGGCCACCGCGGCGCCTCTGGACGGCTACGTCGACGCGGTCTACCCGCTGTCACGTTGGCGGGAGGCGATCGGCCACGCCGCCAAGGCTGGCCAGTTGGGCGCTGTCAAGGTCGCCTTCGACCCTGGCCGGAACTGACCCAGCAGCCCCACGCACAAGCACGAGCCGGAACGACGAGAGGACATTTCATGAGCAGACCTGGCTTCGTGCTCGAGGTCGATGAGCGTACGCCGCCGCTGCTCGTACACCAGGGGGAGGGTTTCCTCCTCGAGCGGTTCCCGCTCGGCACGCGGGTGGTGTACCCGCCGGATTCGCTGCCGCCCATCGCCAACGTCGACGCCGCCATCCAACGCGCGCTGACCCAGCCGGTGGATTCCCCGCCGCTACTCGACCTGCTGCGCTCCGGGATGCGACTGACGATCGTCTTCGACGACCTGTCGCTCCCGCTGCCGCAGATGCGCCCGCCGGACATCAGGCAGCGGGTGATCGAGCACGTGCTGGAGCTCGCCGCCGAGGCCGGCGTGGACGACGTCGAGCTGATCGCGGCGAACTCGCTGCACCGCCGGATGACGCCGGCCGAGCTGAAGCGGATCGTCGGGGAGCGGGTCTTCCGGGCGTTCTTCCCCAAGCACCTGCGCAACCACGACGCCGAGGACCCGGACGGGCTGGTCCACCTCGGCACCACCGGGCACGGCGAGGATGTGGAGATCAACCGGCGGGCGGCCGAGAGCGACCTGATCGTGTACGTCAACATCAACCTCACCGCGATGAGCGGCGGCAGCAAGTCGGTCACCGTGGGGCTCGGCTCCTACCGGAGCCTGCGCCACCACCACAACGTGCACACGCTGCGCCACTCGCGCTCCTTCAACGACCCGCCGAATTCGGCCATGCACCACTCGTACGACCGGATGGCCGACGTGCTCGGCGAGGCGGTCAAGGTCTTCACGATCGAGACCACGCTGAACCTGGACTCCTTCCCCAATCACGTCGGCTTCCTCAACCGCCGGGAGTGGGAGTGGGGGATCGGCGACCAGCTCTCCTACCTGGCCGCCAAGCGGGCCAACGACCTGACACCGCCGAAGCTGCGCCGGCGCGTCTGGCAGAGCAACGCCGCGCCGTACGGGGTGACCGGGGTCAACGCCGGCCGGCCGGATTCGGTGCACCCGCTCACCCTCGCCAACGTGCACCGCCAGCAGCTCACCGAGGTGCAGGGCCAGAGTGACATCGGCGTCTGGGGGCTGCCCTTCATCTGCCCGTACAACGTCAACTCGATCATGAACCCGATCCTGGTGATGTCGCTGGGCCTGGGTTACTTCTTCAACCTCTACCGCAACCAGCCGATCGTGCGGCGCGGCGGGGTGGGCATCTTCTACCACCCGATGCCGAAGGAGTTCCACCCGGTGCATCACCCCAGCTACATCGACTTCTTCGAGGAGGTCCTGCCGCAGACCACCGACCCGGCGGCGATCGAGGCGAAGTACGAGCAGCAGTTCGCCACCGACCCGTGGTACACCCACCTGTACCGGACCAGCTACGCCTACCACGGCGTGCATCCGTTCTACATGTGGTACTGGGGGGCCCACGCGATGGAGCACCTCGGTGACGTGATCTTCGTCGGTGCCGACAAGCGGACGGCGGCGGTGATGGGCTTCCGGGCGGCCTCCACGCTCGCCGACGCGCTGGAGATGGCGCGTGACACCGTCGGGTCGAGCCCCAGCATCACCTACCTGCACGCCCCGCCGGTGACGCTGGCGGACGTCCGATGACCGGGGAGGCGACGTGCGCCTGATCGACGAGGTGAGGCTGCTGCGCGGCCGCCGCGACTGGCGTGGCCGGGCTACCACGCCCCGCTCCGCCGAGCCGTACGAGATCCGCCGGGAGCGCTCCGAGTTCCCCACCGGTTGGGCCCGCACTCGGGCGGCGGGGGCGGTCCGCTTCGGCCTGCAGCGGGGGGTGCTCAAGTCGGTGGCCTGGACCCAGACCCACCCGGTCGTGCGCGGCACGGAGTACCTGGACGGGTTGCAGGGTCCGGCCGTCTTCGTCTCCAACCACGCGAGTCATCTGGACACGCCGCTGATCCTCGGCTCGGTGCCCCGCCGGTTCGCGCGTCGGCTGGCCGTCGGCGCGGCCGCCGACTACTTCTTCGACGCACGCTGGCGGGCCGTCGTGACGTCGCTGGTGTTCAACGCCTTCCCGATCGAGCGGCAAGGCGATCGGCGGCTGCGCAGCCTCGCCACCAGGCTGCTCGGCGACGGCTGGAGCCTGCTGCTCTTCCCGGAGAGCAGCAGGTCCGCCGACGGCTGGATGACCGGGATGCGGCTGGGCGCAGCGCACCTGTGCTGCACGCACGGGGTGCCGGCGGTGCCGGTCGCGCTGCGCGGCACGTTCGGTGCCATGCCGCGTGGACGGAACTGGCCGATGCCCGGCCGGCGCACCGTCGTGGTTCGCTACGGCCGGCCGCTGTGGCCGCGTGAAGGCGAGGGGGCGCGGGCGTTCCACGAGCGGATGTCCGCCGCGATCGGCCGACTGTGGGTGGAGGAGGAGGTCGGCTGGTACCGCTCGCTGCGTACCCCGCCGGCGGCTGCGGTCGCCTCCACCACCGGGCCGCAGGCCGCCGAGTGGCGGCGGATGTGGGAGTCGACGCGCCCGCTGCCCGCAGCCGACGGCCGGCCGGCCCGGCGGATCTGGCCGACCAGTCGGTCCTGACCGGGCCGCGCTACGCCCGCTCGCGCGGGAGATCAACGCCTCCCTGCCCTGCGCTGGCGGAACTGCCGGCCGGGATCCGGTAGGCGCCGAAGAAGGCCGCCAGCCCCACCACGACGGTGAATGCCAGCAGAGCGTTCTCCGCGATGCTGTCGACAATCGGCAACGTCTCCGCGTGGACCAGGTGGAACAGAAGATGTGGCGTGTTCGCGACAACCGCTGCGGCCGCTGCGGCGAGGCACAACTCCCGCACCGGCCGCACGGCCGCCCACCCGAGGACCACCCCCAACGCCAGGTAGGCGTAGCCCAGATCGGACAGCAGGTGTTCGTTGTAGGGGCCGCCGGCGGCGACCCACCCTGCGCCGAACGGAAACCAGTCGAAAAACCACTGTGGCGCGGTGGACGCCGGTACACCAAGGGCGAGCATCTGCGCGGCCAGCACTGCCGAGCCGATCCGAACCCACCGGGTCGCGCGCTTCCTGTGAGCATCTGCTTCGTGTGTCGGCATCTTGCCTCTGCTCTGAGGTTCGTTGACACCCTTCAACCCGGGCATCTATGGTTCGACCATTCCTCGCCTAATGAATTACTAGCATAGAGCGCTCACGGAAGGGCTGAGACGTTGCGATCGTACGGGTCCTACATCGCAGGTCAGGACGTTCCAGCGGACAAGTGGGTGCATTGCCTGCGCGCCTCGGCCGTGCTCGACGACATGCTGCCGCAGCTCTCCCTGAAGCGTGACCTGGACCGCGGCCGGCGCAACGACGGCGGCGAACACGCGAGCGTCCTGGCCCGATGTGCGGTGGCCGACGACATCGTCGTCGAGCGCGCCATCCAGGCCGCCGCGGCGGCTGCCCCGGTCTGGGGCGCGATGCCGCTCGAGGTGCGGCTCCGGGTGGTGCACCGGCTACACGAGGAGCTGCGCCGGCGGCATGACGAGGTGGTGGAGGTCCTCGTCCAAGAGGGCCACCCACGCGCGCTCGCCGAGTGGGAGCTGGCCGGCTGCCTGCACGGCACCAGTCCCGAGACCGTTGGGCTGTGCGCGGAGCAGATGCACCGGGAGTACGAAGACGCGCACCGACGCCTGCTGGTGGTGCGCAAGCCGGACGGCGTGGTCGCGCTGAGCCCGCCGCAGAACGCGGCGGCGGTCAACTCGCTGCTCGGGGTGCCCGCGCTCGCAGCCGGCAACGCGCTCGTCGTCAAGGCGCCACGCGGAAGCCCTTACGGCGTGATGTTCGTGCTGCGAGAGATCGTGGCACCGATCCTCGACGAGATCGGCGCCCCGCCCGGCACCCTGAACATCGTCTGTGGCCCCCCCAAGAGGATCCTCGACCAGTTCCTGGCCAGCCCGCTCGTCAACGACATCTTCTACTTCGGCAGCAGCGAGCTCGGCATCCCGCTCGGTGAGGAGGCGGTGCGCCGAGGCAAGAAGCCGATTCTGGAACTGGCCGGCAACGACGGCTGCGTGGTGTGGCACGACGCCGATCTCGACCGCGCCGCCGAGGCGCTCACCGAGAGCTTCTTCGGTTCCGGGCAGATCTGTATGGTGCCCAACTACGTGGTGGCCCACCCGGACATCGCGGACCGCCTGCTGGCCCGCCTGATCAGCCACGCCCGCAAGATCCGCCCCGGCTATCCGGAGGACCCGGACGTACTGCTGTCGCCGGTCCTCAAGAGCGACCAGTTCGGTCGGTACGTCGAGCAGGCTACCGAGTGTGGCGCCGAGGTGCTTGCTGGCGGAAACCGGATGGAGCTGGACGGCTCGATATCGTCCACCGGGCTGTTCGTCGAGCCGACCATTCTCCGGGTCGACGGCCTGGCCCGCGCCCGGACAGTGTGGGCGGTGGCCCGGGAGACCTTCTTTCCGCTACTGCCGGTGGTGGTGCCCGAGACGGATCGCGGCGACGGCTTGCTCGACGACGTCATCGATTTCCTCAACGCCAACGAGTACGGCCTGCGCAACTCCGTCTGGACCAGCGACGAGTCCACCGTGGGGCAGTTCATCGCCCGGGTACACAACGGTGGCCTACTGAAGATCAACGACTCGCACGTCGGCTTCGTACCGTACCTGTCCACCCACGGCGGCGCCGGACTGACTGGCGGACCTCTGGGCGAGGGCAACTATCCAATGCTGCGCACGTCGCGCCTGCAGGGCATCAGCATCGGTCGCGACGTCCAACCTCGGCGGGCGGCGTTCGCCTCCCCGCTGCGTGCCGAACGGGAGGGTTGGGCCGCATGAGTTTTCTCGATACCGAGCGGGACACCTGCGAGGTGCTGCTCCCGGGCCTGCTCAAGCGGCTCGGCGAAGTTCCGCTGATGGAGCTGGAACGCCGCGGCGGCCCGGGCATCGCGCTCTTCCGTGAGGCCGGGGGGCCCGGTCTGGTGGTGCCCAAGACGTACCACGGCCTCGGCGCCTCCGCGGTTCAGGCGGTGCGGGTCACCCGCGCCCTGGCCGCCCAGGCGCCGTCGCTGGCGGTCGCCACGACGATGCACCAGTTCTCGGTGGCCGGCCTGGTGGCCCTGGCCAGGGCGAACGTGGGGTTCGAATGGATGCTGCTGGAGGCGGTCGCGACCGACCGCCGGCTGGTGGCGTCCGGCTTCGCCGAGGGGCATGCCGGCCGCGGCATCCTCACTCCCACCATGACGGCCCGACGGGACGGCGCCAACTGGCGCGTCACTGGCGCGAAGCGCCCGTGCAGCCTCTCCGCCTCGATGGACCTGCTGACCGCGAGCGTTGCCGTGCCCACCGAGGACGGTGGCACCAGGCTCGGGGTGGTGCTCATTCCGGCGGAGTCGCCGGGCATCACGATCGAGCCATTCTGGGCGTCGTCAGTGCTCACCGGCGCCGAGTCCGACGCCGTGCTGCTCGATGACGTGGAGGTGCATCCGGACCTGTTCGTCTACCCGGAGATCGCGCTCGATGGCCAGCTCGACGACCTGCAGACGGTCGGGTTCGTGTGGTTCCAACTCTTGGTGACCGCGTGTTACCTGGGGGTGGCGTCGGCGCTGGTGGAGCGCGCGATCACGCGCGGCCGGGGACCGGCCACCGAACGGGCGGACGTGGCGACCGCCGTGCAGGGCGCCGCGATCATGTTGGACGGCGCGGCACGGAGCCTCGACGACGGCGACGGCGGCAACGACGCGCTCGGCCGGGCCCTGGTGGTGCGGTTCGCCGCCGCCAACGCGATCGCCACCGCGGTACGAGGTGCGGTGGATCTGCTCGGGGGGATGGCGTTCATCTCCTCGCCCGAGGTGGCCTATCTCGCCGCCGCGTCGCATGCGGTCGCCTTCCACCCACCGTCACGCGCGAGCGTCGCCCACGAGCTGACGAACTGGCTCGCCGGCCAGCCGCTCGTGATGAGCTAGGGGGAGCGGTGACCACCAGCAGGATAGAGACGAATTCACAGGTACGAGACAACTACCGCCGGTTCCTGTCCCGGGGCCGGGCCAAGCTCGGCGACATGTTCGGTGGGCACGTCGAGGTCGGTTCCGAGGGCGCGTGGGTCTACACCTCGGACGGCGGCCGCTTTCTCAACGCCGGTGGCTACGGTGTGTTCCTCCACGGTGCCCGGCACCCGGCAGTGGTCGCCGCGGTCATCGCGCAGATTCAGAGTCACCCGATAGCGACCCGCCTGCTGCTGGAGCCGTCGGTGGCCGACGCCGCGGCGGCGCTCGTCGCGGTGGCGCCACCCGGCCTGACTCGGGTGCACTTCGCGGGCTCCGGCGCGGAGGCCGTGGAGGCGGCCATCAAGATGGCCCGTGTCCATGGCCGGCGCAGGCTCGTCTCGGCCGTTGGCGGCTACCACGGTAAGACCATGGGCGCCCTTTCCGTCACCGGGCAAGATCTCTACCAGCGACCCTTCCGCCCGCTGTTGCCGGACGCCACGCACGTGCCGTACGGCGATCCCGAGGCGTTGGGCGCTGCGCTGGCCGGCGGGCCGCCGGCCTGCGTGATTCTGGAGCCGGTGCAGGGCGAGGGCGGGGTGGTGATTCCACCGCCTGGTTACCTGCGCGAAGTGTCCCGGCTGTGCCGGCAGCACGGCGCTTTCCTGGTGCTCGACGAGATCCTCACCGGCGTCGGCCGACTCGGTCACTGGTGGGGTGCCGACCGGGAGGACGTCAGACCGGATGTACTGCTGGCCGGAAAGAGCCTGTCCGGCGGCATCGTGCCGGTCTCCGCCGTGATCGCCACGGCCGAAGCGTTCCAGGCCTTCGACAAGGACCCGTTCCTGCACACGTCGACATTCTCCGGCGCACCGATCGCGATGGCGGCCACCCGAGCGGCGATCGCGGCCATCACCGATGAAGGTCTGATCGACCGGGCGGCGACGCTCGGTGCCGAGTTGTTGACCCGGCTGCAGGCGGTGGCCGCCCCGTACCCGCACCTGGTCCGCGAGGTACGCGGGGTCGGGCTGCTGATCGGCGTGGAGTTCGCCGGCCCGGGGCTGGCCGGCGAGGCGCTCCTCGAGCTCCTCAATGCCCGGGTGATCGTGAACCATTCGATGATCGCCAGCACCGTGCTGCGCCTCACCCCGCCCGCGGTGCTGTCCGGCGACGAGGTCACCCTCCTGGTCGACGCGTTCGACAGCGCGCTGGCCGCGCTCGGCCACCGCTATCCGACCGCACACCGGCTGGGGGTCCACTGACATGCGACGGGTCGAGATTCAGGCGTTTCTGCCCGGCGGCGACGGCGGTACGGTCTTCGACCAACTGGTCGACTTCGAACGCTATCCGCATCTGGTCGACGTGGTGCAGACGGTGACCGTGCAGACGCCGACCGACGCACAGCGGATCGTCAGCTCGTGGGAGGTCCTGTTCCGCAACGGAATCCTTGCCTGGACCGAGGCCGACGAGCTGGACCGCGATCGCCTCTCCATCGAGTTCGCCCAGATCGACGGCGACTTCGACGAGTTCTCCGGCGCCTGGACGCTGCGCCAGGCACCGGACGGCGTGGCGATCAGGTTCGCGGCGAGTTTCGACTTCGGCGTGCCCAGCCTCGCCAGCATCATCGACCCGGTCGCCGAGCGGGTGCTCACCGAGACGATCCACCACGTCCTTCGTGGATTGTTCCCGGCGGTCGACATCCCGGACGGCGTCCTGGTGACCGCGCCGGCCGGCGTCAGTGGGAAGGATTGAGCA
Organism: Micromonospora sp. NPDC005413; assembly: GCF_040606435.1. Taxonomy (NCBI): domain Bacteria; kingdom Bacillati; phylum Actinomycetota; class Actinomycetes; order Micromonosporales; family Micromonosporaceae; genus Micromonospora; species Micromonospora sp. NPDC005413. The sequence continues at coordinate 395,686 of NZ_JBEXEV010000001.1, forward strand.
TGGATCAGCAGAACACGTTCGACACGCCGACGACCGCACGGCTGCACCGTGCGGAGTACCTCGCCGGGCTTGCTCTGGCGAGCGGATTGTTGGTCGCGCACTGGGACGAGGTCCGCTGGCTCCCGGCGATCGGGCTGTTCCTCTACATCGACCTGATCGGATACATCCCCGGCGCCATCGCCTACCGGCGCAGCCCCGACGGGCAGATTCCCAAGGCGTACTACGTTCTCTACAACAGCATGCACAGCCTGCTCAGCGCCGGGCTGGTGGTAGCGCTGTGGGCCTGGTTGGTCGGACCGGAGTGGGCGCTGTTGGCCGTGCCGATCCACCTGTTCGGTGACCGCTCGCTCTTCGGCAACCAGCTCAAGCCGTTCGGCGTGCCGTTCGAGCCACAGCGCCTGCCGGCCTTCGACGCGCTGCTGCGCGAGATGGCCGGCCGTCCGTCGACGGGGCCGGCCGGGCGAGCCTACGACTCGCCATCCGGCGGCCCGGCGGCCACGGCCACGCCGAGACCCACCTCGGTGGTCTGATGAGCTGGCCGGGCTCCGCGCCGAGCGGTTGGCAGCGCGACGACCCACGAGCCGCGCGACAACCCGCGCTGGCCGGCGACGACGAGGCAACCGTCGCGATCGTCGGTGGTGGGCTGGCCGGGCTGGCGCTGGCGTACCAGCTGACGAACCACCTGCCCGCGAGCGACATCCTGGTCCTGGAGGCCGCCGAGGTCGGTTCTGGAGCCAGCGGGCACAGCACGGGCATCGTCGGCCCCGGGGTCGGCGGCCCGATCACCAAGCTGGTCAAGCGGTACGGGCGGGACCAGGCCCGGACCATGTTCGGCGCCACGCTCGACGGGATCGCCGCGCTGCGGCGGCTGGCCCGGGCCCTGCCCGACGGCTGTGAGCTGACCGAAGGCTTCCAACTTGTGGCCGCGTCAGCACCGGCGCACACCGGCTCGCTTCGGCGGCAGGCGCAGACCCTGTGCGATCTCGGCTTCGATGCCCCGTATCTGGATCACGACGGCACCGCCGAACGGCTGGGCACCACCCGCTACCACGGCGCGTTGTGCTATCCCGACGTAGCACTGATCAACCCATGGCTGCTGGTCCAGTCGCTCAGGGCGGCTCTGCTCGCGGCCGGGGTGCGCATCGCCGAGAACACGCCGGTGACCGGACTCACCGGCGGTGACCCGGTCACCGTGACAGCCGGTGGGCACCGGGTACGCGCTCGGCGGGTGGCCCTGACCACGGACGGTTTCACTACCGGGCTGGGACTGTTCACCCGGAATGTCGCGGTGATCCGTACCCATGTCCTGCGTACCGAACCGGTGCCGCCGCACCTGCTCGCGGAGAGCGGTTGGGACGGTCGCGGCGCCGCCATCGACAGCCGCTCGTTCTTCAACTACCTGCGATTGACCGCGCGTGGCCAGTTGCTGTTCGGCGGTGGTCCCGCCCTGCTGGAGCCTCGCGTCAACGAGCGCGGCGTAGCCGCGGTGCGGGACCGGCTGGTACGCGAACTCGCCGAGACCTTCCCGGCGCTGGCTGGTGTGCCGGTGACCGACTTCTGGTCCGGGGTCACGGCCTCCACCTTCGACCGACTGCCCATCGTCGGCCCGGTTCCGGGCCAGCCGGGCATCTGGTTCGCCGGCGCGTGGTGTGGGCACGGCCTGGCCCTCTCCGCGCTCACGGCCGAGCTGCTCGCTCCCCGGCTGGCCGAGGTCGTCGATGGCTCGGGCCCTGTGGCGGCCGACCGGCCGGCGTCGATGGCGGACCTGCCATGGATGCGTAGCACCGCGAGCCTGATGCCGACGGGCCGGATCGGCAATCTGTTGTTGGCCGGGTACCTGCGCGGGCTGGACGCGGTCGACAGGTTCACCCCTGCCCGCCGGTCGGCACGATCAGCCCCACCCGCCCTTGCGGTTCCCGCCGTGCCGGCGACGCAGCCGCCGGTCGCCCCGCCGACGCAGCCGCCGGTCGCCCCGCCGACGCAGCCGCCGGTCACCCCGGCGACGCAGCCGCCGGTCACCCCGGCGACGCAGCCGCCGGTCACCCCGGCGACGCACCCGCCGGTCACCCCGGCGACGCACCCGCCGGTCGCCCCGGCGATACAGCCGCCGGTCGTCCAGGCGACGCAGCCGCCGATCGCTCCGGCGACCGGCGCGGCGGTGGCCGGTTGCCGCCCGGTGGAGCAGCAGGTGGACGTCGTGATCGTCGGCGCCAGGGTGGCCGGCTCGGCGCTGGCGGCGCGGCTCGCCGCGGCCGGCTTGTCGGTGGCAGTCTTCGACCGCGGCGACCTGCCGACGCCGACCCTGTCGACGCACATCCTGCACGGCACCGAGGACCTGCGGATCGAGGGCGTGTACGACACCGTCGTCGCACTCGGCGTGCCGCCGTTGCACGACGTGCGGGTTCGGCTGGACGATGTGGAGCTGCATTTCCGCCATCCCGACAATCCCGGACTGTGTCCGCCGCGGGAAGTTCTCGATCAGGTCTTGCTGGACCGGGCGGCCGCCGCTGGCGCCAAGACCTCCACCGGCACCGCCGTGGTCGGTCTGCGGCGCCGTGCCGACGGCACGGTGAGCGGCGTGACCGTGCAGCATGCGGACGGATCGGTCCGGGATGTGTCGGCACAGCTGGTGATCGGCGCGGACGGCCGCAACTCGTCGGTGGCCCGCTGGGTGGGCGCCCGGCAGTACCTCACCACGCGCAGCGAGCGGGCCCTGCTCTGGCGGTACTTCACCGGCCCTCCGATCCCGCCGGCACTGCTGTGGCACCGCATCGGGGTGCACATCGTCTCGATCCTGCCGACCGGGCCCGAGGATTTCGTACTCATCGCGCAACCTCCGGAGCACCTGCAAGGCGAGCTCGCTGGTCGTGACGTGGTCGGGTTCCTGCGTCACGTGGAGTCGGTCAGCCCGGAAGTGGCCGAGCTTGCCGCTGCCGCCCGCCCGGTCGGGAGCCTGAACCGCGTGGTGCGCTACCCCTGCTTCTTCCGGCAGCCGTTCGGGCCGGGCTGGGCTCTGGTGGGCGACGCCGGGCACGCCAAGGACGCGACCCTGGGTCACGGGATCAACGACGCGCTGCGCAGTGCCCGCGGATTTGCGGCGGTGCTCACGGCGCACTGGGGACAGCCGGCGGCGCTGTCGTCGGGACTGGCCCGGTGGGCCCGCGAGCGGGACCGGACCGAGCTGGCGAACTACTGGTACGGCCAGGACATCGGCCGTGGCGGTGCGGTCACCGCGATGGAGCGCGCGATCCTCGGCGGAATCCAGCGCGACTCCCGGGCGGTGGGACGGCTCGACGACGTGATGGGCGACCGGTTGGCGGCCGACCGGCTACTCACCCTGCCCCGGCTGGTGGGTGCCGTCGCCCACCGGGTGACCAGCGGCGAACCCGCCTCGGTCGTCGGGCGCGAGGCCGTCGACCTTGTCCAGCTCGCGTGGGCGCGCCGGCGCGCGGCGACTCGCCACGCTCTGTCCGCTCCCTGATGAGGTGGAGGTCGCTGCTGTGGACCCGTTGAGCGCTTTGGCCGTCCTGCGCCGGCACGCGCAGCATTCGAGCGCCGCGTTGGCGTTGAACAAGGACACGCGGCACTTCACCGTGCCCGGCCTCGACGGTTTCATCGCGTACCGGCCGGCCGGCCGCCGTCACGCCGTGCAGTTGGGGAGCGTCTACGCGGACCCGGACGACCGCAAGCGGCTGCTCGGCGCTTTCCACAGCTGGGCCCAGCAGGAGGGCCGGCGGCTGTGCGCGATCCAGCTGACCCCGGCCGACATCGACCTGTACGCCGAGTTCGGTTACCGGCTCAGTCAACTCGGCGCCGCGTACTCGATCGACCTGGATGGCTTCCGCTTGAGCGGCCGGAAGTTCGAGAAGGTCCGCAACAAGTTGGCCCGCTCCCGACGGGCCGGAGTCAGCGTCGTGGAGGCCGGCCGGGACGTGCCGTACGACGCGCGGCTCGCGGCGAAACTCGACGCCATGGATGCCCGTTGGCTGGCCGACAAGGGTCGGCACGTCAAGCAGATCGAGTTCCTGGTTGGTGAACGCAGCCGCCACGACGACCGGGTGCGACGACTGTTCCTCGCGTTGTCCGACGGTGAGCCGGTGGCGTATGTGTCATATTCTCCAGCGTTCGGCCGGGAAGGCGGATGGCTGTACGACGTCACCCGCCGCGAGCCTGATGCGCCGCCCGGCGCGGTTGATCTGGCGTTCGTGGTCGCGTTGCAGCGCTTCCAGGCCGAGGGCGTGCGGTGGTTGCACCTGGGCCTCACGCCCTTCCGGGAGCTGTCGCCCCTGCACCAGCCGGTCTCCGGCAGCCACCGCGGCACGGACCGCCTGATCAGGTTCATCGCCGAGCACGGGGACTGGATCTACCCGGCCCGCAGCCAGGCCGAGTTCAAGGAGAAATGGCAGCCGAGGGTGACGCCCGAGTACGTCGGTTTCTATCCGAACGTGTCACTGCGGACCGTGTGGCGGTTGCTGCGGCTGACCCGGGCGGTGTGACAGCTCGGGGAGGGGATCGGTCTGCCCTTCGTCACCGTGGACCTCGCTCTCCGCACGGGCGGCGTACGGCGGGTCATCGAACTCGGCGACGGGCAGGTAAGTGACCGGAAACCACCATCGAACCTCACTGTGCTCGATGCCGCGCTACATGCGCTTCGTCTCGCGTCGCCCGAGGCCACCCGGGAGCCGCACTGCGCACAGGAGACCGTCGTCGCGTGCGTGACCGGGGTACGCACCGCTCGCCCTGCCTTCGCCGCCTTCTGGGCCAGCTGCGCCAGCGGCTTACAGGCGAAAGACGGCGAAACGTCGGCATTGGCGCGTGGTGAACGACGGCTATCCGGGACGACGGTCCTGCGCCGATCATTGCGGAGATAGATATGAGTCATTCTCACCTCCGAGCGGAACGCCCGGGCACGGAGGGAGAGGGGGTCGGCACCGGCAGCCGGGCGTACCGAACGGCCCGACTCCGCGTCCCCGGAGGATCGCCATGCCCAGACCCGCCCTTCGTGCCCGGCTCGCGGCGTTCACCGCCGCCGCCCTGACCGCGAGCGTCCTGACGGTCATCCCGCCGTCACCGGTGCTCGCCGCCACCACCTTCACCCCCGACGACTACTGCCTCGGTCAGTGCGCCGACATCCTGCCCCCTGGGCAGAACGGCAACGCCACGCTGGTCGCCATCCTGGCCCACCAGGCGCTCGGCACTCGCCCGGCACACTCCAGCGACCAGCTCGACGAGTACGCGAACCTGGTCTACAACTACGCCGGGCTGACCGACGAGCAGATCGCCCACTTCTACAACGACGCCTCGTTCGGCGTCCCCGCCGCGCAGGTCGAGAGCACCGTCTCACCGCGGGCGGACGTCACCATCGTGCGGGACAAGGCGACCGGCGTCCCGCACGTCACCGGCACCACCCGCGCCGGCACCATGTTCGGCGCCGGCTACGCCGGAGCACAGGACCGGCTCTGGGTGATGGACCTGCTGCGGCACGCCGGTCGCGGCACGCTCACCTCGTTCGCTGGCGGCGCGCCGGGCAACCGTGAGCTGGAGCAGAGCATCTGGGCCAACTCGCCCTACTCGGAGGCGGACCTCCAGGCGCAGGTGGACGCGCTGCGCCTCAAGGGCACCCGGGGCCAGCAGCTCTACACCGACGTGGTCGACTACATCGCCGGCATCAACGCCTACGTCGACAAGTCGATCGCCGACGACAACTACCCCGGCGAGTACGTGCTGACCGGCGCTGGCAAGCCGACGCACTTCACCATGACCGATCTGATCGCCACCGCCGGTGTGGTCGGCGGGCTCTTCGGCGGTGGCGGTGGCAGCGAGATCCAGTCCGCGCTGGTCCGGGTGGCCGCCCGTGCCAAGTACGGCACCACCGAGGGCGACCGGGTCTGGCAGGCGTTCCGCGCGCAGAACGACCCGGAGACCGTGCTCACGCTGCACGACGGGCAGAGCTTTCCGTACGGGGCGACACCGCCGGGCGCGACCAGCGCGGTGCTTCCCGACGCCGGCACGGTGACCGCCGAGCCCCTCGCCTACGACGCGAGCGGCGGGGCCGCCGCCCGCGCCGGTGCCAGCACCGCCACCGAGGGTCTGCTCGGCGGGCTGTCCAACCTGCGCGCACACGGCATGTCCAACGCGGTGGTGGTCTCCGGCCGGCACACCACCACCGGCAACCCGGTCGCCGTGTTCGGCCCGCAGACCGGTTACTTCGCCCCGCAGCTGCTCATGCTCCAGGAACTCCAGGGGCCGGGGATCAGCGCGCGCGGCGCCGCGTTCGCTGGGCTGAACCTCTACGTGCTGCTCGGCCGCGGCCAGGACTACGCCTGGAGCGCCACCTCCGCCTCCCAGGACCTGACCGACACGTACGCCGTGCCGCTGTGCACCACCGACGGCAGCGCCCCGACGCTGCGCACCAACCGCTACCTCTACCGGGGCCAGTGCGTGGCGATGGAGGTGCTGGAGCGGCGCAACTCCTGGTCGCCGACGCTGGCCGACTCCACCCCGGCCGGCTCGTACACGCTGCGCTCGCTGCGCACGAAGTACGGGCTGGTGGCCTACCGGGGCCTGGTGAACGGGAAGCCGACCGCGTTCACCAGGCTGCGCTCGACCTACCGGCACGAGGCCGAGTCGGCGATCGGCTTCCAGGCGTACAACGACCCGTCGGCCATGGGCAGCGCGGCGGCGTTCCAGGCGTCCGCGGCCAACGTCGGGTACGCGTTCAACTGGTTCTACGTCAACTCGACCGAGGCGGCGTACTTCAACTCCGGCTCGAACCCGGTCCGGCCCGCCACCGCCGATCCGAACCTGCCGACGAAGGCCGAGCCGGCCTACGAGTGGGTGGGCTGGAACCCGGACACCAACGACGCCACCCACACCCCGCCCTCGACCCATCCCCAGTCGGTCAACCAGGACTACTACGTCAGCTGGAACAACAAGCAGGCGCGGGACTTCGGCGCGGCGGACGGCAACTTCAGCTTCGGCTCCGTACACCGGGGTCAGCTGCTCGACGGCCCGGTGCGCGCCGCGATCGCCCAGCGCAAGCTCGGCCGCGCCGACGTCGTCAAGATCATGGCCGACGCGGCGGTGACCGACCTGCGCGGCCAGCAGGTTCTCGGCGAACTGCTGCGGGTGCTCGACAGCACGCCGGTCACCGATCCGGCGCTGGCCGACGCGGTGAGCAAACTGCGGGCCTGGCAGCAGGCCGGCACCCGCCGGGTGGAGACGTCACCTGGCTCCAAGGTCTACCAGCACGCCGACGCCATTCGGATCTTCGACGCCTGGTGGCCGCTGCTGGCCGCAGCCCAGTTCCGTTCCGGCCTCGGGCCCGACCTGTATGCCGCCCTGGTCGATGCCATCGAGGTGAACGAGGCACCGTCCGGCGGCCAGAACGGCGGGCGTGACGGCACCGTGAGCTGGGCGCCGCAGGGGCAGGCGCACAAGGGCTCGTCGTTCCAGTACGGCTGGTGGGGCTACGTCGACAAGGACCTGCGCACCGTCCTCGGCGACCCCGTCGCCGGCGGGTTGGGGCGGGCGTACTGCGGCAACGGCAACCTCGGCGCGTGCCGACAGGCGCTGCTCGACACGCTCGGCCAGGCCGCCACGGTGCCGGCCACCACGGTCTACCCGGGTGACACGTCCTGCGGGGCCGGCGACCAGTGGTGCGCCGACTCCATCGCCCAGTCCGGGCTCGGCGGCATCACCCACCCGCTGATCGCCTGGCAGAACCGTCCCACCTACCAGCAGGTCGTCTCGTTCCCGGCGCGCCGCGGTGACAACGTCACCAACCTGGCGCAGGGCCGTCCGGCCACCGCGTCGAGCACCCAGTTCCTGACCAGCAACACCCCGGACAAGGCGGTCGACGGCAGTCTCGGCAGCCGGTGGTCCAGCAGCTACAAGGACAACCAGTGGCTCCGGGTTGACCTCGGCACGGCCCGGACGGTCAGCCGGGCGGTGCTGCGCTGGGAGGCCGCGTACGGCATCGGGTACCGGATCGAGGTCTCCGGCGACGGCACCTCCTGGCAGCCGGTGTTCAGCACCACCACCGGCAACGGCGGCGTCGACAACGCCACCTTCGCTCCGGTCAGCGCCCGCTACGTGCGGGTGTACGGGGTCAACCGGGCCACCTCGTACGGGTTCTCGCTCTACGAATTCGAGCTCTACGGACGGTGACCACATCCGGAGGGCCGGCGGGAACCACCCGCCGGCCCTCCGGGGCGTGCGCTGCGCCATGGCCGGCGGGCAGGGCCCGCGAGGCGCTGGGTGAGTCCGCGGTTGAACAGGTTGAGCAGTAGCCCATCCATCGGCAGGCGGTGGGGCTGTCACGTGCGGACAATGGTGAGAGTGGCACCTGCATTCGTCCTGCACCACCATCGCAAACCACGGCCGCACTTTGACCTGCGGCTTGAGGAGGGCGGTGTGCTGCGCTCCTGGGCGGTGCCTCGCGGCCTGCCGGACAGCCCCAACGGCAACCGGCTCGCGATCGCCGTGCCCGACCACCACCTCGATCACCTCACCTACGAGGACGCCGACAAGTCGATCGCCGACATCGGCACCTGGGAGGAGCACGACCGCACCGAGCGTCGCATGCTGTTCACGTTGAACGGCCGCACCGGCCGGCGGCGATACGCGCTCATCCGGACCGGTGAGGGTTGGCTGCTCCACCTGACGAAAGAGCAGCCTCCGGAGGAGCGCGGTTAGAAGACTCCCGCGGTCCGCCCGTACTCCTTGGGTCGGGTTGTCGGTTTGGTGTAGGGCGAGGATGGCGTGCACGGTCGCGGTGGGGCGGCGGGGACACACAAACGCGCCGCTGCCTCAACGACGGGTCTTTACATCTTGGCAGCGGCACGCGCCTCCGCTACCGTCCATGGGAACGCTCCCATGAACTTAGGCACATCTATGTGATCAGGAGGAAACACGTCGTGGCTATCCTCTCCCCCCGGCGCCACAGATGGGCGGCCCTCAGTGTGGCGTCCATCGCGGGCGCCACCGCCGCCGGCGTCTGTCTCGCCGTCGGCGGCGCGTCCGCCGGCACGGTGTCCGGACCGCTCTACCGCGACCCGAGTTCGGCCGTTGTCCGCTGGGTCGCCGCCAACCCCGGCGACTCGCGTACCGCCGTCATCCGCGACAAGATCGCGAGTCAGCCGCAGGCCCGCTGGTTCGCCAACTTCAACCCGTCGACCGTGCAGTCCGAGGTCTCCGGGTTCATCGGCGCCGCCAACGCGGCGCAGCAGATCCCGGTGCTGGCGGTGTACGAGATCACGAACCGGGACTGCGGCGGGGCCAGCAGCGGTGGGGCACCGGACCTCAACCAGTACCAGACGTGGGTGTCCAACTTCGCCAGAGGGCTGGGCAACCAGACGGTCATGATCATCCTGGAAACCGACGCGCTCGCCCTGCAGACGTGCCTGAGCGGCAGTGAGATCAGCGCGCGCAACCAGGCGATCACGACGGCCACCCGGACCATCAAGTCGGCCAACCCCAACGCCAAGGTGTACCTCGACGGCGGCCACTCCACCTGGAACAGCGCGGGTGAGACGGCCAACCGGCTCCGGGCGGCCGGCGTGCAGTACGCCGACGGCTTCTTCACCAACGTGTCGAACTACAACTCCACCTCCGGCGAGGCGAACTTCGGCCGGTCGGTCATCTCCGCCCTCAACGGCATGGGCATCTCGGGCAAGCGCCAGGTCATCGACACCAGCCGCAACGGGGGTGCCAGCGGCGACTGGTGCGGCGACGACAACACCGACCGGCGCATCGGGACGTACCCGACGACGAACACCGGCGACAGCAACATCGACGCGTACCTGTGGGTGAAGCCGCCGGGAGAGGCAGACGGCTGCCGCTACACGGCCGGTTCGTTCCAGCCGGACCTGGCCTACAGCCTGGCCAACGGCGCGCCCAACCCACCCACCACCGCGCCGCCGACGACCACCCCGCCGACGACCGCTCCGCCGACCACGGCGCCGCCGACGACCGCGCCGCCGACCACGGCTCCTCCCACCACGCCGCCGCCGACGGGTAACGGCTGCTCCGTGTCGGTGTCGGTCAACCAGTGGTCCGGCGGCTTCACCGCGAGCGTGACGGTCACTGCCGGTTCTGCTGGCATCAACGGCTGGACCGTGACCATCACACTGCCCGGCGGCGCCGCGATCACCGGCGCCTGGAACGCCCAGGCCAGCGGCACCAGCGGGACCGTCCGGTTCACCAACGTGAGCTACAACGGACACGTCGGCGCCGGGCAGTCGACCAACTTCGGCTTCCAGGGCACCGGAACCGGCCCGGGGGCGACGGCCACCTGCGCGGCCGGCTGACCCCACCAGATGCCACGGCCCGGCGCGGAGGAGCACTCTTCACGCCGGGCCGGGCCACATCCGCAGAGGGCGAATGCGACGGGCTTCGATGCGGGCGTGCTGCGGCTGACCTGCGCTTGGCGATCAAGCTCGTCTTGGCAGCTCGGGCAGTGTGCATAGCTCGTTGAGGAGGTCGCGTACCTCAGGAGGGCTGGCCGACGGCGTCACGCCGTGCGGTAGTCGCCGGTGAGCCGACCGAGCTTCATGGCCAGGTGCAGGCACAGCCGCTCGTTGCCGTCCTTGAGGTCGGTCCCGGCGAGATGTTCCACCCGTTGCAGCCGGTAGTAGAGGGTGGTCCGGTGCAGCCGGAGCTTCTCGGCTGTCGCGTGCGCGTTGCCCGCCAGGTCGAGGTAGGCCTCCAGGGTCTCCAGCAGCACCTGGTGTGCGTCGTCGCGCAGCAGCCGCTCCAGCCCAGGATGGACGCCCGCGACGTCGAGGTGCTGGCTGTCCAATTGGGACAGCACCCGGTAGATGCCCAGGCCGGCCCAGGAGACCACCCGGCCCAGCGCGGGCAGTTGCGTACCGACCCGGGCCGCCTGCGCGGCCTCCTGGTAGGACTCGACCGCGCTGGACAGCCCGGCGCGGGGCTGGCCGATCCCGGTCACGGTCCGGTCGACCGAGGCCAGGCCCCGGGTCGCGGTGCCCAGCGCCTCGTTCAGGTGCCCGGCGGACGCCTCCGGCGAGGGGCGGCCGGCGACCCGGTCGCCGCAGACCAGCAGCACCCCGTGGTCGTGCCAGACCAGGTGCAGCGTCTCCCGCACCCCGATCCACCGGCGGGTGGTGACCAGTGCCTGTTCCAGGGCGATCCGGGCCACCTCGTCGGGCTGCCGTCCGCCGGCCGGCACGAGCTGGGCGACGAGCGCGACGGTCGACCCGTCGGCGGCCACCATGCCCTCCTCCAGCAGCGCCCGCGCCGCGTGCTCGCGCGCCTGCCGGCTCTCCACCAGTAGGGTGCGGGTGGCCTCGGTCTCCCGCTGCGAGGCGAGCTCACCGAGCAGGTTCTCCCGGTACAGGGCTAGCGACAGGTCGGTGAAGGCGCCGGTCGCGGTGGCGATGTCGGCGTCGGTCATCGAACCGTCCGCGTCGATGAACCAGACGAACCCGAGCAGCAGGTCGTGGTGCCGGATCGGCACGCAGACCCTTGCCAGCAGGTCCAGCTCGGCGCACGCGGGGGTGCGGACCGGCGCGCGTGCCGTGAGCACGCCCATGCCCCGGAACCAGGCGATCACCTCCGGCGTCGTCTGCCGGCGCAGGATCGACATCCGGCGGACGTCGTCCATCGGCCCGTCGTGCTCGCTGTAGGCGACCACCCGCTGCCGCCGGTCCTCGATGAGGGCGGGTCGCCCCACCCGGGCGGCGACGGCGTCGACGATTCGCTGGAGCTCACCGTGCATGTATCTCCCCTGGTTGCGCTGCGTCACAGGGGTCGCGCGACCGCCAGTCCTTACCCTCCGGTGCGGGTGGGTCATCGCGCAAGGTCCACTGTCGAAGTCGCGACAAAATGACGGGCGGCGACGCGACTGTTCCGGCAACTGTCCGAAGACCGGAGGCGACAGACGTTCCTAAGGTTCCGGTATGGACCGCGCCAGCGGCACTGCGCACAGTGCGGGTGGGATGACGGGCGGTGCCGGCGCGGAGAGGGGATTCCCGAGTGGGAACTGGTAGGCCCTGGCGGGGCGTGCTGGTCGCCATCACCACGCCGTTTCGCGCCGACCTGTCGGTCGATTTCGACCAGCTCCAGGAACACGTCCGTTGGCTCGCCGCCGAGGGGTGCAACGGGGTCGCGCCGTGCGCATCGATGGGGGAGTACCGGGCCCTCTCCGACGACGAGCGGGCCGCCGTGGTGCGGGCGACGGTGCAGGCCGCGCCGTCCGGCTGCGCGGTGGTGCCCGGAGTCGGCGGCTACGGCAGCAGGCAGGCCCGCCGCTGGGCGGAGCAGGCCGCCGATGCCGGCGCCCACGGCGTGCTCGCGCGGCCACCCGACGGGCCCGCCGCCCGCACCGCCGACGTGGTCGCCCACTACCGGGAGGTGGCGGCGGTCGGCCTGCCGGTGGTCGCCCACAACGAACCGTACGACACCCGGCTGGACCTCACGCCGGACCTGCTGGCGACCGTCGCCGAGATCGACGGGATCGTCGCGGTCAAGGAGGTCACCGGCGACGTACGCAGGCTGCACCGCCTGCGGGACCTCTGCCCGCACGTCGACGTGCTGGTCGGCGCCGACGACGTGGTGCTCGAACTGGTGCTGTGCGGCGCCACGGGATGGGTCGCCACCCTGCCCAACGCGCTGCCCCGCCAGGCCGTGCGCCTGTACGAGCTGTGCGTCGCCCGCGACCTGGGCCGGGCGCTGCCGCTCTACGCCGAGCTGCACCCGATCCTCGGCTGGGCGTCCCGGCCCGAGTCCGTGCAGGCCGTCAAGCTCGCCATGGAGTGCGCCGGGCGGTTCGGCGGCCGGTGCCGCCCACCGCGCGGACCCCTGTCCGGGCCCGCCGCCGACCAGGTGCGCCGGGACGTGCTGCGGGCCCTCGCGGCGACCACCGAACCGGCTTCCGGGGCCCGCGCTGGCTGATCCGCCGGTGGACGGTCCTTCAGGTGTCGGAAGTCGCAGGCCCACCTGCCGACATCTGCACGGTGACCGGCACCGGCCCGCCCTCCTAGATTCGCTGCGTGGCTTGCTGACAGGTGTTCCGCGATACCCCCCACCGGGACGCCAGCGCCGCGTTTCCTCCGACGAGAGGTGGTTCCGTGCACCGTGCTACCCCCAACCGAACCCGACTGAGGCGGGCCGTGCTGGCCGCAGTCGTGGTGACCACGCTCGTGGCGACCGGGGCGGCGCAGGCCGCCGCGGCCCCGGCCAACCCGGCCGGCGGCACCGCGCCGTTCCAGGTCCTCGACCCGCAGGCCTGGCAGAACCCGGACACGATGACCTGGAACGACTACAAGGCCGTGCCCGGCAGGAACTGGGCCGACCCGAGCGTTTCGGGCTCGGTCCGCAACTTCAAGATCGCCCTGGTGGCGCTCGACTATCCCGACCAGACGTTCGCGGTCTCCCAGCGGGCCCGCTCGACGGTCTTCGGCAACCCCCAGTCCGTCGCGACCAACATCCCCCGGGCGGACGTGCCGACGTTCTACCAGGACTTCCTGAACACCCCGAACACCCTGAACAAGGGCCACACCCTGCACGAGTACTGGATGCAGGACTCCAACGGCCGCTACGGCGTCGACCTCGCCGGGTTCGGGCCGTACGAGATGCCGGCCAAGTCCTACCAGTACGGGCTGGACAACGGGTTCAACCCGGGCGCCTGTCCGAGCGGGGACGTGTGCGGCAAGAACATCCGCACCGACGGCCTGGGCGCCTGGCGGGCGGCCGTCGGCGAGGAGGTCGCCAACCAGTACGAGTTGGTGTTCATCCTCAGCGCCGGCCAGGACGAGTCGTCGACCTGGCAGGAGTTCGGGCAGATGATCTTCCAGAACAAGGAGGACGTGCCGGACGCCTGGGGCCCGCCGGACCCCAACCTGCCCAACTGGGCGAAGACCCGCTACGTGGACTGGACCTCGTGGAAGGCGGCGGCGACGCTGTGGCCGAACGCGGGCGGTGGCTCCTCGACGCAGGGGGAGAGCTCCGGCATGGGCGTCTACGCCCATGAGTTGACCCACCTGCTGGGCATCGGCGACAACTACAACAACCCGTACGGCGAGCCGCTGCGCAGGGCGTACACCGGCATCTGGAGCATGATGTCGCGCGGGTCGTTCAACGGCCCGGGCGGTCCGCACACCCGCTGGCAGATCCCGCCGACCAACGGCGGCTCGATGGGTTCGCTGCACACCGTGCGGGACAAGATCAAGATCGGCCTGCTCGGTGAGGAGCACGTGCTACGGCTGTCCCGGGAGTCGCTCGCCTCGTCGGGCATGGTGGTCGCGCAGGTCACCGCCCGCGCGGTCGACGCCGGCCCGAAGGGCCTGACCGGCGTGAACATCGCGCTGAACAAGGACCTGTCGCCGACGTGCGGCGTCAGCACCGACCCGCTGTGCGACGGCGGCAACTTCAACAACTACACCGTCGAGGTCGTCGACCGGATGGGCGCGGACTCCTTCACCCCGGACAGCGGCGTGCTGCTGAGCAAGACGAAGAACGCCGACAGCGCGCCGTTCCAGTGGGTGGTGGACGCCAACCCGCAGGACATCGACATGATCGACTTCTACCGTCCGGACGGCACCCCGCAAAAGATCACCATGGGTGACTACCGGCAGCTCTCCGACGCGCTGTTCCACGCCGGCGCGGACACCGGCAGTCAGTACGAGTACGTCGACGAGGCCAACCGGCTGCACTTCTACATCATCGACCTCAAGCGGGACTCGGCCGGCTCGCTGTCCTACACCGTGGCGGTGCGCTCGCTGGACGGCACCGGCGGGCCGAGCAGCCACGGCGTGACGCTGGGCAAGGGCGAGGTGACCAGCGGCGGCAAGCCGACCAACCGTGGGGCGACCTGCTCGTTCGAGCTGACCAACACCGGTTCGTACTCGGCCGGCGGGCAGCAGCACCCGGAGAACGTCAGCGCGTACCTGAAGTCGGACGTCTACCGCCTGTCAGCGGAGGTGGCCGGCAAGGGCTGGCGGACCTGGCTGCCCAACCAGCTCGCCACCGCGCAGTTCGGCAAGGCCACCACGGTCAAGGTGTCGGTGGGCGCCACCACCGCCGCCGCGGACACCGGCTTCGTGAAGCTCACCGCGACCTCGGAGAGCGACCCGACGAAGACGGTGACCAAGCAGTGCCGGGTCGAGAAGTCCTGACCGGCGCCCGAGGTTGACCCCGTTCCTGCCGGGTCCGCGGCGGCCTGCCGCCGCGGACCCGGCAGGCGGACGAGAGGAGGACGACGTGCGGCGAAGCACCATGACACTTCTGCCCCTGCTTCTGCCCCTGCTGCTGGCCGGCGCGACCGGCTGCGGCGCCGTCGGCGCCGCCCAGGAGGCGGTCTCCCCGACGACCGTCCGGGTTCTGGTACGCGACATCAACATCCGGGCCGCCGGCGTGGACTGCGCCGGCACCGGCCCGTACCTGCACTTCCACAACCAGGCGCCGTTCCGCGTGCTCGACCCGGACGGTGCGGCGCTGGCCACCGGGCAGCTGCCGGCGGGCACCGCGGTGGCCGCCTTCGCCGAGGACCTCGGGGTCGAGCGGGTACCCACCTACTGCGAGTTCGCCGTCGGTGTGCGGGTGCCGCAGCGGGCCTCCTACCGGCTGGAGGTGGACGGCCGGCCGGCGCTCGACCTGACGCCGGACAGCAGCGAGGGCCCGGCGCTGGTGGCGGTGGTCCCGTCATGAGGCAGGCCCTCCTGCCGCTGTTGCTGGCGGCGGCGCTGCTGGGCGGATGCAGCACGCGTCCGCCCGAGCCGCCCGCGCCGGCGCCCGCCGGAGGCGCGGCGGGCCTGCCCGGGCCGGTCCCCGCCGACCTGGTGTTGCGCCCGGCGCCCGGCACCGCCCCGGCCGCCCCGGCGTTCACCGGCACGCTTACCGACGGCACCCCGCTCGCCGCCGCCGAGCTGTGGGCGCAGCGTCCGGTCGTGCTCACCTTCTTCAGCTCCTGGTGCACCACCTGCGCCAGCCGCCAGGCCGCCCTCAGTGAGCTTGCCCGCAGCTATCGGGACCGGGTGGTCTTCGTCGGCGTGGCCGGCGCGGACCAGGCCGACGAGGTCCAGGACTATCTACGCGCTCACCAGGTGGAGTATCCGGTCGTCCTGGACGACCAGCAGACGATCTGGCGTTCGTACGCGGTGCGGGAGCCGCCGGCCGTCGTGCTGGTGGCCAAGGGCGGCGCCCTGCTGCGCGGCTGGCCGGGCGGCCTGGACGCCCCGGCACTCGACCAGCGGCTGCGGGAGCTGGTGCTGGCTGACCAGCCGTAGTCCCGTCGCCCAGGCACCTCGGTGCGGCCCGACCCGGCACCGGTCGGCGTCGCACCGAGGCCTCCCGAGTCGCCGCGACAGGGGGGCTACCGGGACTGCCCGCTCGCCGCCGGGCGAGGGGCCGCACCCCGTCGAACCACACCCGGTGAAGTTCCTACACGTGCAGGTGGTGCCACAGGCCACCGGCTCGTAGCGTACGCAGCCTCGGACACATCAAGGAGACTGCATGGCTACAGTGGGAACGCGTTTGCGCACAGGCGTGGCCGTACTGTCCGCGACAGTGCTCGCCGCCCTCGGCGCGGCGCCGCAGGCGCAGGCGGCGGACGGCCCGCCGTCGATCGTCGTCCAGGACGGCGTCACCCAGCCGGTGTTCGGCTACGCCGACGCCATCCGGGAACGCCTCTTCATCGACTCCACCTTCGACAGCGACAACGACGGTCTGCGCGACATCATCGCGTTCGACCTGATGCGGCCGGCGGCCACCGCGCAGGGTCTCAAGGCCCCCGTGGTGATGGACGCCAGCCCCTACTACTCGACGGTCTGCCGAGGCAACGAGTCCGAGTGTAAGGCGGACCTCGACGGCGACGGGCTGCTCGACAAGTGGCCGTTGTTCTACGACAACTACTTCGTGCCACGCGGCTACGCGGTCATCCTGCTGGACATGGTCGGTACCAACAACTCCACCGGCTGCCCGACCACCAACGCCAACCAGGACAACCTGAGCGCCAAGCAGGCCATCAACTGGCTCAACGGCCGGGCCACCGCCCGTAACGCCGCCGGTGAGATCGTCAAGGCGGACTGGCACAACGGCAAGACGGGGATGATCGGCAAGTCGTACGACGGCTCGCTGGCCATGGCCACGGCGGTAACCGGCGTGAAGGGCCTGACCACGGTCGTGCCCATCAGCGGACCGACCGAGTACTACGACTACGTGCGCAGCAACGGCGTGGTCACCCGTGGCAACAGCTACGTGGCGTCGCTGGCCAACACGGTCACCAACCCCGAGCGCCGGGAGTACTGCAAGCCGGTGCGCGACGCGATTGCCGCCGCCGACGGCGACGAGCACGGCGACTACACGGCCTTCTGGAACGAGCGCAGCTACGTCAAGAAGGTCCCCAACGTCACCGCCAGCGTGCTGCTCTACCACGGCCTCAACGACGACAACGTCCGGCCGGACCACTTCAGCAAGTTCTGGTACGCCCTGGCGGAGAACAACGTGCCGCGCAAGCTGTGGCTGTCGCAGGAGGGCCACGTCGACCCGTTCGACTCGCGCCGCGCGGTGTGGGTGTCGACGCTGCACCGGTGGTTCGACTTCTGGCTGCAGGGCGTCGCCAACGGCATCATGGACGAGCCGCGGGTGGACCTGGAGCGGTCCGCCGACGTGTGGGAGACCCACGCCGACTGGCCGATCCCCGGCAAGGCCGACACCGAGGTGTTCCTCCAACCGGGCACCACTGGCGCGGGCGGTCTCGGGCTGGTGCCCACCGCGAAGCCGGCGACCGGGGCGTTCCAGGACAGCCGCACGCAGAGCCAGAACACCATGATCCTCAACCCGGACGTGGTGCAGCCCAACCGGCTGGCCTTCCTCTCCGCGCCACTCTCCGCGCCGCTGCACATCTCCGGCACCCCGACCGTGCAACTGCGGGCCTCCGCCGACCAGACCGACACCAACCTCGGGGCGATCCTGGTCGACTACGGCACCGACGAGCGGGTCGCGCACCGGGCCTCCGGCGAGGGAATCATCACCCTGACCACGGAGGACTGCTGGGGCGAGAGCAGCCCGACGGACGACGGCTGCTACAAGCAGACGACGAAGCGGGTGGCCACGGCCGACTACGAGCTGGTCACCAAGGGCATCATGGACGCCCAGAACCGGCAGTCGATCCGCGTCGCCGTGCCGCTGGTGCAGGGGGAGTCGTACAACTTCAGCTTCCCGCTGCTGCCGGAGGACTATGTCTTCAAGCCCGGCCACCGGATCGGCGTGATCATCGTGGCCAGCTACCCGCAGTACTCCAGCCAGGCGGACACCACCGCCGCGAACCTGCAGGTCGCCCTGAAGAGCAGCAAGATCGTCCTACCCGTGGTCGGCGGCACCACCGCCGCGCACGCCGCCGGCCTCTGACCGGCTGATCGGCGGGCCGCTCAGCGCGGCTCAGCACCGGGGCGGCCCGGCGATCGACCCTCCGCGGAGGAACGTCGATCGCCGGGCCGCCCCGCTGCCCCGCACCTGGCTAACCTTGCCGGGGAAGCCAGGTGCGGGGAGGGCTCAGCCGAGTGCGACGAGCCGAGGGATGCGCTGGCTCATTTGTCGAACCGGATTTCGACGCGTCGGTTGCTGGCCCTGCCCTTCGGGTTGTCCTTGCCGTCCACGGTGTTCGCCGCGACGGGTCGGGTCTCCCCGAGGCCGTTGATCTCGTAGGTGATCCCACTGTCGGTGAGTGCTGCGGTCAGCGCGTCTCGGACCGCCTGGGCCCGTCGGCGGGACAACGTCAGGTTCTGCGCGTCGTCACCGACCGAGTCGGTGTGCCCGTCGATCTGAACCTTGCCCTTGGCCTGGCTACGCAGCCGTCCGGCTATCTCATCCAGCCGGGCACGGGCAGCCGGGGACAGATCGGCCTTACCGAAGGCGAAGAGCACATCCGCCGCGAGAGTCAGCTCGATCCGCCTGCTGGACTCGGCCTGCATGCTGGTGCCGTCAGGTTCCTCGGTGAGCAGAAAGATGTCCTGCACCGGCCCCTGGATGTCCACGATCGGTGCGCTCACCTGCTCGCCGGACACGATCTGTGGTCCAGGCACGACGGTCGGCGGCGGTGGCGTCGGTATCGGCGCGGACCAGGCGACCGCCGGTTCGCTGACCAGCAGACAGATGGTCAGCGTGGCGGCCAGCGCCGTCCGCCGGCTAACCGACCGGTACATTTTCGAAGACCGGCACGCGGGGGATGACGACATCAACGGCGGTGACGTCGTCCGGTGGGGCTCCGAGCATGGCGTAGAGGTCGACCGACTGGCCGGCCTGGACGAACACCGAGGCGAGGCCCGACGAAGCGAGATAGTTCACCTGGCCGGGCCTCGCGTCCTGGTCTCCGCTCCGGGCCACCAGGTGTCGCTTCCGGTTCTTCCGGTCGATCATCGTCACGCCGGAGAAGGCCAAGGAGATCGTGTCACCTTGGAACGCGCTTGAGATCTGCCAACGGCCCGAGTTGCCGGTGGTGTCCGTGCGGGTCAGCCGGACGTTGACAGTCACAAAACCCTGGTCGCGTCGGAGCGGGTACAGCTCGACCTTGACCAGGAAAAGCTTGCCACTGTCGCTGATCTGAATGTCCCGGCTCCCAATCGGTGCACCGAGTTTCTCGGGCGCGCCCGCTGTGGCGGCAACGGTCTCCTTCAACTCCTTGGTGCCACCTCCGGGATCGCGCGACCTGCCGAGGCTGCCGCACGCCGTGAGGGCCATCGTCACCGCGATCGCGAGCGAACCGGCGGTGATCGTGATGCGTGAACCCACGATTTTCTCCGTTACTGGTCGCGGTCTGCCAGACACTCCGCACCGCCCGGCAGCCACAAACCACGTCCGATAGATCGGTCAAAAGGTTTCTGAGCCAGGGCCGCTGGCCGCTGCCAGCGGGAACCGACTGACCGACTGTCGGCGGTACCGCCTGCAAATCGTCTGCAGGGTACTTGCAGCGGACACATCGGTGAGAGGGCCGCGACGACATTCATGACGCTGTGCTGGTCCAGTCCATGGTGGTCACGCGGAGTGCCAGCAGAGGCGGCGCCGACATCGGCAGAAGGTCCGCTCGATCCTGGTCTTCGCGTAGCGCTCTAACCTGTCGTCACATTCGGTGATGATCGTCTGGGCTGCTGTGGCGAGTGGTGGTGGTTGGTTCGGTGGCTGGGCCGACGCAGGTACCACTCGGCCACGGCAAGGTTGATCAACCAACCGGCGAGCACCAGGCCGGCCCGAACGTTCCCCTCGGGCTGTTCGCCGGTGGCGGCGAAATACGGCGCGTGCGTGAACGCCTGGGTGCCGGCGCCGAGGCCGATCGCGTAGCCGCGCACCATCCACGCACGGTGGCGGGGGAAGTGCCGGCGTAGCGCGGCGGCGAGGCCGAGCAGGATCGAGCCGGCCATGGCCGAGCCGAAGACGAGCCGCATGCCGGCGAGCACGTCGTTGTCATGGGCCGGCAGGTCGTACGCGAACGTCATCCACAGGCCGGAGAGCGCGACCGTCAGTCCGCAGGGGACAAGCACCCGGCCGGCGAGGCGGTGCCAGCGGCGGCGGCGCAGACTGGGTACGAACTGGAAGGCGCCGAGCGTCGTGTAGACCACCGCGCCGACGATGTGCAGCACCACCGGCAGCGGCTCGGCGACGAAGCGAGCGTTCGCCGGGGTGACCTCCGGTCCGGTGCCCAGTTCGGCAAGCCTTCCCGCACCAGCGATCATCGGTATCAGGCCCAGCAGGATCAACGCTGCCGGTAGCCGCCACTCGCGCATTGTCATGCCATCGATGGTGGACGCCGGACCCGCCCCGGCTCATCGGCACATGGGCCGCAATCGGGCCGGCCCATGGTCGTACGCCGTCGTCGTACTTATGCCGGTCATGGGTCGACGCCCACCCCTCACCAGCGGGCCCGTCTGCGGTTGGTCTCGTACGCCCACATCGCCACCTCGACCCGGTTACGCACACCGAGCTTGGTCATCAGGCTGGTGATGTGCGACTTGACCGTGCTCAACGTGATGTAGAGCTCGTCGGCGATCTCCTTGTTGGTGCGTCCCCGCGCGACGGCGACCAGCACCTGCTCCTCCCGGTCGGTGAGCGCCTCGATTGGCTGCTTCCGCGGGGCGGCCGGACCCGCGTCGGCGAACGCCTTCAGCAGCCGCGTGGTGACGCTCGGCGCGATCAGCGCATCCCCGTTGGCGGCCGCGTGCACGGCCTGGCTGAGCAGGTCGGGGCCAGCCTCCTTGAGCAGGAAGCCGCGGGCGCCGGCACGCAGTGCCGCGTACACGTACTCGTCGAGGTCGAAGGTCGTGATGACGACCACCGCGAGCGGCTCCGGGACCGATGGCCCGGCGAGCGCCCGCGTGGCCTCGATGCCGTCCATGCCGGGCATGCGAATGTCGAAGAGGCACACGTCGGGGCGGAGCCGCTGGGCGAGCTCGACCGCCTGACGGCCGTCGCCAGCCCCACCGACGACCTCGATGCCGGGTTGAGTGTTCAAGATGATGGTGAGGCCGGTACGGACGATCTCCTGGTCGTCCGCGATGAGCACACGCACCGTCATGCGCCGACCCCCTCGCGCGGGAGCACGGCCGTGACGGTCCACCCACGGTCGGGATTGGGGCCGGCCTCGCAGGTGCCACCGAGCAGATCGGCGCGCTCCATCATGCCCACGAGGCCGAAACCGTGCGAGCCGCTCGGGCGGGCGGTGCCGGCCTCGCCGTCGTCGCTGACCCGCAGGCGTACGGAGGTGTCGTCGGCAGCGACGCTGACCTCGATGCGGGTGGCGTGGCGGGCGTGGCGACGGGCATTGGTGACCGACTCCTGAGCCAGGCGGTAGAGCGCGGAGCCGACCGTGGGCGGAAGGTTGCCGAAATCGCCGCGGAAATCCACGTCGATGGCCGGCCCGGTGCGGAAGCGGCCAGCGAGCCGCTCGATGTCGGCGACCTGCGGGCTGGGCCCCAGGTCGGCGGGCTGGTCGCGGCGCAGGACGCGGACCATGGCGCGCATCTCGGCAAGCGCACGGGACGCCTCGGCCTCGATGACGCGGAGCGCCTCGACGGCGGCGCCCGGTTGGCTCGCCGAGGCGGCGATGCCGGCCTGGGCGCGGATCGCCATGGCCGACACATGGTGGGCAACCGTGTCGTGCAGGTCACGGGCGAGCCGCTCACGCTCCAACAGCTTCACCTGATCGAGCTCGCGCAGCCGGGTGGCGGCGCGGAAGCGGATCGCGACGCCCAGCGTGGCGGCCGCGAACATCACCGCGAAGCCGGCGACCAGCTCGCCGCCGTTGATCGAGCCGGCCAGGCCGGCGGCGGCCACCTTGGCCACCACGAAGAACGAACCGATCACGGCATCCCGGCCGGAGCCCCAGCGGAACAGCGCGGAGACCAGGAGGACCAGGAAGCTCGCCGTGAACATCTGGCAGGCATCGCCGGGCAGCACGAATGGGCCGACCGTCGTGAAGCCGAAGGCGATCGCCACCATCGCGAGCGGCTTCGTACGCCGCCACAGGAGCGTGGGCAGCAGTGCGAGCGCGACGACGACGCAGCCCACCCGCCACGGCAGATCGGGCCGGAGGATCCCTTCCACCACGATCGCCGGCGCGATGACTGCGATCAACGCCCAGTCGCGCCACACGCGGGACGGGACATGTGGGACGCGCGGCTCGGCCAACACTGCGTGCAGGCGAGAGTGCATAGGACCATCGTACGAACGGTGATGCGACTCCAGATCGTCCCAAAGTACGACTGATTTGTGACTCCTGTCGGAGACCGCCTCGTTGGGGTGGACGGAGGCGGAGGGCCGGGCGGCGCGGCGGCAAAAACCTCCGGCGATCAGATCGCGAGGCGTAGACATCTTTCAACACCATCGATGGTCCGCTATATTTCGAACATCGTTGATCTCTTCGGTTTCCCTTGAGAGGTGCACATGTTCGACGACTTGGCGCTGCGGCGGCGTACCCTCCTGGCGGCCCTCGCTGGTGCCGCGGCGGTCCCCATTTTCGGAGGCCCCGCGTGGGCCGCGTTGCCCAAGGTCTACATCGACCCCGGCCACGGCGGCACCGACTCCGGGGCGGTCGGCAACGGGTTGCAGGAGAAGGCCCTGACGCTCGACATCTCCCTGCAACTGCGCAGTATCCTGCTGGCCAACTGGAACGTCGACGTCCGCATGTCCCGAACGACCGACATCACTCGCAGCCTGGCCTACCGCACCGACGACGCCAACGCCTGGGGCGCTGACCTCTTCGTCAGTGTGCACATCAACTCCGGGGGCGGCACCGGCTTCGAGAGCTACCGGTATCTGACGGCGGACGCCGCCAACATCAACCTGCACAACGCGTTGCATCCGAGAGTGATCGCCGGTATGCGGTCGGTCGGTTCAGTCACCGACCGAGGGCTGAAGAGCGCCAACTTCCATGTGCTGCGCGAGACGACCATGCCCGCGGTGCTCACCGAGAACCTCTTCATCGACACCGTGGCGGACGCGAACCTGCTCAAACGGGCCGACTTCATCACTGCCACCGCCCGCGCGCACGCTCAGGGCATCGCCAGCTATCTGGGGCTGGGCAGCACCACCCCGCCCACCTTCAGCGTCATTGTGGACAACGCCACCGCAGGGCGGTTCACGGCGAGCACCAACTGGGGGAGTTCGGCCTACTCCAGCCAGCGCTACGGCGCTGACTACCGTTTCGCCAGCCCCACCCCCGCCAGCGACGCCGCCTGGTTCAAGGTCGACATCCCGGCGGCTGGGACCTATCGCATCGAGGTGCGGCACCCGGCCGACCCGGGTTACAACAGCACCACCCCGCACGTCATCGTCACCGCCTCGGGCAACCAGACGCTCAACCTGGACCAGCGCTCCAGCGGTGGCGTATGGCGTTCGCTCGGCACCTTTGCGCTCGCTGCCGGTGACCGCAACCTGGTCGCGGTGAGCCGGTGGACCAGCGCCGCAGGCTACGTCGTGGCCGACGCCGTCCGGGTCACCCGAGTCTAAGGCGTGTTTCGTAAGTCAGGCCGGCAGCGCCGAGGTCACGGGCCTGTTCCGCCGATGGCGGAGGACGGGACCTGGGACAAGATCCTGTCCGTGTTGCAGGCGGCTGGCGACGCGACCGGCCGGCGCCGTTCCCTCAGGCCGAGGTGGGAGCCAACGCCTGGTTGGACGGCGGCAAGCGGACTCCCGGCCGGACCGTCCAACCGCGTGATCGGATGCGCGGGAGGTGCTCAGCGGTAGTTGGTGCACGGGGCCTTCTCGGGCCGCTGCCCGTCGGCGAGCGTCTCGCGGAACGCGGGGTCGCCGGATCGGCACCGACCGGGCATGATTCTCTTCGCGTCGAATCCGGCGGACCCTTCACGCGCGACGAGATATGCGAAACCCGGCTCAACTGGCCTGGCGAAATCTCGGCCGCGCCGCTCAGGAGAACACACCGATATCCCCGCGCCTGAGCGCCGCCCGTGTGGGAGGCTCGTCGCCATGGGGCAGTTGATCAATGTGAGGGACGGGTCTGTCTGGGCCGAGGACACCGGGGGCGACCTGCCACCGGTCGTGCTACTGCACCCGGGCGTGGGCGACTCTCGCATCTGGAACCCCGTCTGGGAGCGACTCGCCGGGCAGCACCGGCTGATCCGGTACGACGCGCGGGGCTTCGGCCGCTCCGCGCCGCCGGCCGGGCAATTCTCCCGGGTGGACGACCTGCGTCGGGTGCTTGACCGGCTCGCCGTCGGGCCGGCATTGTTCGTCGGTTGCAGCATGGGCGGCGGTACAGCGCTCGACCTCGCCCTCGCCGAGCCGGATCGGGTTCGCGGGATGGTGCTGGCATGCCCCGGCATTTCCGGCGCCCCGCCCTCCCACGATCCCGACGACGAGCCGGACAGCGCCGACCCGGAGACCTTCGTCGAGCAGGGTGTCGCCCGGTGGGCCCGGGCCGGCCGCGACCCGCTCGTCGTCGATCTGCTGCGTTCGGCGGTCCGGTTCTGGCTCAACTGGGGCGATACCTTCGTCGATGACGGCGACGCGTGGTCCCGGCTCGAGGACGTTGCTACTCCCTGCGTGCTGCTGCTCGGCGATCTCGAACGCCGGTCGTTCGTCCCGTCCTGCGTCGAGGCCGCGCGGCGCATTCCCGGCTGCCGCCTTGTGCGAATACCCGGCGCCGACCACTTCGTGCCGCTGCGGGCGCCCGACGCCGTGGTGGATGCGCTGCGCTCGCTGCCGCGCTGACCGGACCGGCTACCAGTTGCTCAGATCGCCCGACAGGGCTGCGGGAAAGCGGGTCGCGATCAAGATCCTAGCGATGGTCCGTGCCCAGTTGAGGTTCCGGTGGTTGGCGAGTGTCGATGCGGCGCGGGCGAGGGGGACACCGTCGTGGACTGACGCAACTCCCTTGGCGCCGGCTCGTTGGTGCGGCAAGGGGCGAACGGAGGCGGACGATGGCGGCGGGGAGGGGTGCCGAACTGCTGCGCCCTCCCACGAGTTCGGGCCGCGCAACGTTCCTGGAGCTCTTCTTCGACCTGGCCTTCGTTGTGGCCCTCACCCGGGTCACGCAACGATTCGCCGACCTGAGCGATGACACTGGCTGGGCGCTCGTCACAGGGTTCGGTCGTACCCTGCTGCTCTTCTTGGCACTCTGGCTGATCTGGTCGCACACCGCCTGGATCACCAGTCGCTACGAACCAGAGCAGCCGATCATCCAGGCCGTCGTGGTCGGCACCATGTTCGCCGGCCTGGTCATGGCGGTGACGCTGCCCCGCGCCATGGAGGAGCGAGCACTGCCGTTCACGGTCGCATACCTGATGGTGATGGTGGTGCGGCCGCTGGTGGTCGCCGCCGCGCTGCGTGGCCATCCGCGACGGCTCGTGCCGATCCGGCTTGCCGTATGGGCTTCGGCGAGCGCGCCGCTGTGGCTGGCCGGCGCGTTGGGTCCGGACCATCTTCGCCTGCCGCTGTGGGCGGCCGCCCTCGCTGTCGACTACCTCGCCTGGGCCCTGGGCTGGCCGCTGCCGTGGCTCGGGGCATCCAGGGTGGGCCGCTGGCGGATCGCTGGGACGCATCTTGCCGACCGTTACCAGCAGATGTTTCTCATCGCACTCGGTGAGTCGATTTTGGTCATCGGTGTGGTTTTCGGCGGCACGGACTACTCGGGGGAGCGGGCCGCCGCCTTCGCGGTCGCGTTCGCCACCAGCGCGCTGCTCTGGCGGATCTACTTCCACCGCGCCGGTCTGCTGCTGACCGAGGCGTTCGATCGGGCGGGTATGCCCGGCCGGCTGGGCGCGGTGTCGGAACGGACGCATCTGCTGATCGTGCTCAGCGTGCTCGTCACCTCGGTTGGCTACGAGCTGGTGATCGATCAGCCGTACGGGCCGCCGCGGCCCAGTTGGCTTCTGTTCGTGGTGGGCGGTCCAGTGCTCTTCCTCGTCGCTCGTATGCGGCTGGAACACGAGATCTTCGGTCGGGTTTCACGACCCCAGATGATCGGCTTGGCGGCCATACTGCTGTTCACGCCAGCGTTGGCCCACTGGGCGCCGATGGTCGGGCTGAGCGTGGTGGCCGGAGTGCTGGCGCTGGTCACGCTGCTCGACGCGCTGCGAAGCCGGGGACGGCCGCTCGAGACGTCCGCCTCGCCGATTGGGCGGGAGGCATCCGGCGATCGCGACTCCGAGGCGTGATCGCGCGGCTGTGCACCGCTACCAGCCCCGGCGACTCGATGGCGCGATGGCTCCGGGATAGGTTGGGTCGGTGGCAGACTTCGGGCACCTGTTCCGCTCGGCCGCCGAGCATGTAGCCGACTACCGAGCGTCGCTATCGGAGCGCCCGGTCGGAGTTCCCGTCGACCAGGCGGCGCTGACCAGGGCCTTCTCCGGCCCACTGCCCTCCGCGTCGCGCCCGCCGGAGCAGGTGCTTGCGGACCTGATCGCCGCGGCCGAGCCGGGGCTGGTGGCCAGCGCCGGCCCGCGGTACTTCGGGTTCGTGGTCGGCGGCGCGTTGCCGGCGGCGACCGCGGCGGACATCGTCGCCGCTGGTTGGGACCAGCTCGCGACCAACGCCGTCACGTCGCCGGCCGCCATCGCGGCCGAAGCTGCCGCCGGTGGTTGGTTGAAGGAATTGCTGGGGATCCCGGCGTCGGCGTCGGTCGGGTTCGTCACCGGTGCCCAGGCGGCCAACACCGCCGGGCTCGCCGCCGCCCGGCACCAGGTGCTGGCGGACGCGGGCTGGGACGTGGAACGGCGCGGGCTGCTCGGGGCGTCACCGATCCGGGTGATCGCTGGTCAGGAGCGGCACGGGACCATCGACCGGTCGCTGCGTCTGCTCGGCCTCGGCACCGACGTGGTGCACCAGGTGTCCCCAGGGCCTAACGGCGCCATCGACCTCAACTCGCTACGGGAGGCGCTGCGGGCCGGCTCGTCCGGCCCCACCATCGTGTGCCTGCAGGCCGGGAACGTGAACACCGGCGCCTGCGACCAGCTCCGGGAGGCCTGCGAGCTGGTCCAGCGGCACGGTGGATGGGTGCACGTGGACGGGGCCTTCGGGCTGTGGGCGGCGGCGAGCCCTGCGACCCGGCATCTGGTGGACGGGCTGGAGCTGGCGGATTCGTGGGCCTGCGACGGCCACAAGTGGCTCAATCTGCCGTACGACTCGGCGTTCGCGTTCTGCTCCCGGCCGGACGTACACGCGGCGGCGATGTCCTACAGCGCCGCGTACCTGGTCGGTTCCGGTGGCGCACCGGCAGGAGCCGATTTCACTGCCGAGTCCTCACGGCGGGCCCGTGGGTTCGCCGTCTGGGCCGGGCTGCAGGAGCTGGGCAGCGACGGGGTCGCCGCGCTGGTCGACCGCTGCTGCGAACTGGCTCGCCGGTTCGCAGCTGGCCTGAGCAGGGCCGGGTTCGAGGTGGCGAACGAGGTGGTCCTCAACCAGGTGCTGGTCGGCTTCGGCGACGACGCGCGCACCGACCGGGTGGTGGCCGCGGTCCAGGCTGACGGCACCTGCTGGGTAGGCGGGACAACGTGGCGAGGACGGCGGCTGATGCGAATCTCGGTATCGAACGCCACCACGACCGAAGCAGACGTAGACCGATCGATCGCCGCGATCGCCCGCCTCGCCGCGTAACACCGACGCGCACCTCGGCAGCGCGGTGTGCGTCGACTCAACCTGGATTTCTTACGCCACACCGCAGCCCGTCGAAGAGGATCGCCGTGATGCGCACGGCTTCGTCCGTCCAGCCGTCCGTGGCGTGCATTCCGCAGATGGCGCCCAGCGCACGAAGCAGGGTACGCCCGCCGACATCGCCGCGGATGGAACCAGCCACCGAGCCTGCGTCGAGCAGCCGATCGAGAGCTTGTGCCATCTGTCGGCGGGCGTCGTCGAAGACTGGCGAGTCCGTCGCCATGATGCTCCCCAAGGCGACCGCCATCCCCTTGCCGACGGCGGCATGCTCTACCAGTAGCAGTAGGAAGCGCCGCAGGGCCTCGTCCGGGGCGTGCCGGTCAAGGAGCTCCGCGGGCGCGGCGCAAAGCTCGTCGACCTCCTGGCGGTAGACCTCCTCGATGAGGGCTTCACGGGTCTCGAAGTGGCGGTAGAGCGTTCCGACCGCAACGCCGGCGCTGCGGGCGATGTCCTCGACGTGCGCGTCGGCCTCCTTGCTGAGGAACGCCTCGCGCGCCGCGGTCAGGAGAGCTTCGCGGTTACGCCGCGCATCAGCGCGCAGCGGACGTGACGACGACAACACGGCCTCCATAAGATGAGTCTGACTCCGCTTATGCTAGTTTTCCGGAGTCAGCTTCACCTTACTGGACGGGATGACTCATGACGTTCTCGGACGACGGCCTCAGCGGCCTTCGAGTGCTGGTCACCGGCGGCAGCCGTGGCCTGGGCGAGGCGACGGCCCGCCGCTTCGCGGCAGCCGGCGCGACGGTGCTGACCGCCTCCCGCAGCACACCCCCAGCGGATCTGCGGGCCACCTTCATCCCCGCCGACCTCGCCACCGAGGAAGGTGTCGCGCAGCTCGGCCGGCGAGTCCTCGACAGCGTCGGCGGGGTGGATGTCCTGGTGAGCAATGCGGGCGCTGCCAGCGCCCCGGCGCCGACGCTGCAGCGGTCCGACGGATCGTGGCATGCCGACCTGGCAATGAACCTGTTGAGTGCCGTCCGGCTCGACCGGGCACTGGTCCCGGGAATGGTCGAGCGCGGGTCCGGTGTCGTCGTGCACGTCTCGTCGATCGCGAGCCGCCTACCGCAGCGCGCCGAGGCGTCCTACGCCGCAGCGAAAGCAGCCCTCAACGCCTACAGCCGCGAACTGGCGACGGAGGTGGGCGAGCACGGGGTGCGAGTGGTGTGTGTCCTGCCGGGCTTCGTGGTCACCCAAGGTGCCGCAGAGCACCTGCAGCAGATGGCGGACCAGCAGGGTATCGCCGTGGAGCAGGTCAAACAGCAGATCGTGGATCGCCTGAACGTGCCAATGGGCCGCCCCGGCGATCCCGAGGACGTCGCGGAAATGATCGCGTTCCTTGCCTCCAGACGTGCGAAGTGGCTCACGGGAGCCGAGTTCCGCGTCGACGGCGGCATCATCCCGGTTGTGTAAGCCGAACCCGAACAGATCGGACGAGCAGCATGAACATCAACCTCAGCGCCATCATCATCGATGCCGGCGAACTGCAACCCGAGAGCGCGTTCTGGCACCAACTGCTGGGCGGCTCGATCGTGAAGACCGCAACCCACCACTTCCTGCGCATCGAGGGGTTTCCCGCGGTAGTGATCCAGTTGGCGCCGGGGCATGTCCCCCCGACCTGGCCTGAGGGCAACGCCCAGCAGATGCACGTCGACCTGACGACCGACGACCTCGCCGCCGCGGACATGCTGGCACTCCAGGCCGGTGCGCGTCGGCTGCGGCCCACCGATGACGTCGACCCCGCTGCACAGAAGGGCGGCCGGGTCTATGCCAGCCCGGCCGGGCACCCCTTCTGCCTCCGGTCGGCCTGAGTTGCGCGACCGCCCGGACCGAAACAGGGATCGGGGTCCGTCGTGCCCATCGTTGAACCGAGCCTGGTCGACCGTGCACCTCGGAGCTTCCGGGTGGCGTGGCGTCTCTCTTGCAGTACTAGCGGGCGGATTCGGTTGACTGGCGCTCCGCATTGATCCGGAGTAGTCCTTCGACCCCGCGGAGGAAGGTCTCGGACACCAGCGAGGGGTCGAAAAGGCATCCGGCTGCCATGGCGCCGTCGCGGAGCATGACGAAATGGCGGGCGGCGGGATCCGCCGTCTCCTCGTGGACCTGCGCCATCAGCACGGTGAGCGTGTCCAGGAACCATTGCCGGTGGGCGATGATCTCCTGGTGCACGGGATGGTTCGGGTCGGGATACTCCGCTGCGGCGTTCAGGAAGGCGCACCCACGGAACCCGGGGGACTGAATGTTCTGAGCGATGGAGCCAGCAATGGCCAGGAGGGGGTCAATCGGCGATGTGTTGGTGGCGATGGCCGCGTCGACCGCGCCGCGATCCATCTGATGCACCTCACGCAGGTAGGCGAGAATGAGGTCTTCCTTGCCGGGGAAGTGCCGGTAGAAGGTGGCCCGGGTCACTTTCGCCTCGGCGATGATCCGGTCAACGCCGACGGAATGGATGCCCTCCGCGTAGAAGATCCTGGTTGCCGCGGTGAGGAGCCGGAGTCGCGCCTCAGAGGGCCGGGTGTCGGGTTCGCCGCGCGTCATACACCCCACCTTAGCAGATAGAACGTTCGGTCTTGACAGTGTGAAGCTGGCTTGCCATGCTGGGTCGACAGAACGTTCGGTCCCCCTCTTGTGAAAGGGTCACCCGTGACCACCATTGCTGCTTCGCCCGGCATCTCCCAGGCCGCATCCGCACTGCGGCGGCTGTACTTCACCCGCTTCGCGTTCGCCATCGTGTGGGCCGGCGTGACGATCGCTACCGCCAAGGAGATCGGCCCGCTCACTGTGGTGCTGTTCGTGCTCTACCCGCTGTTCGACGTGGGCGCTGCCATCTACGATCTTCGTTTCTCGCGTACCGCAGGCTCGCCGGCCCTGCTGTACGCGAACGTCGCGGTCAGCCTGATCGCCGCCGTCGGCGTGGGTGTCGCCTCCGCGTCCGGTATCCCCGCTGTCCTGCGGGTGTGGGGCGCCTGGGCGATCGTGGCCGGTCTGGTCCAGTTGGCCGTGGGTGTCAGCCGTCGCAAGATGGGCGGCCAGTGGCCGATGATCATCAGCGGTGGCATCTCGGTCCTGGCTGGTGGGTCCTTCATCGCCAATGCTGCTGCGGACAACCCGTCGCTGACCAACGCGGCTGGCTACGCCATTCCCGGCGCCATCTTCTTCCTCATCGCCGCCTTCCGCCTCGGCCACAGCGCGAAGGGCAACTGACATGACCGCCATCGTCGGTGAGGTCCCGCTGGATCGGTTGTGGCACGCGGTTCCGGCGTACCCGACCGTCGGCGAGGGGGTTCAGACCCGGGTGATCCGCACCGCGTCGGCGACCACGATTCCGGTGCCGCTGGTCCAGCGGCTCACGCCGACCTTGTTGCCCGTGCCCGCGGACAGGGCGAACACGCCGATGGAGACCCACCGACCGCCGTTGGCCCGCTGGTCGACGGACACGGACCTGTTCCCGGTTGTGGTCGCTACAAGGTATGGCGTCTGGTTGTTGTAGCCGGCGTCGGCCGGGTACCAGACCGAGATCTCGTAGTTTCCGGTGGCCGGGATGGTCGACCTGTACCAGGCGACGTCGCTGGAGGACAACGGGGTGGCGAATCGGTAGTCGGTGCCAAACCGTTGGCCGGAGTAGGCCGACGTGCCCCAGTCTGCGCTCGCCGTGAATCCGCCCGAGGTGCTGTTGTCGATGGTGGCGGTCCACTGCTGCGGCGGGGTCTGGGTAACCCTCACGTCGAGGTAGTTGCGGTCGATGTTCATCGTCACGCCGCCCCACGTCTCGGTGACGTCGCCGGCGTACTGGTGCAGGCGCTGGTGGTTCGCGTAGTAGGCATCGGCGCAGTAACTTCCGGCGTCCGTGTCAGCCACCCCGTTCCACCAGGCGATCCAGATCTGGTCGAGTCGCGTGTAGGTCGGGTTGCCGTACGCGTCGCAGACGTCCTTGATGCCGGACGAGCCGCTGGAGTACATGCCAGCGAGGTAGCCGCGTACGTGCAGTTGCTCGACCCAGCCGGACAGGAACGACAGGACGGCTGCCCGGCACGACGCGTTCGACGGGTACTGCTCGATGTCGTTGTAGATGGTGCTCGCACTGCCAATGCCCAGTGCCTGGGCTGCGTTCGCGGCGCTGTTCGCCGCGGAGGCGCCTTGTGACCGGGCGACGGTGGCATCGGCGGACATCTTCGGCGTGCGGGTGCCACACGGTGCCTGGTACCCCAGTTCGATGGGGATCAGCCGCCATCCGTTGCTCGTCTGATTGGCCACCCAGGTCGCGCTGAGGTTGGGCTGGGCGCAGGAGCGGCTGGCCCCGCTGATGTAGATGCCGACCGCGCCGTAGGGCGAACTGGCCCGCCACGCGTTCATCGCAGCCGGTGACGGGGCAGCGCAGGTGTCGAATCCCCGGCCAGTGAAGGTGCCTGGTTGCGGGCCGGCGGCCAGCTGCGTCGCTGCGGTGGATGCCTGCGCGGGTGTCGCGGCCACAGCAGTCGCGGTGGCCGGTGCCACCAGTCCTGCGGCAACAGTGAGCCCCGCAAGCCAGCCAGCGATGATCCTCATCGTCGCCTCCGTCTGAAAGAAATCTTGCTAGAGAGTGAGCGCTGCGAAGATTATTACCATCAATCGATGATTGGCGATAGAGGGTCGGGGCTCGCAACGTCAAGAGGCACCGCCTGGGCGCGTGGGTGCCACCTCCACCCTCAGCCGTGATCGCGAGGTGGCCGGGAGCGGAATAGGCTTCGGCCATGAGTGGTGTGCTCAGTGGTGCCCGAAACGCCGTGAATCCGCTTCGCCAGCTCACGATCGACCAGCTTCGGCAACGGACGAGTCTCAAGTGGCGGGAGTACCCCGACGACGTGCTGCCGCTCTGGGTGGCGGAGATGGACGTGCCGCTGGCCGAGCCGGTGGCGCGGGCGATCACCGACGCTGTCGCGCGCGGTGACACCGGCTACACCGCCGGTACGGCGTACCCGCGGGCGCTGGCCGAGTTCGCCCGGCGTCGGTGGGGTTGGGACGGGCTGGCCGTGGAGCGCACGGCGCTGGTGCCCGACGTGATGCACGGCGTCGGCGAGGTGCTGCGGCTGGTCACCGAGCCGGGGGACGCGGTGGTCGTCAACTGCCCGGTCTACCCGCCGTTCTACGAGTTCGTGGCGCACGCCGGCCGCCGGATCGTGGAGGCGCCGCTCGGCGAGGACCTGCGGATCGACTTCGGCGCACTGGAGGAGGCGTTCCGGCAGGCTCGGGCCGGTGGGCGGCCAGCGGTGTACCTGCTGTGCAGCCCGCACAACCCGACCGGCGTCCTGCACTCCGCGGACGAGTTGGCCGCCGTCGCCAGTCTGGCCGAGCGGCACGGGGTGCGGGTGGTCGCCGACGAGATCCACGCGCCGGTGGTGGTGGGGGGAGCGCGGTTCGTGCCGTACCTCTCGGTGCCCGGCGCGGAGAACGGCCTGTCGCTGATGTCGGCCTCCAAGGGGTGGAACCTGGCCGGCCTGCGCGGTGCGCTCCTCATTGCCGGCCCGGCCGCGGCCGGAGATCTCGCCCGCGTTCCGTTCGGGGCGAGCGTCAGCACCAGCCACCTCGGCGTGATCGCTCACACCGCCGCCTTCCGCGACGGCGGCGAGTGGCTCGACGCCTTGTTGACCGGCCTGGACGACAACCGTCGGCTCCTCGCCGCGCTGCTCGCCGAGCACCTGCCGGCAATCCGTTACCACCCCGGTCAGGCCACCTATCTCGCCTGGCTCGACTGCCGTGCCCTGGGCCTCGGCGACGACCCCGCCGCCGTGTTCCTCGACCGTGGCCGGGTCGCGCTCAACTCCGGTCTGGCCTTCGGCACCGGCGGCGGCGGCCACGTCCGGCTGAATCTGGCCACCGCCCCGGAGCTGATCACCGAGGCGGTACGCCGGATGACCACCGCCGTCGCCTGATCCGCTCCCGACGATGCACCCGGTCGAGTGACATCGTTGACAATCGATTAATGTACGTATCTGATTGGCTCTATCGGCCTATGGTCGACCTCGCTCCGGCTGGCCGTGCCGGGGGTGAACGCGGCGCCCGCACCGGTGCCAGCGCTCGTCCGCACCGGGACGCTTCGTCGAACTCCAGGAGCGCAACAACACCAGTGCCAGCGCTGGTCTGTGCGATGAACCGGCATTCCTGCCACGACTCAACCCCTGGAGGACGAATGCGAATGTTCGCGTGGACCGAACGGTGGCGCTCGCGTCCACGGATGTTGGCGGCAGCGGTGGCCGCGGTGACGCTGCTGACGGTGGCCATCGGTGTGCCGGCGTCGGCCGCCGGCCCCTCGACCGTGGTCGGTGCCGCTTCGGGTCGCTGCCTGGATGTGGTGGGCAATTCCAGGACCGCCGGTGCGGGGGTCAACATCTACGACTGCAACGGGCAGGCCAACCAGGCGTGGACCCTCACCGCGGCCGGCGAGTTGCGGGTGTACGACGCGACGATGTGCCTGGACGTGGTCGGCCGTGACACCACCGCGCCGGCCGCGTTGCAGATCTACGGCTGCAACGGCGGTGACAACCAGCGTTGGCGAATCAACGCCGACGGCAGCATCATCGGCGTGCAGTCGGGCCTGTGCCTGGACGTGACCGGCGCGGGCACCGCGAATGGCACCCTGGTCGGCCTCTGGACCTGCAACGGGCAGGCCAACCAGCGCTGGACGACGTCCCTGGGCAGCGCCGACAGTCAGCCGCCGTCGGTGCCAGGCAGCCCACGGGTGAGCGGACTCACGTGCAACTCCGTGACGTTCGCGTGGAACGCCTCGACGGACAACGTCGCGGTGGCGTTCTACGACATCTACCACGACGGCCAATTGATGAAGTCGGTGAACGGCGGCACGCTGTCCACCGGTCTCACGGTGGTCCCAGGAGCGACGTGGGGCCTGTACGTCAACGCACGCGACGCCGCCGGCAACGTGTCGCAGGCCAGTGCCACGGTGACCATCACCCCACCGCAGTGCCAGGCCGACACGGTGCCGCCGACGGCGCCGACACAGCTCACCGGATCGGCCTCGGGCACCACCGTGACGGTGCGATGGATCGCGTCGACGGACAACATCGGGGTCCGCGCCTACGACATCTTCCGGGATGGCGCGAAGGTCGGCACGGTCACCGGCGCCCCTCCGTCCACCACCTTCATCGACAGCGGGCTGGCCGCCAACCGGAGCTACCAGTACCACGTGGTGGCTCGCGACGCGCAGGACAACGCCTCGGCGCGTAGTAACACCATCACGGTGACCACCGGCGCGGCGTGCGGCAGTGCGGTGTGCACGGTGCGACAGGTCACCACCGACACCGACATCCCCTGGGGGCTGGTGACACTGCCCGACGGGACGGTCCTGTACAACCGCCGCGACGCGCACGACATCATCCATCTCAACCCCACCACCGGGGCGAAGACCACGGTGGGCACCGTGCCGAACGTGCAGAGCACCGACGGCGAGGGTGGCCTCCTCGGCCTGGCGATCTCGGCCGGCTTCGCC
The DNA here is from genome assembly GCF_040606435.1 of Micromonospora sp. NPDC005413. NCBI lineage: Bacteria > Bacillati > Actinomycetota > Actinomycetes > Micromonosporales > Micromonosporaceae > Micromonospora > Micromonospora sp. NPDC005413. Next base: position 431,288 of record NZ_JBEXEV010000001.1, read on the forward strand.
AGCGACCACTGGCTCTACATCATGCACACCTCGCCGAGCGACAACCGGATCGTCCGGATCAAGATCGAGAACGACCGGCTCGATACCGCCACCGAGCAGATTCTGATCAGCGGAATCCGACGCAACAAGTTCCACGACGGCGGCCGCCTGCGCTTCGGCCCGGACGGCAAGCTCTACGCCAGCACGGGTGACGCGCAGAACGGCAACTACGCGCAGGACAGGTCCAGTCTCGAGGGCAAGATCCTGCGACTCAACCCGGACGGCGGCGTCCCCTCGGACAACCCGTTCGGCAACTACGTGTGGAGCTACGGTCACCGCAATCCGCAGGGCCTGGCGTTCGACTCACAGGGTCGGCTGTGGGAGCAGGAGTTCGGCAATGCGGTCATGGATGAGACCAACCTGATCACCAGGGGCGGCAACTACGGCTGGCCGGCGTGTGAGGGCACCAGCGGCACCTGCAACACGCCCGGTTTCATCGCGCCGGCGCGCACCTACCCCACCGCCGAGGGCTCCTGCTCCGGCATAGCTATCGTGCGCGACGCGCTCTACGTGGCCTGCGCGCGTGGCGCTCGGATGTACCGCGCGGTGATCAGCGGCGGCAGTCTGACGAATGTGCAGACCTACTTCAACGGCACCTACGGCCGCCTGCGCACCGTGGAACCCGCACCCGACGGCGGCCTCTGGCTGACCACCACGAACCTCGGTGACAAGGACAGCACCCCGAACAACAGCAACGAGAAGATCCTGCACGTCACACTCGGCAGTTAGCCAGGCGGCTGTCCGCTGGCGGTCCTCGGACGGTGCGAGGACCGCCGGTGGACAGAACCGTCCCGCCCCGGACAACCACCCAGGTGGCCTGTTCGTCACCGTGGCGACGGCGACTGATGACCCGATGCTCGCCGACCCGGGCTCAGCCGTCGCCGGGGCGGACCAGCCCGCTCTCGTACGCGATGACCACGAGCTGGGCGCGGTCCCGGGCGTTCAGCTTGTGCAGAAGGCGACTCACGTAGGTGCGGGCGGTGTCCGGGCTGAGGTGCAGGGCCGCCCCGATCTCCACATTCGACCGACCGGTGCCGACCTGCGCGAGGACGTCGCGTTCCCGTCCGGTGAGCCCGTCCAGCCGCGCCGGGTCCCCAACGGAGGAGCGGGCCGCCGCGGTGATCACCCGCCGGGTCACCGCCGGTGACAGCAGCGCGTCCCCGCCGGCCACCACGCGGACGGCGTCCCGCAGGGCGTCGGGCGGGGTGTCCTTGAGCAGGAAGCCGGCGGCGCCGGCGCGGATGGCCTCGAAGAGGTACTCGTCGTCATCGAAGGTGGTCAGCATGACCACCCTGACATCGGCCAGCAGCGGGTCGGTGAGGATCCGGCGGGTCGCATCGAGTCCGTCGCCGCCGGGCATCCGGACGTCCATCAGGACGAGGTCGGGCCGCTGCTCACGCACGACGGCCACACCGGCCCGACCGTCGCCGGCCTCGCCGACCACGGTGATGTCCGAGGCGCGCTCCAGCAGCGCGCGGAGTCCGGTGCGCACCAGGTACTGGTCGTCGACGAGGACGACCCGTACCTTGCTCACGCGGGGATCCCGGCCAGCGGCAGGCGGACCGACACCCGGAAGCCGCCGCCATCGACGTCGGCGGCATCGACGGTGCCGCCGAGCAGGGCGACCCGCTCCGACATACCGCGCAGGCCCTGACCGCGCTCACCTGCTACGCCGCCGGCGGACGAGCCACGGCCGTCGTCGACGACCTCCAGCGACAGCCGGGCCGGCGTCGCCCGGATCGTCACCGCGACGCGGGTGGCCCGCGCGTGGCGCAGCACGTTGGTCAGTGCCTCCTGCACGATCCGGTAGACGGTGCTGCCCACCACCGTGGGCAGCGCGTCGACCGGGCCGGCGAGACGCAACTCGACCGGCAGCCCACCGCGGCGGACGCCGTCAACGAGCGTACGCAGCTGGGCGAAGCCGGGGGCCGGCTCGCGCGGCCCGGGCTCGCGGCGCAGCGTGCCCAGCGTCGCGCGCAGCTCGGCCATGGCGCTGCCGCTCACCGAGTGGATCGCGGCCAGGGCGGTCTCGGCCTGCCCGGGCTCGGCATCGGCGAGTGCCTCCCGCGCCACGGCCGACTGCAAGGTGATCACCGACATCGTGTGTCCGAGCGTGTCGTGCACCTCCCGGGCGATGCGCAGCCGCTCCGCCTCGACCTGCCGGGCGGCCTCCCGACGGCGCTCTTCGGCCGCCGCGGCGGCCTGCCGAACCAGGGCGGCCCGCAGCGAACGCCGGTTGCGAACGGCGTCACCGAGTGCGATGACAGCGAGCATCAGAGCCGCCCCGGAGCCGAGATCAGCCCCGATCACGACGGAGATGTCGTCCCCCTCGATCAGCCGGGTGGCCACCGAAACGGCCAGCAGACTCCCGCCGACGGCGGCGGCCGGGACCACCCGGCCCCGCTCTGCGGCCACGTAGAGGATGGCGGCGGCCGGGGCGGCCAGGCCGACCGGCGGCAGCTCCAGCGCGTAGTAGCCGAGGATTCCGGCGGCCGTCGCCAGCAGCGCGGGAACCGGCCAACGCCGGGCCACCAGCAGCAGTACGGCCAAACCGACCCCGAATCCGCCGGCGATCGCCGCGCGGGCGGCCGACGCGTCATCGGTCACCACCGCCGCCGTGATCAGGCCCAGGATCGCCACGGCGAGCAGCGCCTCGGTTCGGGTGGGTGACATGGCCTGCACGTCCGTGAGCCTAAGTGGACGCGGGCCCGGGCCGCTGCCGTCCGCAGGCAACACCTCCGCCCCGGCGCGTACGTCGAGAAGCGATGCCAGCTCGCGCGGCTACGCGGCAGACGGTCCCGAATTGCCGACCTAGCGTCGACAGCGACAACACAGACCGTGTCCTCGAGGGGCAGAACCAAGGAGAAGTGCCGCTGTGTCCCGTACCAAGCTGACGTGGCTCGTCCTCATCGTGCTCGTCTGGACGGCGATGATGTCCTTCGGTGGGGTCGCCGCCGAGACCGTGATGCTCTACCCAAATATCTTCGGCGACGCGCCCGCGTCGCTGGACCGGGCCCGTGAGTTCCTGGTCGCAGGCGGTCCGAGCGACTACTTCCCGCCGCTGGGCGCCACGGTCGTGCTGAGCTGCCTCGCCGGGATTGCGCTCACCTGGCGCAACCGCCGGCTGCGCTGGTACGTCGCCGGCGCCGCCGCGGCCTTCATCGCCTGCGAGTTCCTGTTCTCCGTGGTCTTCTTCTGGCCGCGCAACGAGATCATGTTCGTCGACCCGGTCGGCACGCACTCCCCGGAGTACCTACGTCAGGTCGCCGAGGAGTTCGTCGCCGGCCACTGGGTACGCCTCGCCGGCGGAGCGGTGACGTCCGCGCTGGCGTTCACCGCGCTGCTGCGCTTCGCCCGGGATACCGCACCGGTGCGGGCGATGTGATCGCCCGGCGTCCGTCAGTGGCAGTGCTGCTGGTGCTGTGCCCCGACCCGCCCGGCTCCCGGCCTGGTCCACTGCGGTACGGGTCGGCCGTCGCTGCGCCACCTCGTGTAGGTCGGTTCCTGCGGCCAGCCCTCCGGTGAGTCCTCCCAAACCTCCTGCCGGCCGTAGGCGGTCATGTCGAGCAGCTTGTGCGACGACATGATCGCTTCGACGCCCCGGCCGGTCGTCTCGTACGTCAGGAAGAACCGGTCGTCCCGGTGCAGGAGGCACGCGATCTCGCCGCCGCCGGCGTAGGCGGGGTCCTCGATGCCGTATGTGGAATACCACGGGTGCGTGTAGCCCATGAAGTCCCGAAAGGGGGCCACCTCCTCGTACGGCCCCTCGCAGAAGACCGCGAAGGAGATGCCGCGCTCTTCAAGGTAGGCCGCATTCTGGAAGTCCCAGATGGTGGCGGTGCAGCCTTCGCACTGATCCTCGAACGGCTTTCCGAGGTGCCACATGTGCCGGTAGACGACGAGTTGGTCTCGGCCGGCGAAGATGTCCTGCAGTGGGGTCGGGCCGTGTGCTCCGATGAGCGAGATCGGTGTTACCTCGGTCATCGGCAGGCGGTCGACTCTGCCTGCCTGCTCCTGGCTGGGTCAGCTGTCGTCGTGGAACAGGTGGTGCAGGTACCGCTGCGGGTTGGCCAGGAACGATCGGGTCAGCAGCACCGGCTGTGCGTCGTCATAGTCGACGTGACTGATGGTGCCGCTGGGTTCGATCTGCAGGATCCGGGCGTGCGGAACGGCCAGCAGGATGGGGGAGTGGGTGGCGACGATGAACTGGGATCCGGCCTGGGTGAGGTCGCGGATGCGGGTGAGCATCGCCAGGCAGCCGTGCACGGACAGGGCGGCTTCCGGTTCGTCGAGCAGGTACAGGCCTCGTGGCTTGAACCGGTGGGTGGCGACGTCGAGAAACGACTCTCCGTGGGATCGTTCGTGCAGGCTGGTGCCGCCGTACCCGTCGACGACGCCGAGTCGGTCGATCTCGCTGGCCACGTTGTAGAACGACTCGGCGCGAAGGAAGAACCCGGTGCGTGGCTTCCTGATGCCGCGGACCAGTTGCAGGCGCTCGCCAAGAGATGATTCGGTGGCGCGCGTGCTGAACCGGAAGTTGGTGGATCCGCCCTCGGGGTTGAACCCCGCCGCTACCGCGATCGCCTCGATGAGCGTCGACTTGCCCGTGCCGTTGTCTCCGGTCAGGAAGGTCACCGCCGGATCCAGGGTCAACCGGCCGCCCGCCCGCAGTCCGGCGACGACGGGCAGCGTGAACGGATAGACGGACATGTCTCCGTCGCCATCCATCAGTTCCACCCATCGCAGAAACCCGCCGCTGTCTCGACGCGAGACCGACGCCTCGTCCCCGGTTGTCATCACGTGACCCCTTACGCCGCTGGTCTGCCCGTCGCCTCGACGGTAGGTGCCCAGGCGGCGACATGTCCGAGAGTTCTGCTTCGACGTCGGCGATCCATCAGCCGACAACGGTTGACGGCACGCGGATCAAATGGAAACACTGTTACTTCCATGGAAACGCGACTGGAGTGCCGGAGGCTGGTGTGCCGACCGTGATCGTTGTGGGCGCCGGGCCGGGTGGCCTGGCCTGTGCCATCGCCGCCGCCGACGCGGGCGGCACCGTGCTGCTGCTGGAGAAGGCGTCGGACGTCGGGGGCGCCCTGCCGTACTCGGGCGGGCACCTGTCCGCCGGCGGCTTCTCGCTGCAGCGTGCGCGGGGCATCAGCGACGACCCCGAGCGGCACTTCGACGACATCTGGCGGATCAGCCGGGGCACCGCGCGGGCCGACCTGACCCGGCTGGCGCTGCGCGAACAGCCGGCGGTGCTGGAGTGGCTGCTCGCCGCCGGGCTCATCGTCGATCCGGGCACCCCCCGCATCGTGTACGGGCACGAGCCGTACCGCACGCCGCGGACCATCCACGCCACCACCGTCCCCGGCGGTCCGGCGATCCTGGCCGCGCTGCGCCCGATGCTCGACGCGCATCGGGCCGCCGGCCGCATCGATCTGCGCTGCGGGGTGCGCGTCACCGAACTGCTGACCGAGGGCGGCGCGGTGGTCGGGGTTGCCACGGCCGACGGCGCGCGGTGGCGGGCGCCCGCCGTGGTGCTCGCCACCGGCGGATTCGGGTACGCGCCGGAGCTGTTCGCCGAGCTGGAGGGTGCCCCGCTGACCACCTCGGCGGCGCCCACGTCGACCGGCGACGGTCTGCTCATGGGCCGGTCGGTCGGCGCCGGCCTGCAAGGCCTGGGCCGCTACATCCCCACCTTCGGCGGGCTGCCCCCGATCGACGGCGACCTTCGGGTCGACTGGGCGCACCGGCCCAACCTGGTGGCGCCGGAGCGGCCGCCCTGGGAGATCTACGTCGACCGGGCCGGGCGGCGTTGGATCGCCGAGGACGACCCCAGCATCGACCACAAGGAGCGGGTGCTGACCACGATCGACCGGATGACCTTCTGGACGGTCTTCGACGCGGCCGCCCTGCGCGAGTCGTACCCGATGGTGCACGGCTGGAGCGCGGCCGAGCTGCACGCCCGGTGCGGCCAACGCCGGGGCGTGCACCGGGCTCCCGGGTTGGCGGAGCTCGCCGGGCTGGCCGGCGTCGACCCGGCGGGACTCTCGGCCACGGTGGCCCGCTACAACGGTTTCGTCGCCGACGGCCGGGATGCCGACTTCGGCCGGGCGTACCTGCCGGCGCCGATCGTCGAGCCGCCGTTCTACGCGCTGGAGAACCATCCGGTCACCCTGATCACGTTCGCTGGCCTGGACGTGGACGAGATGCTGCGGGTCCGCCGCGCGGACGGTACGACGATCCCCGGCCTGTACGGCGTCGGTGAGGTGATCGGCTCCGCCGCCGTCAATGGCAACGCATTCTGCTCCGGCATGTGCCTGACACCGGCCATGGCCTTCGGCCGGCTGGTCGGGCGTCGCCTCGCGGGGACCGCGAGCTGAGCCGCTGTCGGCCTGGCTGTCCACAACGGACGGGCGGCCCGACCGGAGGCGGCGGTGAGCCCGAGGTGCACCGCGTTCAGTGCGCGAAGGCGAAGCCCTCCGCGCGCAGCTTGCCGGAGCTGATCGGCACGAACGGGGTCCTGATCTCGCCCCGGTAGGTCAGCGCGGGCCAGCCCCCGGCGGCGCAGAGCTCGTCGAGGACGGCCTGGTTGGTCTGCGGCACGACCGCGTCCGGTACCACGTTGAACACGCCCGTGAGGTCGTGGCTCACCACGAAGTCGAGCGCGGCGGCGGCGTCGCGATAGTCGATGCGATAGTGCAGGGCCTCGGCCGAGAACGGCACGCTGCCGCCGAGCATCTCGTGGGCCAGCTTCACCCGGGTCGGATAGTCGAGGTCGCGCGGATGCCCGTACACGTCGGGGATCCGCAGCGCGGCGCCGCGTGGGGCGGCCAGCACGGCGGCCTCGGCGGCGATGAAGTTGCGGGGTGAGGCGTCCGGGTCGTCGGTGACCGGGGTGGCCTCGTCGACCAGCGCGCCACGGCCGGCCCCGTAGACCGACACCGAGCTGGTGAAGACCACCCGGGGGTGCGCGGCGGCAGCGGTACGCGCGGACGCGGTGAGCGTGTCGGCGTACTCGGCGATGCGCTGGTCGGCGTTGAAGGCTCGGGCGATGCGCGGGCTCACGGTGAGCACGACCGCGTCGGCGCCCCGGGTGGCCTGTTCGACGGCCGCACGGTCGCTGCCACGGAGGACCGCCACCTCGGTGCAGACGGGCGTCAGCTCGGGCACCCGCTCGGCGGAGGTGGTGGTGCCGACCACGTGGTGGCCGGCCGAGATCCAGCGACGGGCCAGCTCCATGCCGACGTTGCCGCATCCGATGATCACGTAACGCACCTGGACCTCCTAAGGGAAACAGCGTTTCCCACTCTGCCCCATGCCCCGTCGCCCTGCCAAGGCCGAACCCGCCGACGACGCCGCAGTGCCCACCGAGTCGATCGGATCGGCCGGCGTCAAATTGGCTGTCGGGCTATTGACAGGAGGGCGGGCCGGCTGCCTTTATGAGACCTATCCAATTTTGGAAACCGCCGTTTCCATCAGCGAAACGACGGCCAGGGGTGCACCGTTCCCCACAGGAAGGAGAGCGGGACCGCAATGGGATTGCTCAGAACTACGGCTACAGCGGTTGGTGCGGTGGCGTTGGCCGCCGTCGCGACCGCGGTCTGCGTGTCCCCCGCGCAGGCGTACGGCCCCACCCCGGGCAACCTGGGCTGCCGGCTGTACTTCAACGACGCCGGTACCGGCAGCTCGCCGACGAACTGGGCCGACTCGTTCGGGCTCACCCAGACGCCGGCGACGCCGAGCCCGGGGCAGACCGTGACGGTGACGTTCACCGCGGCGACCGGTCCGAACAACGGCCCGGTGGTGATCAACCCCGGTGAGGTGCCGATCGTGGTGGAGGTGGCGCGGGGCGGCTCGCAGAGCGGCCCGGTCACCCTCAATCAGGCCAACTACCCCGCCAGTACGATCCCCGGCAACGCGCCGACCGGCCCGATCACCGCCACCGGCACGTACGTGGCCGGAGCGACGGGCGCCGCGACGCTGACCGTCAACCGGGTGATCCTCAACAACCCGACCGCCAAGACGTACTGCTCGGCGGCGGGCGACCGGGACCACAAGGCAGCGCCGGCCCCGACGCCCATCGTGGAGAGCTTCACCGTCTTCGGTGGCGCGGTCTCGGTCACCTCGGTGACCGGCCAGACCGTGACCGGGTCCGCTCGGGCCGGCAACGTCATCAACTACGCGGTGAGCGGTCTCGCGCCGTCCACCGCACTGACCGCGAACCTGCGCGCGGCCAACGGCACCGGAACGGGCGAAGGTACGGGAACGGGCACGACCGACGCCACCGGCGCCGGCACCGGCACGCTCACGGTGCCCAGCGGTGCCACCACGGGAGCACGTACCCTGGCGGTCTCGGACGGGACCAACACGGTCTCCGTTCCGATCACGATTCTCGGCTCGCCGGGCATCGCGATCACCCCCGGCGGTGGCGGCTCCGGCACCGTGGTGACGGTCACCGGCACCAACTGGAACCCGGGCAGCACGGTCACGATCCGCGGCTACCAGGCGCTCACCGGCGCCCCGCCGCCGCCCGCGACGAGCGACCCGGCGACGACGGCCACGGCCGGCGCCACCGGTGGGATCAACGCCACCTTCACCGTTTCGGACAGCACCACCGCGTACGTCGGCGCGCAGGCAGGCGCCCTGTTCGCGATCTCCGCCTGGACCGGGTCGGCTGACTCGTGCGTGGCCAAGACCGGCTCCGCCACGACCGGCAACTGCACCCTGTCGTACAACCTGTCGCAGACCGTGACCGCCGGGAACCTGTCGATGGCTCGCGCCGCCGGCAGCGGCAACATCGCGTTCTCCGGCGTCACCGTCGGTGGCAGCGTGCAGACGACGACGGGCAACCTGTCGACCGTCACGGTGACCGACTACCGGGGCAGCACCTTCGGGTGGAGCCTCGTCGGCACGGTCACCGACTTCACCGGCACCCCGGGCGGAACCATCGCCAAGAGCAACCTGTCCTGGACGCCGGCCTGCGTCGGCACCGCCGGCGCGACCAACGCGGTCACCGCCGTGGCCGGTACCCCGGGCACGGTCGACGCGGCGACGCTCTGCTCCGCGCCGACCAGCGCCACCGGTACGGGCGGCAGCTTCGACGCCTCGGCCGGGCTGTCCCTCTCCGTGCCGGCGAACCAACTCGCCGGTGCCTACGCCGCGACCCTCACGCTCACCCTGAGCTGAGGATTGCCCTGAGGTTGGGGCGGTCGGCCGAGCCGGCCGCCCCACACCGACCAGTCGAAGGGTGGAACCGCGTGCGTCACCCCCTCTGGCCACGTCGCCTCCGCACCGGTGCGGCGGCCTTTGCCGCCGCTGTCGCCGCTGTCGCGCTGACCATCGTCCCGGTCGGGCCGGCCGCTGCGGCGGACAACGGCGAGTGGGCCGTCGTGCCCACCCCACCGGCCAACGCCGGGCCCACCCCCCGGCTCTACTTCTTCCTCGAGTCACCCGCCGGCCGGACCCTCACCGACTCGGTGCGGGTGATCAACCGCACCGACACCGAGCGCACCTTCACCGTGTACGGCGCGGACGCCTACAACACCGCGCGCGACGGCGGGTTCGCGTTGCGCCAGTTCAACGAGAAGCAGTCGGACATCGGGGTGTGGACGGCGGTCGGCGCCGGCACGGTGGCGATCCCTCCCAAGGCGCAGGCCGACATCCCGTTCTCCATCACCATTCCGACGAACGCCAGCCCTGGCGACCATGTCGGCGGCGTCGTCGCGATGGAGGCCGTCCCGGGCGGACGGAGCGAGCGCGACGGCGTGGTCATCGCGGTGCAGCGGGCCGTCGGCGCTCGCATCTACCTGCGGGTCGCAGGGCCGGAGGTGCCCGGCCTCAACGTCGCCGACCTGGACCTGACGCACCCGACGCCGTGGCTGCCCACGCCGGTCGACGGTGCCCTGGAATACACCCTCGCCAACACCGGCAACCTGCACCTCGCCCCCACCCTCACGGTCACCGCCTCCGGCATGTTCGGGCATCAGATCCGTCAACGTGGCGCTACTCCTCAACTCGACCTGGTGCCGGGCACCGAGGCGCGGATGCGTGCCCAGTTCACCGGGCTCTGGCCGGTCGACGTCGTCACCGCCACCGTGACGGCGAAGGCCGACGGTGGCGTGCTGGCGGTGCGGAGCACCCGTACCGTGGTGGTCTCCTGGACCGGCCTCGCCGCAGTCGCCGCGCTGGTCGCCGCCGGGGTCATGGCCTGGCGCAGTCGCCGCCGCGCCCAGGTGGCCCGCCCCCGGGGCGTCCGGCCCGTCCGCGCGCCTGCGGAGGTCGGATGACGAGGATCGCGCGCACCCTGACCGCCGTCGCCTGCGCGCTGGCCTGCGGGCTGGCACTGCCCACCGGCCCGGCGTGGGCCGCCGAAGGACTCACCCTCGCCGCCCCGGCAGCGGCACCGGGCGACCGGCTCGGGGTGACCGGCACCGGCTGGCCCGGCGGCGCGCTGGTCCAGCTCGTCACCTGCGGGCAGCTTGCCATCGCCGGCTCGGCCTCCTGCGACACGCGGGCCGCGCTGGCCGTTCCGGTGCGCCCGGACGGCACCTTCGCGGTGCAGTACGTGGTCGGCACCCCGCCGGTGCCCTGCCCGTGCGTCGTACACGCCACGCTGGTCGGCGGCGCTGCGCGCGGCCAGGTCGACGCGCCGCTGGAACTCACCGGGCACGCCATGGGGGAAACCCCCACGGTCTCGGCCGCCCCGGTCCGGCTCGACCTGGTCGAGGCGAAGATCATCGGCCGGCCTGGCTGGCGGAGCCTGGTCGGCGCGGCGGCGACCCGGACCCTCGTCTACACCGTGCACAACCCCGGGCCGCAGCCACTGCCCAACCCGCCCCTCAACGTCCGGGTCGGCCGGGACGGCAGCGGCGACCGGGTCAGCACGCCCGGCACCGACGCCATCCGGCCGGGCGAGACGCGCACCTACCGGGTGCCCGTCACGACCCCGTTCGCCGCGTTCGGCCGGTACACCGTGCAGGCCGACCTGGGCGGGTTCGGCCCGGCCGAGGTGACGCTCCGGACGTACCCGTGGGGCCTGTTCGTGGTGCACCTGCTCGGCGGGGTGCTGATCGTCGTGGGCGTCGCCCGCCGCATCAAGAACCATCGCGACCGCCCGCCGCTGCCCGCGATGGCCGCCGCCCCGGCCGGCACGCTGCTGCCGTCCGTCGTGCGGGTCGGGTCGCTCGGGGCGTATCTCGTCTTCGACGACGCGCCCGGTGTCGGTCAGCTGCGTCGGCGGGCTGGTGCCCACCTGAGCGTCGCCGCGCTGCGGGACCTGCTCGGCGACGCCGGACTGCCGAACGGATCCGGCGCCGATCCGGCCGCCGGCGCCGCGATCGTCGACCTCGCCGCCCTCGACGCGGTGCTCGCCGCCCGCGCGGGCGCGGACACGCAGGCCGGAGCACGCGGCGGCAACCAGCCCGCTGCCGCCGTGATCGATCTGGCCGCGCTCGACACCTACCTCGGGAGCCCTCGATGAGCCGCGATCCTGGCAGCCACGCCGCCGGCGGGGACCGGACTTTGACGGTACGGGCGGCCGTCGCCGCCGTCGCCGCGTTGCTCGCCTTCGTCAGCTGCGGCGCGGTGCTGCCCGGCGCGGGCGGCGCGGACGGCACCGGCGTCGGGCCCGGCGTCACCGACGACGCGGTCACCGTCGTCTTCGTCGGCACCGACCTCACCAGGACGGCGAGCCTGACCGGGTTCAACACCGCCTCGGCCGGCGACCCGGCGCGTCAGATGCGGGCGCTGGAGAGCTACGTCAACGCCAACGGCGGCATCGCCGGCCGGCGGATGCGGGCGGTCTTCCGCAACTTCGAGGCGAGCGACGACTCACCGGCGGCCGAGGAGAAGCTCTGCAACCAGATCACCCAGGACGACCGGGCGTTCGCGGTCGTACTCACCGGTCAGTTGCAGGCCAACGCCCGCCCCTGCTACGCCCAGCGGCGCACCCTGGTGCTGGACGCCACCCTGATCACCATCGACCAGGCGACGAACGAGCGGCTCGCGCCGTACCTGTTCGCCCCGGCCTACCCCCTGTACGACGACTTCGTGCGCGCATACCTGCCGGCGCTGGCCGCGCAGGGCTTCTTCGACGGGGCGCGGCAGGCGGGCATCGTCGCGGTGGACGCACCGGCCAACCGGGCGATGTACGAGCAGCACGTGGTGCCCTACCTGAAGCAGCGGGGAATCACCCCGACCTCGGCCTGGATCGACACCACCGACCTGGGCACCCTCAACACGGGGCTCAACCAGGCTGCCGTCGACCTGCGGGCCAAGCGCGTCGAGCGGGTCTTCTTCCTCGGCGGGACCCGGTTGGCCTCCTTCTTCCTCACCTCGGCCGCCGCGCAGGACTTCACAGCCCGGTACGGCATCTCCAGCTACGACAATCCCAGCTTCCTGATCGGCAACCCGGACATCATTCCGCGTGAGGCGCTGATCGGGGCGGTGGGCATCGGCTTCAACCCCAGCCAGGACGTCGCCGACCGGGAGTACGCCTTCCCCGCCACCGACGCCGAACGCACCTGCCTGGGCATCTTCGCTGCGGGGGGCGAATCGTTCGGCACCCGCGAGAACGCCCGCGTGGCCTTCCCGTACTGCGACGCGGCCCTGCTGCTGCAGGCCGGCGCGAAGGACCTCGGCGGGGATCTCAACGCGCACCGGTGGCTGGCTGCCGTGGGCAGGCTCGACACGAGTTTCCAGCCGGCGACCGGATTCTCCGGGCGACTCGGCCCGGCCCGGTTCGCCGCCTCGAACGGCTACCGGGCGTTCGGCTACGACAGCGGCTGCGCCTGCTTCACCTACCGCGGGGAGGACGTGTCCTTTGCGACCCGATGACAACACCCGCCGGAGCATCCTGCCGGGCATCGCCCGCGACGGTGCGGGGCCATGGCGTTCCCGGAGCGCGGGCTGGGCCGCGGGTACGGCCGGCGGCCTGCTGACCGGGGTGCCCCTGCTCGGCGCCGCGGGACTTGCCCGGGGTCTCGGTGTCGACCTGACCAGCGTGCTGGCCGCGGTGATCGCCGCCGCGGTGGTCGGCGCGGCCGCGACCGTCGCGGTCGTGCAGCGGGTACCGCACCGCCATCCGGTACGGGCCGCGCTGCTCGCCGGTGCCGGGTTGGGTGCCGCGCTGCTGCTGGTGGTCGACGTCGCCGCCCCGGTGCCGGGGCTGGTCGCGCTCACCGCGCTGGGGCTGCCCTGGGCCGTCCTGGTGGTGGCCGGCCGCGCGGTCGCCGCCGGGACGGCGACCCTGCGGTACTGGCACGTGGGGCTGCTGAACGGGCTCGGCCTGGCCGCGTTGCTCGCCAGCGGAACCGGCGGTGGCGCCGGTTACCACTGGGCGGCGGCGGGCGTCCTCGCGGCGCTCGGCGCGCTGGCCGGAGTGACCGCCGCGGAACTGCCGGGCGATGCCGGCTGGCCACCGGCGCTGCGCATCCTGTTCGACAACGCCACCCGTCCACCCACCGCGCGTGTCACCGTGCTGGCCCAGTCCGGCCTCGGCCTGGTCGTGCCCGGCGCACTGATCTTCGCCGTCGACGTGCTGCGCGCCGAGTTCGGCCTCGGTCCGCGCGGCGCCGTCGGTGTGGTTGGCGACGCGCTGCTCGCCGGGGCCGCGCTCGCGGTGCTGCTGCGGGGCGAGCGGGCGAGACGCCTGGCCGTCGCCGCAGCCCCGGCCGGGCTGCTCGTCGCCGCCGGTGCGGTGCTCGTCGGGACCGCACCGGCCGCGATCGGCGTCGTGCTGTTCGCATCGGGCCTGGCCGTGGCCGCCGGTGCGCTGGTCGCGCTCGCCATCTCGGGCGAGCGCGTCGCCACCGAGGTGCTCCACCCGGACGCCCGCCCCGCGTTCGCGGCGGCGGCGTCGGTGCTGTCCCTGGCCGGTGGCCTGGGCGGCGCCGGCCTGCTCGCCCTGCTCGGTACCCGCTACGGTGCCGGTCCGGCGTTGGCGGTGGCCGCGGCGGCGGTGCTGGTCGGCGCCGGCTACGCCCGGCGGCTCCAGCGCACCGCCGCGGCCGACGCCGAGCGGCTGGCCCGGGTGCTCGCCGACGAGGCGGAGGTCGCCCGGCTACGGCACAGCGGCGCGCGCCCGGCCGCCCTCTCCTGCTCCGGGATCGACGCCGCGTACGGTCCGGTCCGGGTCCTCTACGACGCGGCCGTACGCGTCGACGACGGCGAGATGGTGGCGATCTGCGGCCCGAACGGGGTCGGCAAGACCACTCTGCTGCGGGTGCTCTCCGGGCTGCACCGCCCCGCCGCCGGGGTGGTCCGGCTCGGCGGGGTCGACGTGACCGCGCTGACCGCGCCCCGCCGGATCGAGCTCGGGCTCTCCACAGTGGTCGGCCAGGCGGTGTTCGGCTCGCTCACCGTCACCGAGAACCTGCGCATGCACGGCTACGCGCTGGGTCGGCGCAGCGACGCCGTGCACCGGGGGGTCGATGCGGCGTTCGCCGTCTTCCCCCGCCTCTACGAGCGGCGGGACCAGGTCGCCGCCACCCTGTCGGGCGGTGAGCGGCAGCTGCTCGTGCTCGCCAAGACGCTGATCCAGCGCCCCCGGATGCTGCTGGTCGACGAGCTGTCGCTCGGCCTGGCCCCGGTCGTCGTCGGCGGCCTGCTGGAGATGCTGCGCCGGCTCAACGCGCGGGGCACCTCGCTGCTGGTGGTGGAGCAGTCGGTCAATGTGGCGCTGTCGCTGGCCGACCGGATCTATTTCATGGAAAAGGGTGCGATGGTCGCCGAGCACACCGCGAGCGAGCTGGCCGGCCAGCCGGACCTGGTCCGGGCCCTGATGCTCGGCGGCCACGCGCCGGCCGAGGGTGCCGAGCCCGCGCCCCGGGCACCGGACACCGAGCCCGCCCTTCAGGCACCGGACACCGAGCTTGCGCCCCAGACTGCCCCGGCGGACGGGGCGGTGCTCCGGTGATCGGCGGTTTCGACTTCGGCCCGGACCGCATCGTGCTGGGTCTGTTCACCGGCCTCACGTACGGGCTGCTGGCGGTCGGGCTGGTGCTGGTCTACCGGTCCAGCCGGTTCGTCAACTTCGCACACGGCGCGGTCGGGGTGTTCGGCGCCGCCGTGGTCGGCCGGCTGGTCGGTGACGGTGTGCTGTCGTACTGGCTCGCCCTGCCGGTCGGGATGCTCACCGCCGCCGCGGTCTCCGGCGCGATCGAGCTGAGCGTGGTCCGCCGGCTGCGGCACCGGCCCCGGGTGATCGGCATGATCGCCACCCTCGGGCTGTCCCAGTTCGTGCTCGTGCTCGCCCTGCTGGTGAACAGCTCGGGGGCCAGCGGCCCGGCATTCCCGGCGCCGCCCGGCATGCCGTCGTTCACCGTCGGCAACACCCCGGTCGGCCCGGCGTTCACCGCGATGCTGCTGCTCACTCCGGTGCTGCTGGTCGGGCTCGCCATGTTTCTCAAGCGCAGCCGGTTCGGGCTGGCGATCCGGGCCGCCGCCGACGCCCCCGACGCGGCCACCCTCAACGGCGTCACCGCGGCCCGGATGGCGACCCTGGCCTGGTCGATCGCCGGTGCCGTCGCCGCCTTCTCGGCGATCCTCGTGGCACCGACCCAGGGCACCCAGTCGATCGAGTCGCTCGGCCCGGCCCTGCTGGTGCGGGGCCTCGCCGGCGCGGTGATCGCCCGGTTCTCCTCCGTACCGATCGCGTTCGCAGCCTCGTTGGGCATCGGGGTGGGGGAGCAGATCCTGCTCTCCGGTCAATCCAGCGGCGGCCTCGTCGAGCTGGCCCTGGTCGGGGTCATCCTGGTCGCGCTGCTCGCCCAGCCGGTCCGCGCGCGCCGCGACGGCGAGGACGGTGGCTGGGGCCGGATCGGCGCACCGCCGTTGCCTGCCGCGTACCAACAGGTCTGGCTGCTGCGCAACCTGGGCCGGGTCGTCGCCGGGGTGGGCTTCGCCCTCGCCGCCGTGCTGGCCTTCGTGATCAGCAACGAGAGCGCCTCGGTGCTCATCGCGATCATCGGCTTCACCCTGGTCGGCCTGTCGATCGGGCTGGTCACCGGCGTGGCCGGCGAGTTGTCCCTGGGCCAGTTCGCGTTCGCCGGCATCGGCGCCGCGGTGTCGGTGCAGGTCTCCGTGCGGACCGGCAACCTCTTCCTGGGGATCCTCGCCGGCTGCGCGGCGGCGGCGCTGGCCGCAGTCGCGGTCGGGGTGCCAGCGCTGCGCCTGCGCGGGCTCGCCCTCGCCGTCACCACGCTCGCCTTCGCGCTGGCCACCAGCGCGTTCCTGCTGCGGCAGGGGTGGCTGCTCGGCGACGGTGCCCAGGTGCCCAAGCCGCGCATCGGAGGCCACACCTTCGAACTGGCCACCGACTACTACCTGTTCGCGCTGGTGGTGCTGCTGCTCGGCCTGTGGGTCACCGCGAACCTGCGTACCGGTGCCTTCGGGCGGATCCTGGTGGCGCTGCGCGACAACGCGGACGCCGCCCGGGCTTTCACCGTCGCGGTGCCGGTGCGGGTCCTACAGGCGTACGCGGTCGCGGGTGCGCTGGCCGGTCTCGGCGGCGCGGTGATCGGCCACGGGCAGACCCAGCTCACCGTGAACACGTTCCCGGCCTCGGCCAGCATCGACGTCGTCGCCATCGTGGTGGTCGGCGGGATCACGCTGCTGGGCGGCCCGCTGCTCGGGGCGTTCCTGATCGTCGGCGTGCCCGGCTTCCTGGAGTTGGACATCATCGGCCAGGCCGCGCTGACCCTGGTCTGGCTGGTCGTGGTGATCGCCTTGCCGGCCGGGCTCGGGGGGCCGGTGCTGTGGTTGCGTGACCGGTTCGCCGCGCTGATCGTCCGCGGCGCACCGGCGTCGTCCGCCGCCGATCAGGTGGCCGAGCCCGTGGCCGGGCCGGCACCGGCCGCCGCCGGATCCGGTGGCGCGATCACACTGCCGCCGCGCACCGTCCCGCTGCGAGCGGCGGTGACCGGCGAGCCGCTGCTCTCGGTGCGCGGGGTGGCCCGCTCCTACGGCGGCGTGCGGGCCGTTGCCGGGGCCAGCCTCGACGTCACCGCCGGCGAGGTGGTCGGCATCATCGGCCCGAACGGGGCCGGCAAGACCACGCTGTTCGAGATCATCGCCGGCTTCACCCGCCCGGACCGGGGCGCGGTCCTGTTCGCCGGCCGCCCGGTCACCGGGCTGTCGCCGCAGCGGCGGGCCGGCCTCGGGCTGGTGCGCTCGTTCCAGGACGCCCGGCTCTTCGCCACCATGACGGTGCTGGAGACCGTCATGGTGGCCGGCGAACGCACCGCGCCGACGAGCCTCTTCGCCGCGGCGCTCGGTGCAGGCGGCCCGGACCGGGCCAAGCGCCGCCGGGCCGAGGAACTCGTCACGCTGATGGGTCTGGCCCCGCTCGCCGATCGGTTGGGCGGGGAGCTGTCCACCGGTACCCGCCGGATCGTCGAGATCACCTGCCTGCTGGCGCTGGAACCGGCGCTGCTGCTGCTCGACGAACCCTCGTCGGGGGTGTCCCAGACCGGCGGCGTCGCGCTGGGCGAGGTGCTGCGCCGGATCCACGACGAGCTCGGGGTCACCATGGTCATCATCGAGCACGACCTGCCGCTGCTCGCCCGGCTCGCCGACCGGCTGGTCGCGATGGACGGCGGCCGGGTCATCGCCGACGGCACCCCGCAGGAGGTGCGCACCCACCCCGACGTGGTCCGCTCCTACCTCGGTACCGACCACGCCGCCGTCAACCGCTCCGGCGCGCCCGCCCAGCGCGCGACGGTGCCGTCGTGAGCCCTACCCCCGTGGCCCCACCCCTTGCCCGTGCCGGCCTGCGCCGAACCTGTCAGGAGATCGCCGTGCGAACCTTCCGCCGCCGGGCGCTCACGCTCGCCGCCCTGCTCGCCACCAGCAGCGGCCTCGCCGTCGTGGGGGCACCCCCGGCCGCGTTCGCCGCGCCGACCCTCACCGTCACCGTGACCACCGGGCTGTCGGACAAGCAGCAGGTCGTCGTCAACGGTTCGGGCTTCACCCCGAACCTGAAGCAGATCGCCGTCGGTCAGTGTGTCGCAGGCTTCAAGGGACCGACCGACTGCAACCTCGCCGGCGGCGCCGCGTTCGTCAACGCCGACGGCAGCGGGAAGCTGCCCACGGTCACCCTGAAGCTGGCCCAGAAGTTCGGCGCGTTCGACTGCACCAAGCGGGAGTGCGTGGTCGCGGCGCAGATCCTGCCCACGAGCGGCAACGCCGACCAGGTCGAGGCCAACAAGGTCTCGGTGGCGTTGACGTTCGGCAAGAAGCCGGCGCAGAAGCCCCCACCGGCGACCCCATCCGTCACTCCACCCACGTCCGCGGCACCGCCGGCCACGCCGGACGCCACCACGTCACCCTCGACCGGGCCGGCGGGCGCCGCCGGTACGTCGACCCCGTCGCTGGTAAACGCCAACCCGGTGAGCGCCGGCCCGGACCGGTACGCGGTCACCGTGCTGGTCGGCTCCGGCCTGCTGTTGCTCTGCATCGGCCTGCTCGTGCTGATGCCCTACCGGAACCGGAGGTCCCAATGACCCGACGTCATTATCCCGTCCGGGCGGCAGCGCTCGCGCTCGTCCTGGCGCCGCTGCTGCTACTCGCGATCCCGGCGGCGGTCCCCGCCCGGGCGATGCTGCCGGCCGGGGCGGTCGGCCCCGCGGCCGGAACGCTGGGCTGCCGGCTCTACTTCAACGACGCCGGCACCGGCAGCTCACCGACGGTCTGGCAGGACACGTTCACCCTGACCCAGTCACCGGCCGCGCCGAAGGTCGGCGACACGGTGACCGTCACGCTCACGGCGAAGACCGGCCCCGACAACGGGCCGGTGGGGCTGACCGCCGGGGACGTTCCGGTGAACGTCGTGCTGGCCCTGGGCGGCTCCCTCTCCGGCAGCGCGACGCTGCGGATGTCCTCGTACCCGGCGGGGGCCGTCGCCCCGGCGACGCCGCTCGGCCCGATCACAGCGACCGGCACCTACTTCGCCGCCGCCGCCGGAGCGGCGACGCTCACCGTCGGGCGGGTCACGTTCACCAACGCCTCGGCGACGACGCACTGCTCGGCGGCCGGCGACCGCGACCACAAGGCGGCACCGGCGCCGACCTCCATCGTGGAGAGCTTCACCGTCGGCGGTACCGGCACCGCGACCCCACCGCCGAGCCCGTCCGCCTCCGCGACGCCGTCACCGTCCGCGTCGCCGTCGCTGCTGCCGCCCACGACGAACGCCCCGACGCCCACGACGAACGCCCCGGCGCCGACGGCAACCGAGGAGGTCGACACACCGGCTCAGCCGTTCGGCCCGAAGAGCGTGAAGCTGAACTGCAAGACGCTGAGCAGCCTCTCGGCGTGGACCGCCACGCACACGCTGACCATGTCGCCCAGCAACCCCGGGCGGGGTGCCAAGGTGACGGTGAGCCTGAAGTTCTCGGCGGGGCCGAAGAGCGGACCGGTGGCGGTCGGCGCCGGTGATCTGGTGCCCAAGGCGACCGTCAAGGTCGGCGGGGTGGGCAGCGGCACGGTGAACCTGCGGAGCTCGGCGTACGGCGCGATCGGCGCCTACGCCGTGCTGCCCGGCGCGACGCTGACCGGGACCTATACCGCCTCGCAGGCGGGGCTGGTCACGCTGACGGTCACCAACTTCGTCTTCGACCACGCGCAGGTCGACACCGAGTGCAACGCGGGCGCCGACCCGGTGACCGGCCCGGCGGCGACGTCGATCGTTGCCAAGTTCACGGTGAAGTCGCGGGCCGCGACCGGCGACGAGGGCGATGGCGGTGGCGGTGGCAATGGCGATGGGTCGCTGCCGACCACGGGCGAGGGGGGCGTGACGGCGCTGCTGCTGCTCTGGTCCAGCGCCGTGCTCCTGCTCGGTGTCGGCCTGGTCGTGGTGCTGCCGAGGCGTCGCGGAATCCTGCGGAGCTGAGTCAGCAAATGGCGCGGGCCGGGGATGCGTCCCCGGCCCGCGCCGTTGTGTATCGCCGGCCGCGCCGGTGTCAGTACTCGCGCAACAGGGAACCGGCGCCATACACCTTGTCGGCGATCCCGTTCTCGCGCAGCGCCATCCACCAGGTCGCCGCGTTGATGGCGATCACCGGCTTGCCGAGCCAGCGTTCGGCCTCGTCGGCCAGCCCGACCATCGACAGGTTGGTGCCGCACTGGACCAGGGCGTCCACGTCCGGGCCGTCCACCGCCAGCAGCGCCCGGCGCAACTCGTCCTCGGTGACGTGGGCGATGGAGACCGCGGTCGGGCACTTGAGCCCCTCGATCGCGGTCACCTCGAAACCGATCTCGGAGAAGAACTGCACGACGTTCGTGTCGCCGATCGGCTGGTACGGCGTCACCACGCCGATCCGGCGCGCGCCGTAGAGCCGCAGTGCCCGCTCGCACGCCTCCGCCCCGGTCGCCACCTCCAGCCCGGTGGCCGCCTTGATCTGGGCGACGAATTCCCGGTTGCCCTCGACACCGCCCCAGAACGTCTCGGCGGACATGCCCATCACCATGTAGTCGGGCTCGCAGGTCAGTACCCGCTCGCAGGCCGCGCCGATCTCGTCGCGGATCTGCGTCAGGAGGTTCTCGAAGTTGCTGTCGCTGGACAGGTCCTGGTTGCGGATGTGGATCCGGGAGAAGTGCGCGGTCACACCCGGCACCGTCATCCGGTAGAAGTCCGGCTCCACGATGGTGTTGGTCGACGGGGCGATGACGCCGAACTTTCGGCGCCAGCCGAGCGCGTCGGTCATGACCTGACGGCTCCTTTCTCGGTGGGGTTCGGGTGAGGGCTGGCCGGGGCCAGCGTGTGGGCGCGCGCGGTCAGCCACGCCGCGACCAGCAGTGCCGCCTGGCCGAGGGTGTTCGTGCCCTGCTCCACCCACTGCATGGCCAGGGTCTCGTGATCGGGGTGGTTGCGCAGCGGCACCAGCAGTAGCACGCAGGTCAGCCCGACGACGTAGAGCGCCACCGCGCCCCAGGCGCCCCGTCGGCCGGCGATGACCGCGGCCAGGACGCTGATGGCGGTCACGCCCGTGGTGGCGAGGGCGAAGACCGGTGCGAAGATGGCGTACGCGGTCGCCACGCCAGCGGTAACGGCCAGCACGGCGGCGAACGGCCACCACGGCACGCTGCGTCCGCGGAGCGCACTGGCAAGGCCCCAGAGCAGTCCGACCGCGCCGACCGCCATCAGCGGGAACAGCGCCGCCTCCAACCAGGGCAGGTCGACCGAGAACCCGGCCAGCAGCAGTTTCCAGGTCGACTTGGCCAGGCCGCCGAGGCCGATCAGGACGGCGCCGACGCGGGCGACCGGGCCCACCCGGGGCACGATCCGACCGGACAGCCCGGCCAGGATCAAGAACCCGACCAGCGCCAGACCGGTCGGCACGAAGTCCTCCAGCGCGAGGAGGACGGTGTAGTCGCTGCCGTTCACGGTAGGTGCTCCCGCCGGGTCATCCGGGGCCGCCGACGGAGTCGCCGAAGAGGTCGCGCTTGTGGAAGCCGGCCGCGGCGAACCGGGCGGCGGCCTTGCGGCCGGTCAACCAGGCGGCGCGGCTGCCGTTGCGGCCCCCGGCGAGGACCCGGTCGGCCAGCCACGGGGTGACCGTCTCCACCCGGTCACCGAGGATGTTGAAGATCTTCTTGGCCTTCGCCAGCTCGTCCGGCGGGTAGTCGTGAGTGAGCAGGTCGGTCACGACGATTCCGGGCGAGAGGTGGTGCACGGTGACCTTGTCGGCGAGGCCGGCTGCGGCGAGTTCCTTGGCCAACCCGTCGGTCAGGTAGGTGACCGCACGCTTCGACGCCCCGTACCCGGTCAGCCCCGGCCGGGCCTGGCCGTTGGAGCCGAAGCCCTCCATGTTCCACAGCGCGCCGTGGCCCTGCTCGATCATCGCGGCGAGCACCACCGCGCTGGCCCGGGCCACCCCGCCGAGGTTCGCCGCGAGCACCCCGTCCAGCTCCGCCGGTGCCAGCTCCCACAGTGGGCGGCGGGCATGGTTCGTGCCCGCGTTGTTGATCCAGATGTCGACGCCGCCGAACGCCTCGGTGGCGGCCGACCACAGAGCGGACACGTCGACGCGGTCGGTGACGTCCGCGCGTACCCCGAGCACCTGAGCGCCGGAGGGCGTCGAGGCGTCGGAGGGCAGCGCGGCGAGCGCCGTGGCCACCGACTCCGCGCTGCGTCCGCAGAACGCGACCCGGGCGCCGCGGGCCAGCAGCGCGCGGACCAGTCCTGCGCCGATCCCGCGGGTGCCGCCGGTCACCACCACCGCGGTCATCCGGTCGGCTCCCAGGTGAGCAGGCCGTGCAGGACGCTGTCCAGCACGTTGCCCCGGAACAGCTCGTACACCACGGCGAGGCGACCGCCGGCGGACATGCCAGGCTCGGCGTCGATGGCGAACTCGCGGCCCTTGACCTTCCACACGTCGCCGCCGTCGGCGTGAAAATGCCAGGACGGGTAGCTGGCCCGGCCGAAGCCCTGCGCGTTGCCCCAGGCGTCGGGGCCCTCGAAGAACAGCCGGTCGCCGTCGCGGCGCTGCTCGACCACGTACCGCCGGTCCAGGCCGGCGCCGGTCCAGTCCACCACCCGGCGGGTACGGAGCAGGTTGATCGGCTCCAGACCGAGGCGCACCGCGACCGTGCCACGCAGTTGCTGGTCGGCGCCCCACAGCTCGCAGCTGCCGGTGAACGCGCCGGCCTGCTTGGTCGGCAGGATGTACGGCACCGGACCGCGCCGCTCCTCGGCGGACAGGAACCGCGCCACCCGCTCCCGGGTGTCCGGGTTGGTGTCGTGGTCGAAGCTGCGGGTGTAGACGCCGTTGAAGCAGCCCACGACCGTCCAGCCCTGGTAGAGCACCGACGAGTAGACCTGGGTCTCCCCGTCGGGCAGCACATGGTTCCAGGTGTTCAGGTCGACCTGCCAGCCGGGGCCGTAGTAGTGCGCGTCCACGAAGGACCCGTACGGCTGGCCGGTGCCGAAGAAGTCGGGACCGGTGTAGACCCGGTTGGCGTCGGAGTCGAGCACGCCGAAGGCGAAGGGCGCGCCCAGCCGGTAGCGCCCGGCCAGCTCGCCCCCGCCGACCAGCCCGCCGTCCATGTAGTACGTGGTGACGCCGTCGGCGAAGACCGACGAGCGGTGGATCTCCTCGAAGCCCTGCCAGACGCCGGTGGCGGTGAACAGCGACGGGCGGCCGTGCCATTCGCCGGCGATCCGCTGCTGCCACGCGCTCTGTTCGACGGCCGCCGGTGCGGTTGTCGGTGCGGTCGGTTCACTCATTGCCGATCAGCTCCGCCCGGATCCGGGCGGTTGCCGGCTCGCCGATCAGCTGGGTGACCCGGGCCCAGACCGGGTCGACGTCGGGGCTGAACAGGTTGACCCGCACTGCGGTGTCCCGGGCGGCCAGGTCGGTGTCGGCCAGGCCGGCCACGACGTCGGCCGGCAGGCCGTCGGTCACCAGCGCGGACCAGTGCTCGACGTACGCGGAGACGGCGGCTCCGATCTTCCGGAACGCCTCCTCGGTGGCCCGGCCGACCAGCATCCACGGTGACATCAGCGCGTACTGGCGGGGCCTGATGTCGGCCCGGCTCAGCCCGTCCATCGCGCTGGCCTCGGTGAAGACCTCGGTGAGCGGCTGGTACGCCGCGTCCATGTAGGGCAGGTGACTGCTCAGCTCGGCCCGGGGAATCAGGTCGAGGTGGTACGCGTAGTAGTCGCCGCCGTACACCGAATCCAGGGTGAAGTGCGGGATCGCGCTGTCGGCGGCGGTGAAGGCGAAGACCATGTGGCTGTCGAGGCGGATCATCGGGACGACCAGCCCGACGTAGACCACCGTGGCCACCGGCTGGCCCGGTGCGCCCTTCCAGACCCGCAGCGAACCCACCGGGTCGGGCGACATCGGGCTGCTCAGCGGCTCGTCGATGACCGTGGTGAGCGGGTGCCGGGTGGTCAGGTGGGCCACGGCGTTCTCGCAGAGTTCCAGCGGGAGGCTCATGCCTGCTCCTTCGTCGTCGCGCCGTTGCTCGGTTCGGGGCTCGCCTGCGCCTGCGCTCCTGCGGCGGCGTCGGCGCCCTCTTCCTCGGTGATGCGCTTGAGCCCGATCCGCTGGGACTCCGCCACGGTCGGGTGGTCACCCTTGGCCTTGTGCACCCAGGCGCGGGCCAGCTCCGGGTTCTCCCGGCGGGCCGGCGAGGGGATGACGGTTGCCTCCCGACGCGGCACGTCGCCCGTCACCCGGTCGGAGTCGGAGAGCATCCAGCCCTGCTCGGCCAGCTCCTGTCGACGTCGCCGGTAGTGCACCGCGATGAGGTCGCTCTTGACGTGCAGCTCCGCGCCGAGGTCGAACGGGAGCAGCTCGGGGCGGACGTTGTTCACCACCTCGGCGTCCTGGTAGAAGATCTTGAGGACGCGCTGCACGGCGTTGCGGTTGGCCCAGGCCCCGGTGAAGAAGGTGCGCAGGGCGACCCACTTGACCAGTGTGGTCGTCTCGTCCACGGGGATGTTGGTGTCGTAGATGATCAGCTCGCCGATCGGCAGCCGGACGTGCAGCTTGATCATGTTGGGCAGCATCCAGCCGGCCGAGGTGACCACCGGCGGGCGGTTGGCCAGGTCCGCGTTGTTGCGACTGATCAGCGACCAGAGGCCCTTCGAGCGCGGCGGGTGCAGGCTGACCGTGGCGTACGCCGACCACTCGTCGGGCACCTCGAGCTCGTACTCGGGAACCTCGGGCTTCTCCCGATTGCCGAACACGCTGCCGTGCACGAAGGGCGCGTGCGCGATGTCGCAGCCGTTCTCCAGGATCCGCTCGTAGTTGGCCTTCCACAGGAACTCGCCGGTCACCGCGCGGTACTTGCCGCCGTTCTCCACGAGGTTGTCGAACTCCGGCCAGACCGGGATCGGCGGTCGCTCGGCCTCGGGCAGGTCGCCCATGAAGACCCAGACGAAGCCGTAGCGCTCCTGCACCGGGTACGAGTCGACCCGGGCCTTGTTCGGGATGCCCCGGCCGGGCTGGTTCGCCGGGATCTTCGTGCACGCCCCGCCCGGCTCGAACTCCCAGCCGTGGTACGGGCAGACGATGTTCTCGCCGGCCGTCGAGCCGCCGGAGAGCGCCGCCCCCCGGTGCACGCACAGGTCGGACAGGGCTACCACCCGCCCGCTCGGGGTGCGGTAGAGGGCCAGGAACTGGCCGAGCACGGTGATCCGGGCCGGCTTGGTGGTGACCCGGTCGGAGAACTCGACCGCGTACCAGAAGTTCTTGAGCATGGTGGCTTACCTCCGACGGAACGAGGCGATCGAAGAGGTGGTGTCGAGCTCTGTCAGCAACCGGTCGAACTCGTCGGCCGGTTCGCCGCGAAGGTGGACGGCGAGGAACCCGGACAGCAGGTCGACCAGGAGTGCGCGTGTGGTGTCCGGGTCGGCGGTCGCCTCCTCGTCGAGGAAGGCGCGCGCCGAGGTGGGGTCGAGCGGGTGCACGATGCCGAAATGGTTGGCACCGGCCAGCCGCACCAGCAGGTTGGTGCCGCCCGCGTCGGGCAGCGCCTCG
The DNA here is from genome assembly GCF_040606435.1 of Micromonospora sp. NPDC005413. Lineage (NCBI taxonomy): Bacteria > Bacillati > Actinomycetota > Actinomycetes > Micromonosporales > Micromonosporaceae > Micromonospora > Micromonospora sp. NPDC005413. The sequence goes on from NZ_JBEXEV010000001.1 coordinate 456,817, forward strand.
TCGAAGGTGCGGGTGATCGGGTCGGCGCGGGTGGCCGCGTCCTCGCCATATCGGTCGGCCGAGCCGTTGATCACGCCGTCGTTGGTGCCGGCGAGCAGCATGACCGGGCAGTTCACCTGGGCCGGCAGCACGGTGCCGGCCGGCCAGCCGAGCATGGTCGCCACCATGGTGTGCGCCCCGTAGGTGGCCACCGCACGGACCTCGGGCAGGAACCGCGCCGACTGCAGCGCCACCGTGCCGCCGGCCGAGTGGCCCACCAGCGCCACCCGGTCGAGGTCGAGCAACCCGTCGAGCGGCCCGGTGAGCTGCGCCAGCGCGTCGAGCACCGGGCGCAGCGACGGGCTGGTCGGCCGGCTGCCGTAACCGTCCGGCCGGGCCGCGTCCAGGTCGACGCCGGGCGTGATCCCGTGCAGGCCGGCGAAGAGCACCCCGACCCAGTCGTAGGTCACCGCGACGACGCCCCGCGCGGCCAGCTCCACCGCCAGCCAGCGGTAGGCGTCCTGCCCGACGTTGACCCCGGAGACCAGCAGGACCACCGGGTACGGCGCCCCGGCCGGGTCGGCCGCCAGCACCCCGCTGAGCCGCTCGGCGTCCGAGCCGGTGGGCCGCGCCGGGTAGTAGACCCGCAGGTGCGCGGTGTCGAACGGCGCCGGCGCGCCGGGGATGCGCGCGGCCCACCAGAGCGATCGGACACCGCTTCGCTGCGGGCCGCTCATGCCGACGGCCGGGGGAGTTCGCGGTCGCCGCCCCAGAGCGCGCGGACGAGCTGGTTGGTGGTCTCCTCGCCGAAGTAGCGCACGCCCATCACGTTCGCCGGGTCGCGGTCGGCGATGTTGCGGCGGATCCGCAGGTCGGTCTCGGCGAGCGCGGCCTGCTCCTCGGCCGGCACCGGCTCGGCCTCGTCGACCCAGCGCAGCCACCGGTCCACGTGGGCGTGGGTCACCTGGCTGACCTTCTCGATGTTCTCCGGGCTGCGGTCGAAGGAGTAGCAGTACGCCGTCGGCGACAGGCTGGCCCGGATGAACCCGGCCCGGCTGACGAAGTAGTCGAACGCCGGGTCGGCGCGCAGTTGCAGCCACTCCTCGTTGACCGGCTCGTAGTACCGGTCGTAGTAGTCGCCGTGTTCGACCATGTTGACCCGGGGTACGGAGTCGATGTAGAACCAGCCGCCGGGCCAGACCAGCAGGGCCAGCCCCAGGTGCGGCACCCTGACCTGGGGGCCCAGCCAGCACGTGAGGTGCAGGTTGGCGAAGCTGGCCGCCGGGTTGCCCAGCCAGGAGTGGACGAGCCAGTCGACCTCGGGCCCGGTGTACGCGGCGAGCGAGCCGCCCGGCCCGTTCGGGTAGTCCCCGTAGTGCTCCAGCGGCTCGGTGGACGGGTCGCGGGTCAGCTCGAACCGTGCGTCGATCTTGGCCTTCAGCTCATCCAGGAGTATCTGGTAGCGGTGGAACGTCTCGTGGACGTCGACCGTGGGGGAGTCGTCGAGCATGTCCTCGACGGGTTTCAACGTGTCGGCCACGGGTCAGCGCCTTTCGGTGAGGGCCTGGACGAGCCGCCACGGGCGGCCGTCGACGAGGTCGGTTCGGCGGGAGACGAGTCGGTTCGCCGCCTGCGCCGGGGCCACCACGGCATGCGTGACGGGCCGGTCGGCGGCGATGTCGGTGCGCAGCGGGCTGCTGATCCGGCCGGTGAACGGCCCGGCCCAGGTGGTCCAGAGGGTGAAGTCGGCGCTGAGCGCGAAGACCGCGGCGCCGGTGCCGAGGGGCCCGGCGGCGATCACGTTGAGCCGGTTCTCGGCGGCCCGCTCCGGCAGGCCCAGCGCCAGCTCCCAGGGCTCGCGCGGAGTGAACGGCACGGCGACCACATCGGCGTCGGCGAGCGCGGCGAGCCGGAACGTCTCCGGGAAGATCGCGTCGTCGCCCACCACGATCGCCAGCCGCCCCCAGGGCAGGTCGAAGGTGCGCAGCGCGTCGCCGGGTCGCGCGGCGTCGCGGGCCGCACCGGCCCGATGCAGTTGTGGCTGCTCGCCGACCACGCCGGACGGGCCGATGAGCAGCCCGACCGGGCCGTCGGGGCCGTGGGCGGTGGCGACGGCGTACCCGTCGGTGCCGTGCAGTGCCGGTGCCAGCGCCGCGGCCACCTCGGCCGGCCCGACGTGCGCGCCGAGGGCGTTCTCGGCGAGCACGGCGAGCAGCGCGCCCTCGGCCATCGCCTTGCCGAGCAGGTCGGCCGCCTGGCCGGGGTCCCGTGGCCGGACCACGGCGACCGGCAGGCTCGGCGCGCCGGGCGGCCGGCGGCGGCCGGTCGGCGCGTCCCCGAGTGGGCCGTAGAGTTCCGGTCGGCGGGCCGCGAGGATGTCGGTGCCGTCCGGGCGGTGCTTGTTGCCGGCGCGCTCCGGGTCGATGTCGGCGATGACGACGGCCTCACCGGTGCGCGGGCCCCTGGCCACCACCGTGCCGTCCGGTGCGACGATCTGCGACTCGCCGGCCCCGTGCAGCCACTGCTCCGGCACGCCGAGGCCGCGGCTCATGGCCGGCAGGTGCTCGGCGGGCAGCAGCGGGCCGACCTTGTTGGCGGCGATCACCCAGGCCCGGTTCTCCGCGGCCCGCACCGGGATGTGCAACGCGGCCTCGTCGGTGGCGAACGAGTTCAGGCTGTTCAGCAGCACCTGCGCGCCGCGCAGCGCGAGCCCGCGGGTGACCTCGGGAATGACGCCCTCCATGCAGGCGTACATGCCGATCCGGCCGATCGGGGTGTCGAGCACCGGTCCGACCTCGGTCGCCGGGTCGAGGTGGTCGTTCTCCGCGCCCATCAGGACCTGCTTGTCGCAGCTGCCGAGCACCGCCCCGTCCGGTCCAAAGAGGAAGTTGGTGCCGCCGGTGCGTCCGTCGGGGTACGCGTGCGTGACATTGATCTTGATGTGCACCCGGTGCACGGCGGCGCTCGCCGAGATCGCGGTGAGGAACGTGTCGCCCGGCCGGGTGGCCAGGGCGTGTGCCTGGGCGCGGTCGGTGTACCAGGCCAGGTGGTTGCAGAACTCGGGCAGCACCACGAGCTGCGCGCCCTGTCCGGCGGCGTCGGCGACCAGACGCAGGCAGGTGGCCAGGTTGGCCTCGATGTCCTGGCCGGCCTCGAACTGTACGGCGGCAACCCTGATGGTCATTCCCGCTCCGGTTCCCCTAGCGAAACGCTGTTTCCAGAACATACACTCGGGCGACGCTGGGGAACAGGGGGACGAACAGGTGTTTACGCACGTGGTGCTGATGAAGTTCGCCGATGCGGCCGATGCTGCCAAGGCGAAGTCGCTGCTGGAAGGTCTGGCCAGCACAATTGATGAGATCGCGACGCTGACGGTCGCCCTGGACACGCTGCGGACCGCGGTCTCCTACGACCTGTGCATGATCAGCACACACACCGACGCGGACGCGTTGCGCGCCTACCAGGCCCACCCCGCCCACCTGGAGGTGGCGGGCTGGCTCAAGCCGCGCCTCGCGGCCCGCGCCGTCGTCGACTACTGAAACAGGTCCCGCCCGCGCGGCCCGGCCTCAGCCCGGGTACGCGTTGGCGGCCAGCCCGGCGCCACCGGGCCGGAACGGGCCGGGGGCGTGCACGACGCAGGTCTGCGCGTACTCGGCCAGCCCCTCCTCGGCGTACTCCCGGCCGTAGCCGGAGCGCTTCACCCCACCGAACGGCGCCCGCAGCGACAGCCCGGTCCGGTTGTGCGTGTTGACGAAGACGAAGCCCGCCTCGACCCGGCGGGCCAGCGCGAACGCCCGCTCCTCGTCGGCCGACCAGACGGAGCCGCCCAGGCCCAGCTCGTCGGCGTTGACCCGGGCCAGCAGTTCCTCCTCGTCGTCGTAGACCAGCAGCGGCACCGTCGGCCCGAACTGCTCCCCGGCGACCACCTCGGCGTCGTCCGGTGCGTCCAGCACGAGTGTCGGTGCCACGAAGTACCCGCCGGCCAGGTCGGTGCCGCCGTCGACGGTGCCCAGCGGCAGCGCGGTGGCTCCCCGGTCGACGGCCGCCGCGACGATCCGCTCGATCCGGCCGGCTGCGCCGGCCGAGACGACCGGGCCCATGCTCACCCCGGGCGTGAGCGCGTCACCGACGCGCAGCACCTTTGCGGCGGCCGACCGGTAGGCCGCCACGAAATCGTCGCGACGGCTGCGGTGCACGTACAGCCGCTTCGCCGCCATACACACCTGACCGCTGGTGGCGAAGCTCGCCAGGACCAGCCGGCGCATCGGCTCGGCGCCCAGGTCGGCGTCGGGCAGGAAGATCGCCGCGTCGTTGCCGCCCAGCTCCAGCACGACCGGCGTGGTCTGGGTGGCAGCCGTCGCTGCCACCTGCCGGGCCGCCGCGCTGCCACCGGTGAACGCCACCTTGCGCACCAGCGGGTGCCCGACCAGCGCGGCTCCGGCTACGGCGTCGCCGTGGACGACCGCCAGCGTCCCGTCCGGCAGCGCCCCGGCGAGCAGGCGCAGCGCCTCCGAGACCGCCAGCGGGGCCAGCGGCGAGGGCTTGACCACCACCGCGTTGCCGGCGGCGAGGGCCGGGGCCACCTTGAGCACGGTGAGGATGATCGGCGCGTTCCACGGCGTGATCGCGGCGATGACCCCGTAGGGCCGGGGCAGCCGCAGCAGCCGGCCGGCCGCGTCGTCGATCTCCCGCTCCGCGTACGCCGCCGGGGCGTGCTCGACGACCCAGCGCAGGTACGTGGCGGCGAACCCGACCTCGCCGCGGCAGTCGGCGAGCACCTTGCCCGACTCCCGGGCCAGCAGCTCGGCCAGCGGTTCGAGCCGTCCGGCGATCGCGTCGGCGCCGGCGGCCAGCGCGGCGAGCCGCCGCGCGATGCCGGTGGCCGCCCAGCCCCGCTGCGCGGCGTCGGCCCGGCGGACCAGGGAGTCCACCCGGTCGGGCCCGCTCACACCGACCGTGCCGACCAGCTCGGTGACCCTGGACGGGTTCTCCCGCTCGATCACCGGGCCGTCGCCGGGTGCCGTCATGCCCGCGCCACCGGCTGCCCGGCGTCGGGGCGCAGCGAGGCGATCATGGAGCTGCGCAGCAGGTACGCCCGGGCAGCCGCCGGATCCTCGGCCAGCGCGCGCAGGCCGGCCAGGTGCGCGGAGCGCAGCTGCGGATCGGTCACCCGCATCCGGCGGTAGTTCTGGTCGGATACCTCCTGCACGTACGTCAGGGCGATCCGGCGCCGCTCGTCGGCCACCGTCGTCACCGCCCGGTCCAGCTCCCCGCCGTGCGGTGCCGTGCGGTCTGCGGCCAGCACCTCCGCGTAGGCGACCGCGTCGTGGATGCCCGAGTTCATGCCCAGCCCGCCGAGCGGGTTGTTGACGTGCGCGGCGTCGCCGGCCAGCAGCACCCGCCCCTGCCGGAACGCCGCGGCGACCCGCTGGTGCACCCGGTACAGACTGGCGTGCGCCACCCGCCACGGCCGGCCCGGGTCGGCGATCGCCCGCAGCCGCTCGTCGAGCCGGCCCAGCTCGTGGGCGTCGGGGGTGTCCTCGGGGGTGGGCAGCAGCACCCGCCAGTGCTCCGGCGTGCGCAGCAGCACCGACCACTCGTCCGGGTCGAAGACGTAGTTGACGTACGCCAGCGGGCCGAGCAGCGCCGGCAGGTCCTCGTCGGTGGAGGCCACCAGGAACCGTTCGGGGTAGGTGATCCCGTCGAACGGCAGCTCCAGCGCCCGCCGTACCGCGGAACTGGCGCCGTCGGCCGCGATCAGCCAGTCGCCGGCCACTTCCCGGCCGTCCTCGGCGACCGCTACCACGCCGCCGTCGGCCTGCCGTACCGACTCCACCGGCCAGCCGAAGTGGACCCGGGCTGCTGGGTGCCGGGCCAGGTGGCCCAGCAGGATCTGGGTCAGCTTGGACTGCTCGCACTGCACCCGGTACGGGTACGGAGTGTCGGCGGCGAGCACCGAGAGGTCCAGCTCCGCGATCAGCCCCTCCCGGCGGTCCCGGTAGGCGAACGTCGGCGCGACCAGCCCGCGCGCCAACAGGTCCGCGCCGACCCCCAGCGCGTCGAGCATCTCCAGCGTCGGTGGGTGGAACGTGGAGGCGCGGGACTCGGCGGCGAGCTGGTCGCCGGCCTCCAGCACGGTCACCTCGCAGCCCCGGCGGGCCAGCGCGAGCGCCGCGGTCAGCCCGACGGGCCCCGCTCCGGCGATCAGCACGTGCATCAGGCGTACCTCCGATCGAGAGTCAGCGCGTCGTCCTGGCCGACCAGTGCGGTGAACGACGACCAGGCAAGCCGGGGCACCGCGTCGGCGTGGCCGTCCCGGCCGATCGCGGCGTAGACGGCGGCAGCCGCGCGGAGCGCGGCCAGCATCGGCGCGACCGGGTGCAGCACGACCCGGACCCCGAGCGCGCCGAGCACGTCGTCGGGCGGAAAGGCGCGCACGCCGGCGGCCTCAGAGCGGTTCACCACCAGGGGTACGCCGGGCAGCGCGGTACGCACCGCCGCCAACTCCTCGACGGTGTCCACGCCCTCCAAAAAAACCGCGTCGGCGCCGGCGGCGGCGAACCGGCCGGCCCGTTCGATCGCCTCGTCGAGGCCGGCCACCGAGTAGGCGTCGGTGCGTGCGATCAGCAGCAGACCGGTGCCCGCCTCGGCGATCGCCCGGATCTTCGCCGTCGCGCCGGCGGTGTCCAGCAGTTCCTTGCCGGCCAGGTGGCCGCAGCGCTTTGGGCTGACCTGGTCCTCCAGGTGCAGCCCGGCGACGCCGGCCGCCGCATACCGCTGGGCGGTCCAGACCGCGTGCAGCGGGTTGCCGTAGCCGGTGTCCGCGTCGGCGATCAGCGGCACGCCGGCCAGCGCAGGGACCAGCCGGGCGGCCCGCTCCGCCACGTGCGTGCCGTGCAGGTACCCCAGGTCGGGAAGGCCCAGCTCGACCGCGGCGCAGACCGCACCGGACAGGTGCACGGCCCGGTGCCCGGCCTCGACGGCCAGCGCGGCGGTGAGCGGGTCGTGTACGCCGGGGGCGTGCACCGGCGAGGCGCCGCCGAGCAGCGCCCGCAGCACGTCGGCCGGGCGTGCGGGCGCTGTGCCGTCGGGTGCATCCCTCGCCGGGACGGTGTCGCCCGGGTTCATGGCCGCCCGTGCAGCGCGAAGCCGCCCTCGACGCCGACCACCCGAGGGTTGCTGAAGAACCGCAGGGTCTCGGCGGTGCCCTCCTCGCCGTACCCGGACAGCCCGAACGCCGGTCGCGGGCTGAACAGGTGCAGGCTGAGCACCGAGGAGCCGTTGACCTTGACCTCGCCGGCCCGGATCCGGCGGGCCACGGCCAGCGCCGCCTCCTCGTCCGCGCCGAGCACGTACGCCTCCAGCCCGTACGGCGTGCCGTTGGCCAGCGCCACCGCCTCGTCCAGGGTGGCGTACGGGTGCACCGCCGCCACCGGTCCGAAGATCTCCTCGCAGGTGTGCGCCGCGGCGACGCCGGTGACCAGCGTCGGGGCGAGGAAGTTCCCGCCGGCCAGCGGCCCGGCGGCCGGCAGCGTGGTGCCGGTGACCGCGGTCCCGCCGTGGGCCAGCAGGTCGTCGCGGGCGGCCAACACCCGGGCCAGGTGCCGGGAGTGCACCAGCGGACCGAGGTCGGTCGCGGGGTCCAGCGGCGCGCCGGCGACCAGGCCGGCGAGCCGGTCGGCGATCGCCCCGACGATCTCGTCGTGCCGGTCGGCGGGCACGATCAGCCGGCCCAGCGCCCGGCACCACTGGCCGTTGAGCGTGCTGAGCAGGTCGACCGCGGCACGGGCGACGTCGGCGACGTCGGCATCGGGGAGCACGACCAGCGGGTTGTTGCCGCCGAGTTCGAGCTGCACCGGCTTGATGTCGTAGGCGCAGGCCGCCGCGACCGCCCGCCCGGCGGCGAGCCCGCCGGTGAAGGAGACCGCCCGGATCCGCGGATCGCTGACCAGGGCCGCGCCGACCTCGGCCCCGCCGTGCACGAGCTGGAACACCCCGGCCGGTACGCCGGAGGCGGCGAGCACGGCCCCGATGACGGCGGCGAGCCGTTGGCTGCCGTGCGGGGCGTACTCGCTGGGTTTGAGGATCGTGGGGCAGCCGGCGGCGAGCGCGTTCGCGACCTTGTGCGCGGCCATCGGCGCGGGCGCGTTCCACGGCACCACGCAGACGGCCGGGCCCCAGGGCAGCCGTTCGGCGTGCACGATCCGGCCGTCCTCACGGTGGAACTCCTGGCTCTGCGGGCCCTGCCGTAGCTGGGCGGCGGCGAGCCGGAACGCACCGCCGAGGATCACGCCCAGCGGTGTGGTCTGCCGGATCGGCACGCCGGTGGTCGCCGACTCCAGCGCGCAGATCTCGGCCGCGACGCCCTCGACCGCCTCGGCGACGCCGTCCAGCACGTCGGCGCGAGCCGGGGCCGGCAGTGCGGCCCAGCTCCCGGCCTCGTGCGCCGCCGAGGCAGCGGCGACGGCGGCCTCGATCCGGTCCGGTGGCGTGCCGGCGGCGGGCCGCCGCACCGCCCCGGTCGCCGGATCCTCCAGGTCGAACCCGAGCGGTGCGTCACTGGGCGTCCAGACCCCGTCGACCAGGTCGGCGAGATCGGGCAGGTCCGGTTGGTGGGGCCCGGTCACCCGGCCACCGCCGCGAACAGGTTGTTGGACCGGTCGCCGGTGACCATGCCGGCCGCCTCCAACCGGCCGCGCTCCGGCGGGAACGTCATCACCAGCCCCATTGCCAGGTCCCGCAGCGCCCGGCCGACGGGCCCGTTCATGGTGGCACTCGACGTGCCGGACGCCTTGAGCGCGCCGAGCGCCACGTCGAAGCACGCCTCGCAGATCGAGCCCTTCGCCAGCCGCCACTGCTGGTAGACCTCGGCGTGCGGGCGCAGCGGTGGCTCGCTGGTCTCCAGCAGCAACTGGCGGCGCAGCCAGAGGTACGCCGTCTCCAACCGTTCCGTCATATCGCCGATGATCACCTGGTGCATGGGGCTCTCCGCAATCGGCCGGCCGGTGTCGGCGAAGGTCTTCTGGGTGAGCCTGGTCAGCGTGTCGTCGTAGACACTCTGCGCCGCGCCGACGTAGACCGCCGTGATGGCCAGCTGGTTGCCGACGAAGCTGCCCCGGCTGCACTGCAACATCTTCACGAACGCGCCGGGCACGGTGAGCGCCTCGTCGGCCGGAATGAAGACGTCGTCGAGGCGGATGCCGTGGTTGGCCGAGCCGCGCATGCCGATGCCGTCCCAGCTCGGCCGTGAGGCGACCCCGGCGGCATCGCGGGGCACCAGGAACAGTGCCAGCCCGTCCGCCGTCTCGTGCCCGGCGAGCCGGGCGGTGACCAGGTAGGTGTCGGCGACGCCGGTGGCGCAGCCGAACGACTTCTCGCCGCTGAGCGACCAGCCGTCGACGCCGTCGCGGCTGGCCGGGGTGGCGGTGGTGGAGATGGCGATGTTGGCCGACGAGCTCTTCACCGCCTCGCTGGCGAAGTTGGCCAGCCACATCCCACCGGCCATCCGGGTCAGCACCTTCTCGGCGAAGGCCCGCACGGCGGGGACATCGTCGTCGTCGAAGAGGCCGCGCTCGATCGCCTCCAGCGGCAGCAGGCCCCGGGAGGCGCTGGTGTTGTGGAAGAAGAAGGCCAACGCCGTCGACGGGCACGCGCTGCCCATCGCGAAGGTGGCGGCGGCGAGGTCGCGAAGGCCGCCGCCGAGGCCGCCGTACTCCTGCGGAATCACCAGGCCGAGCAGCCCGGCATCGCGCAGCAGCGCGACGTGCGCGGCGGGGAACACCCCGTCGGCGTCGGCCTGCGCGGCGGCGGCCCGCAGCGCGGGCAGCACCTTCTCCACCCGGGCCGCGCGATCCTGCTCGGCCGGGGTGAGGTCGTCGATGAGCCGTCCGCCGGTGGACATGTGGGTCACTCCTCTGGGTTGGTGGCGGGGAGCCGGGGACAGGACACCCCGAGTTGACGGGCGAGAAAGACCAGGTCGCGGGTGCGCAGGGCACCCGCTCGCCCGCTGAGGGTGGTGTCGAAGCCGGTGACCCCGCTCTTCATCGCGACCGTGGCGTTGACCAGGCCGAGCCCGCGCTGGGTCCGCAGCCGCACCCGAAGTGAGGCGCGGCGGGCGCGCACGGTGGCGTCGGCGAGCACTGCCCGCACCTGCACCGGGCTGGCGTCGGCCGCTTCGACCAGGGTGACGGCGGTGTGCCCGGCGCGCAGCAGCTGGTCCAGCTCGGCGAGGGTGGCCTCCTCGCCGCCGGCCCGGAAGGCGTCGGCGATCATCGGGCCGGGCGTCGCCCGCACCGTGAAGCCGGCCATCGCCAGGGTGTTCGCGCGTAGGCGGGAGAGCCGGCCCCCGATCGCGATGTCGATCCTCTCCGGCAGGGGGTCGGCGAGCTGACTCCACACGCTGGAGTGGAACAGCAACGGGGCGCCGACCCGGGGGGTGTCGGCGGCGAGCACCTCGCCGACGAAGATCGTGTGGTCGCCGCCGGGGTAGGCGTGCACGACCCGGCAGTCCAGCCAGGCGGTCGAGTTGGCCAGGACCGGGCAGCCGGTCTCGGCGTACGCCCAGTCCAGCCCGGCGAAGCGGTCGGTGATCTCGGGGCGCATGCCGGCGAAGCGCTGGCCGATGCCGGCCTGGCCCTTGCCGAGGAAACTGATCGCGAAGACCCCGGCCTGCTCCACCAGGGCGTGGCTGGGAAGGTGGACGCCCAGGCAGACGGAGACCAGCGGCGGGTTGAGGCTGACCGAGGAGAACGAGCTCGCGGTCATGCCGTGCGGCTGGCCGTCGACGACGGTGGTCACGACACCGACGCCACTGGGCCACTGGGCGAGGGCCGAGCGGAACGTGATGCTGTCGACCGACACTGGCAGGCTCTCCGTTTCGCATCAGGAAACGCCGTTACCAGAAACGTAACGAGGGGTGGTGTCCCGTGTCAACCGCCGTTTGGTCCGGGCGGCCGGCGACACTCAGGACACGCTGTTTCGCTGGGCGGAATCGAGCGACCTACACTGCTCTGAGACCGGACAAAGACGAACAGTGCTGTGGAGGCCCACCCATGACCAGTCGGACATCCGCGGCGACGGCACCGGCCGTTGCGGAGGACGGCGACGGCCAGTCCCGCTCGATCGCGGCGGTCGAGCGGGCGATGGACGTGCTGCTCTACTTCGGGCGCAGCGGGCGACCGGACCTGGGCGTCACCGAGATCGCGACCGCGCTGGGCCTGACCAAGGCCGCCGTGCACCGCATCCTCACGGCGCTGCGCAGCCGGGATCTGATCATTGTCGACCCGAGCACCCGTCGCTACGCACTGGGCCACGCGGCCGTCACGCTCGGCCGGGCCTACCTGGCCCGCACCGACCTGCGCGCGATGGCCGGCCCGGAGCTGCGCGCGCTGGCGGCCCAGACGGGCGAGACCGCCACGCTGTCGCTGCGCCGGGGCGACACCCGGCTGTATGTCGACCAGGTGGTGCCCGAGCACGAGCTGCGGCTGGACGTCAACATCGGCATCCCGTACCCGCTGCACGCCGGCAGCTCGTCCAAGGCGTTCCTGGCCTTCGTCGCCGAGGACGAGTTCGACGCCTACCTGGAGCGGCACCGGCTCGACGAGCTCACCGACCGCACCATCACCGACCCGGCGAAGCTGCGCAAGGAGCTGGCCGCCATCCGCAAACGCGGCTATGCCACCTCGCGCGGCGAACGCCAGCCCGGCGCGACATCGATTGCGGCACCCGTCTACGACCACGACGGGCACGTGGTGGCGGTCGTCAGCGTGGCCGGGCCGGTGGGGCGGTTCAAGCCGGACTCGCCCGAGCTGGCGAAGTCGCTACTGAAGGCGACCGGCCGGATCTCCGCTCAGCTCGGCTACAGCGGCGCCTGACCGACCTGCCGGGGTCACAGCGCCGCGAGCGGCTTCAGCACGCCGAGCGCCGCGGCCGCCAGCACGCTGCCCCAGATGCCCCACACGTAGGGTAGGCAGCCGTCGATCGCCCGTCGCATCGTGCGCTCCACCTCCGGCGTGGAGCCGGTCGTCATCAGCGTGCCGAAGGCCGGCCCGAACGGGCGCAGGGTGAGCCGGATGCCCAGTCCGCAGGCGATCGCGACGCTGTAGAGCAGGATCTTTCCGCCCAGCCACTTCGGGTTGGTGTCCACACCGAACGGTGCGGCGGCGAAGAGCGTGTAGAGCGCGGTCCCGGCCAGCCCGGCGATCAGCGCGATGCGGACCGTCCAGTCCGCCCGGCGCACCCACCGGCGGTGGCCCGGGCGGTGGTGGTCGGAGATCGTGGCGGCCAGCCACCCCGCCGCGAACACCCAGAGCAGCGCGACGATCGGCCAGCCGAACGGGTTGATTCCGAAGACCCGCGCGCCGTGCGGGTCCAACGCCATCAGCGTGACGCCGCTGGGCAGGAAGAGCACCAGGCAGATCTTGGGCCCCAGGTCGAGCCCGCTCATGATCTTCAGTGCGGTGGCCCGGGCGGCCGGCGTGAGATCGGGCTTGAGGACGAACCGGCTCGACCAGAAGACCCCGAGATCCCCGCCCAGCCAGAAGACGAAGAGCACGATGTGCAGCAGAATCCACCAGCCGTACGGGTGCGGTCCCATGAAGCCTCCTTGACGTCTCGGCCACTAATGGAAACACTGTATTCGCAGTCGAAACAATGGCCGCATCGCCGGGGCGTTGTCGAGCGGAAGGGCCCGAAGCCGTTGAGGTCGTACCTGTACGTGCCCGGGGACGCGCCCGACAAGCTGGCCAAGGCGGCGGGGCGCGGCGCGGACGCGGTGATCGTCGACCTGGAGGACGCGGTGCCGCCGGCCGGCAAGGACGCCGCCCGCTCGGCGGTCGCCGCCTTCCTGCGCGCCGCGCCGCCCGGGGTCGCCTGGTGGGTGCGGATCAACCCGGGCCGGTTGGGCAACGTCGACGCGGCGGCCGTCGTGGGGCCAGGGCTCGCCGGGCTCTGCGTGGCGAAGGCCGAGTCCGCCGCCGAACTGGCCGCCCTCGACGAGGTGCTCGGCGCGGCCGAGTCGGCGGCCGGGTTGCAGGCGGGCACGACCGCCGTGGTGCCGCTGCTGGAGTCGGCGGCGGCCGTGGTCGCGGCCCTCGACATCGCCCGCGCACCCCGGGTACGACGGCTGCAGCTCGGCGAGGCGGACCTGCGCGCCGATCTCGGCGTCACGCTCGGGCCGGACGAGCGGGAGTTGCTGTTCGTCCGCTCGCAGGTGGTGCTGGCCAGCGCGGCGGTCGGCATCGAGCCCCCGGTGGCGCCGGTCAGCACCGACTTCCGGGACCTGGTCGCACTGCGCACGTCGACGATGGCGCTGCGACGCCTCGGTTTCGTGGGCCGGGCCTGCATCCACCCGGCGCAGATCGCGGTGGTGAACGAGGCGTTCACCCCCTCGCCCGGCGAGGTGGCGGCGGCGGCGGACCTGGTGGCCCGCTTCGACGCGGCGGTCCGTGACGGTGTGGGGGTCTGCCTCGACGCGCAGGGCCGGCTGGTGGACGAGGCGGTGGTCCGCTCCGCCCGGCGCCTGCTCGCCCTGGCGGTGTAGGCGTCCGCGTCAGTCTCGGTAGGTGTGACCGGGATGTGACGCGACCACCGGCCGCGTCACATCCCGTCGTCATCACATCCCGTCGCCGGACCACGGGCCGCGCGAACGGGACCGCACCGGCAGGGTGGAGATGACCGGCGCCTCGTCGTGTTCGTGGTAGTTGGTGGCGGTGCCGCCCCACTTGATCCACTCATCGGTGGTGTACCAGTTGATCAGCTCGCCATCGGACCGGATGATCCAGTCGATGTCGGTCTCGGCCACGAAGTGGCCGTGCTTCACCCCGGCCGGCCGGAAGCAGTAGGTGCCCTCGTCGATGTCGCCGAAGTTGTACGCCATCTTCCCGCCGAGCGTGTAGAACTCCTCGTAGCAGGGGTGGTGGGCCAGCCGGTGGTCGCTCCAGCCCTTGTGGGCCCGGATCAGCCGGGTGTAGAAGTTGGTCGCCGGGTCGCGGTGCAGCAGCTTGATGTAGAGCGGGGTGATCGGCCCGATCGTCGGGGCGGCGGTCCACTCCATGGCGTTGGAGTCCACCACCGTCACCTCGCCGACGGCGCTGTCCCACCGTGCTGAGGCCGGATTCCACTGTGCCTTCTCGACGTCGAAACCGCAGTCGCCGTACTCGCGCCAGTGCAGCACCGACGAGCCCTCGCGGATCTTGATCCAGTCCATCGGCACACCCCGCGGCACCTGCAGGTAGCCGCCGGGGCCGATCTCCTGACCGCCGTAGGTCAGCGAGCCGGACCGCACGAAGAACTCGGTGTCGGCGTGCGGCACGCCCGGCCCGCGCCCCCAGTCGCTGTCGAACCGCAGCGACAGCGAGGACGATCCGTTCTCCTCGTCGGCCGAGAGCCGGCGTTCGTGGACCCCGCCCTCGCCGTGCGGCAACTCCCCGACGTGCCAGATGTAGTCATTTTCGTGAATCAGTTCGACGTGCGCTCGCACCCGCTGCTCCTCACTTCGCGTTTCAGGGTCTTCCCGGCGGCGTTGCGGGCGGTGCCCCCGGCCGGAGGTGCCGGGGCACACGGCAGCCGGCGTTGGTGAGATCGGTGCCGTCCGGGACCAGCATGGCTGCAATGGAAACACTGTTTCCATCGGCGGGGCAAGACCAGCACCGACATTGTTCCCCCTAGCGAAACGGTGTATCCAGAGCATACGATGCGTCGCATGAACGGGGCACACTCCGACGTCAGGGGCCGGGCGACCGGCACGCTCGATGCCGACTACGCCGACGCCGGGTTCGCCCGTCGGCTCGGCTGGGGTACCCGGCCCGCGCTCGTGCTGGTCGACCCGGTCGCCGCGTACGCCGTACCCTCGTCGCCGTTGTTCCTGGCCACCGCGGAGAGCGCGCTGTCCGCGATGGCCGCGCTGGTGGCGGCGGCCCGCGCGGCCCGGGTTCCGGTGGCCTTCACCGCGGTGCGGTACGCCGACGAGTCCTGCGCCGAGGCGCCCCTGTTCGCCGCGAAGGTGCCGGCGCTGACCGCGTTCGCCGCCAGCAACCCGCTCGGCGACTTCGCGGCCCAGGTGCTGCCTGCCAGGGGGGAGCACATCGCGTACAAGCACTACGCCAGCGCCTTCGCCGGCACCGCGTTGGCCGCCTGGCTCACCACGGCCGGCGTCGACACGGTGGTGCTCGGCGGCTTCTCCACCAGCGGCTGCGTCCGCGCGTCGGCGGTCGACGCCCTGCAGCACGGGTTCCGCCCGATGGTGGTGCGCGAGGCGTGCGCCGACCGCGATCCCGGCCCGCACGAGGCCAACCTCTTCGACCTCGACGCCAAGTATGCCGACGTGGTGCCGCTGGCCGACGCGGTCGCCCGGTTGACCGGCGACTGACCGGACCCGTTCTCCCGACGTGAGTGGGCAGGAGCAGTCATGCGTAAGGCAGTCATCACCGGCAGCACCAAGGGGATCGGCTTCGCGCTCGCCCGCGAGCTGCTTTCGCGGGGCCACTCCGTCGTCGTCTCGGGGCGTACGCGGACGGCCGTGGACGACGCCGTCGCGCGGCTGCGCCCGCAGGCCGCCGCGGAGGCCGCCGTCCATGGGTTCGCCGTGGACGTCACCGACGCCGCGCAGGTCGAGCGGGTGTGGAGTGCCGCGGTCGACGCGCTGGGCGGCGTTGACCTGTGGATCAACAATGCCGGTGTCGCCAACACCACCCGGCGGATCGTCGAGACCGCGCCGGAGGACGTCCGGACGATGGTCACCACGAACATGCTCGGCACCGTGTACGGGTCGCAGGTCGCCGTCCGCGGCATGCTCGCCGCTGGGGGCGGCCAGGTCTTCAACGTGCTCGGCGGCGGCAGCGACGGCGCGATCCGCCCCGGCATGGGGGTCTACTCGGCCACCAAGCGCGGTCTGGACTCCTTCACCCGGGCACTGGTCAAGGAGGTCACCGGCTCCGGCGTGCGGATCGGCCAGATCCGCCCCGGCATCCTCATCACCGAGGGGTGGCTGCGCGAGGCGGCCGCCGCGCCGGAGCAGGTGGCGCGGCAACGCAGGCTGCTCAACATCCTCTGCGACCACGTCGACGACGTCGCCCCGTACCTGGTCGAACGGATGCTGGCGAGCACCAGCAACGGCGACGCGATCGCGTGGCTCACCACCGGCCGGATGACCCGCAAGTTTCTCATCGCCGGCAAGCGCGACGTGCTCGGCCGCTACGGACTCTGACCTCGCCCGCGCACCGTGGCAGGTCCATGAACGCCTCAGGGAAGGATGGCACCGGGTGAAGGGTGTGCAGCTCAACATGGCTGCCGGGATCCGCGAGTTCGGCCGGGCCACGCCCGGCCGGGTCGCGGTCGTCGATGGCGACCACGCCGTGACGTTCGGTGCGCTCGACGAGCGCTCCAACCGGCTCGCATCCGCGACGCTCGCGCGCGGCATCGTTCCCGGTGAACGGATCGCGGTGCTGAGCAACAACCGCTACGAGTATTTCGAGATATCGGCGGCGATGGCCAAGGCCGGCATCCCGACCGTACCGCTGAACACGAAGAACAACAGCTCGGACAACGCCTACATCCTCGCCCATTCGCGGGCGAGGGGGATCATCCTGGCCGACGAGTTGGCCGGCAACGTCGGCGGTCTGCTCGACGACCTGCCACTCGTGCTCAGCTTCGCGGGCGAGGTCGGCGAGCGGTACGAGACGTTCCTGGGGCAGGGCCGCGCGGTCGATCCGCAGGTCCCCGTCAACGAGACCGACCCATTCTGCATCACGTACACGTCCGGCACGACCGGGCGGCCCAAGGGCGTCCTGCTGACCCACCGGGGACGGGTCCTCACCGCGTTCGGGGTCGGGCTGGACTACGGGCTCGGGCCCAACCGCAGCACGATCGCGGTCGCGCCGATGTTCCACGGCGCGGGGTTCGCGTTCGCCTACGCCGCCCCGATGCTCGGCGGCTCGTGCACCGTGCTGCCGACCTGGGATCCGGAGCGGCTGCTGGACATGATGGTGGTCAGCCGCGCTTCCACGGTGTTCCTGGTGCCCACGCACGCCCAGCACATCCGCCGATTCTGCGAGGAGCCGGCTGCCCGGTACGACCTGTCGGCGCTGCGGACGCTGTATTTCAACGCCGCCGCGTTGCCGGTCGCGCTGAAGGAGTGGGTGATCGCCGCGTTCCCCGGCGTCGACGTGCACGAGCTGTACGGCTCGACCGAGTGCTCCATCGTCACCAACCTTCGCCCGGAGTTCGCCCTGCGACGGGCCGGCAGCGTCGGGCATCCCTGGTTTTGGAACGAGGTCCGGCTCACCGACGACGACGGCAACGAGGTCGGGCCGGGTGAGCCCGGCGAGCTGTTCGCCCGCTCGCCGCTGCTGCTGGCCGGTTACCTCGACGACTCCGAGGCCACCCGGGCCGGATACGACGCGCACGGGTTCTTCTCCGTCGGGGACGTCGCCGTGCGCGATGAGGAGGGTTTCATCACCATCGTCGACCGGAAGAAAGACATGATCATCGCGGGCGGGATCAACATCTTCCCCCGCGAGATCGAGGAGGTCATCGCCCGCCACGAGCCGGTCGACGAGGTCGCCGTGATCGGTGTGCCCGATGAGGTGTACGGCGAGCGCATCGCCGCGTTCGTGGTCGGCCGCCCGGGGACGCGGATCGACGTGGGGGCCCTGGAGGGCCACGTCCGGCAGCACGTGGCGCGCTACAAGGTGCCCCGCGAGTGGCATGTCGTCGACGCGTTGCCGCGCAACCCGAGCGGCAAGGTCCTCAAGCGGGTGGTCCGCGACAACTACCTCGCGCGGTGTCGAAAGGAGATCGACTGATGGGGCTCAAGCCGGGCTGGACCGGGCGGTTCTTCGAGGACTTCGAGATCGGAGACGTCTACCAGCATCCCCTGGGACGCACCGTCACGGAGGCCGACAACACCTGGTTCACGCTGCTGACCATGAACACCAACGAGATGCACTTCAACGCCGAGTACGCCGCACGGTCGGAGTTCGGCAAGCCGCTCGTGGTGTCGACGCTCACGGTGGCCATCGCGGTCGGGCAGAGCGTCACCGACCTGACCCAGAACGCGTTCGCGAACCTCGGCTGGGACGAGATCCGGATGACCCACCCGGTGTTCGCCGGTGACACGCTCTACAGCGAGTCGCTCGTGTTGGAGAAGCGCGAATCCGCGTCCCGCCCGCATGCCGGCATCGTCACGGTGCGCACCCGCACGCTCAACCAGCACGGCGACGAGGTCTGCTCCTTCAAGCGCACGTTCTATGTGTACCGCCGGGGTGCCGAACAACTGGAGAACCTCTTCCCCGTCGGGAAGTCCCCGCTCTCCCTCGACCACGACAGTGACCCGACCGCATGAGGCTCACGTACCAGCCATGGGGTGCGACGCTCGCGGAGCTGGCCGACGCCGGGCGCCGGGCGGAACGCGCGGGCGCCGAGGTGCTGTGGGTGTCGGAGCTGCACCGCAGCGCGACCGGCACCGCCGCGGCCCTGGCCGGGGCGACGTCGACCGCGCAGATCGGCACCTCGATCGTCCTGGCGTTCACCCGCAGCCCGATGATCACCGCGCTGGAGGCGCTCGACCTGGACGAGCTGTCCGGCGGCCGGTTCGTGCTCGGCCTCGGCTCCGGGGTGCGCCGGCTCAACGAGGACTGGCACAACGTCCCGTTCGGCAAGCCGGTCGGTCACCTGCGCGAGACGGTCCGCAACATCCGGCTGTTCTGGGACGCCTGCACCACCGGCGCCGAGATCCGTGCCGACGGCGAGTTCGCGCCCATGCGCATCCGCGGCTACGCGCGGCCGTACGCCGTGCCGGAGCGGCCGATCCCGGTGTACCTGGCCGCGATGGGCCCGTTGATGACCCGGCTGGCCGGCGAGATCGGCGACGGTTGGATCAGCCACGAGCTGTGCTCACCGGGATACCTGCGGGAGCAGATCCTGCCCGACCTCACGCTCGGCATCGACCGCGCGAACGGCAGGTCACGTCACGACCTCGACGTGGTCGTCTCCGCGTGCTGCTCGGTCGCCGCCGACCCGGCGCTCGCCCGCCGCCGCGCCGCCGGTCTGGTCGGCTTCTACGCCACGGTCCGCACCTACGCCGACTTCTTCGCCTTCCACGGTCTCGCCGAGGACCAGCAGGCCGTCATCGACGCGTTCCGGGCCGGCGCGAACGCGGACCACCTCGCGGGCAGCGTCAGCGACCGGATGGTCGACGCGCTCACCATGACCGGCACCCGCGACGACGTCGCCGCCCGGATCGCGGCCTATGACGGCATCGCCGACACGGTGAAGCTGAGCCCACCCACCCATGGGTTGCCGGTCGCCGAGATCCGCGCGGCCCAGGACGAGATCATCGCGCTGATCGGTGAGCTGACGGGAGCACCCACATGAGACCGCTGGAAGATCTGCGCATCATCGCGGTCGAGCAGTACGGTGCGGGACCGTTCGGCAGCGTGCACCTGGCCGACCTCGGCGCCCAGGTCATCAAGATCGAGGACCCGCGGGCCGGTGGCGACGTCGGCCGGTACGTGCCGCCGTACGCCGAGGATGAGGACTCGCTCTTCTTCGAGACGTTCAACCGCAACAAGCGCAGCATCTCCCTCGACCTGAACACCGCCGCCGGGCGCGGCGTCTTCGAGCGTCTCGTCGCGGTCTCCGACGTCGTCTACTCCAACCTGCGCGGGGACGTGCCGGAAAAGCTGCGCATCCGGTACGACGACCTCAAGCACCTCAACCCGCGCATCGTCTGCGTGTCGCTCACCGGGTTCGGGATGACCGGGCCGCGCAAGCGGGAACCCGGCTACGACTACGTGTTGCAGGGTCTCGCCGGCTGGATGGAGCTGACCGGTGAGCCGGACGGGCCACCCACCAAGTCCGGGCTGTCGCTCGTCGACTACTCGGGCGGCTTCGTGGCCGCGATCTCGCTCCTGGCCGGGGTGCACGCCGCCCGCCGCGACGGCGTCGGAATGGACTGCGACGTCAGCCTCTACGACACGGCGGTGTCGATGCTGACCTATCCCGCGACGTGGCACCTGAACGCCGGGTTCCGGCCCGTCCGCACGCACCACTCGGCGCACCCGTCGCTCGTGCCGTTCCAGGCGTTCGAGGCCAGGGACGGCTGGCTGGTCGTCGGCTGCGCGAAGGAGAAGTTCTGGGCCCGGCTGTGCCACATCATCGGCCACCCGGAGTGGGCCGAGACCGGCTCGCCGTACGCGACCTTCGCCACCCGCCGGGAGAACCGCGCCGACCTGGTGCCCCGGTTGGAGGCGATCTTCCGGCAGAAGACCGTCGACGACTGGCTGGCGCAGCTCTACGCCGGGTCCATCCCGTGCGGCCCGATCAACGACGTCGGCGCGGCCCTGGCGGACGCGCACACCGCCGCCCGGAACCTCGTGGTCACCACCGACCACCCCCGGTACGGCGAGGTGCGGCAGCTGGCGTCCCCGGTGCGGGTCGGCGACGAGACGCCCACCTACCGGCGGGCGCCGCAGCGCAACGAGGACCTCGTGCTCGTCACCGAGGAGATTCTGGGCCTGGATGCGTCTCAGGTGGCGGCGCTGCTGGCGGCCGGCGCGTTCGGCGACGCCGAGCCGGCACCCGGCACCCCCGACAGCCTCGACACCACGGCCGCGTCACGATGATCGCGAAGGAGCTTGCCGAGTGGGGCACCGGTCCCGTCGAGGTGCCGGCCGGGGTGCGGGCCGCAGCGCTGCGGCACCTGCTCGACGGGGTCGGCACGGCGCTGGGTGGGTTGTGTACCGGCACGGTGGCGGGGGAGTCCGGCGGGCCGTCCCCGATTCCGGCCGTCGCCGTCGCCCGGGCGCTCGGCGGGCCGCCGGAGGCGACGATCATCGGGTCGCGGGGCCGGGTGGGGGCGCCGGCCGCCGTGCTCGCCAACGGCACGCTCGTGCACGCGCTGGACTTCGACGACACCCACGCCGGCGGCCTCGTCCATGCGACGGCCGTGGTGCTGCCGGCCGCGTTCGCCGTCGGTGAGCAGGTCGGCGCGGCCGGCCGGGCCGTTCTCGAGGCCGCCGTCGTCGGCTACGAGACCGTGTGCCGGGTCGCCGCCGCCGCGCCGCACGGCTTCCACGCCCGAGGGCTGCACGCCACGATGGTGGCCGGCGTGTTCTCCTCGGCGATCGTCGCGGCCCGGCTGCTCGGCCTCGGCGCCGCGCGTACCGTCGACGCGCTCGGCATCGCCGGCAGTCAGGCCGGCGGGCTCCTCGCGTTCCTCCACAGCGGAGCCTCGACGAAGCAGTTGCACCCGGGGTTCGCCGCGCACGCCGGCATCCTCGCCGCCCGGCTCGCCGCGGCCGGGGCCAGCGGCCCGGCGAACGTCTTCGAGGGCCCGCACGGTGTGTACGACGCGCTCGCCGCCGGCGCGGTCGACCTCGCCTCCGTCACCGCCGAACTCGGCACGCGCTGGGAGACCACCCGGATCGGCATCAAGCCGTACCCGGCGTGTCAGCTCTCGCACGCCGCGATCGACGCGGTCCGCGACGCGGTGCGCCCCGGCGGGGTCGGGCCCGGCGACGTCGTCGCGATCGACGTCGACGTGCACCCCGACTCGGTGCCCACGGTCTGCGACACCCGGCGGGACCTGGCGCGGCCGGCGTCGCCGTACGCGGCGAAGTTCTCGCTGCCGTGGAGCGTCGCCGCCGCCGTCGTCGACGGTGACCTGACCACCGCGACGTACGAACCGGACTCGCTCGGCCGGCCCGAGGTGGAGCGCCTTGCCCGGCTGGTGCGCTGGCACGTCACCCCCACCGGCGGGGCCGCGGCCGACGCGCCCGGCGCCGCACGCATCACGCTCGTCGACGGCTCGGCGCTCACCGGCAGCGTGCCGCGCAGCGCGGGCGGGCCGGACAACCCGCTGACCGACGAGCAACTCGTCGCGAAGTTCCACGGCAACGCCGGTGGCGACACCACCCACGTCGTCGACCTGCTGCGCCGCCTCGAAGAGCTGGACACCATCGAACCGCTCATGGTGGCGCTGGCCGCTGCCGGCACAGGCAGGGACCGCCCGTGACACCACACGCCATCAGACCGCCGTCCTTCCGCTGGTTCCCGTACGACGGCTTCACGTTCTGCCTCGGTCTCGCCGAGGGCGACGCGGCCTGGACCTCCGGCCACACCTCCGCCGCGTTCGACGAGGCCGTCGGCAGGATGACGGTCGCCGGGGACATGGGGGCGCAGGCGCGCACCGCGTACGAGAAGGTGCTGACGATCCTGGCGGCCGCCGGGTTCGGGCCGCAGGACGTCACCCGGGTCACCGAGAACGTGACGGTCGCCGGGCTCGCCGAGTACGAGGCGGCCGCGGCGCTCCGGCGGGAGGTCTTCGGCGACCACGAGCCGGTGCTGCGAACTGTCGTCGTCGAGCGGCTCGTGCGGCGTACCGCGCTGGTGGAGGTCGAGCTGCACGCGGTCCGGGGCGGCGGCGAGGTGCTGGTCGCCAGCGAGCCTCGGCGGGCCGGCACCTGGCGGGCCTCCACCGTGCGGACCGGCCACGACGGCGCGGTGTACCTGCCGACGATGCTCCCGGTCGACGCGACCGGCGCCGTGGTCCACCCGGGCGACTTCGCCGCGCAGTACGCCTACTGCCTGGACCGGGCGGGGGACCTGCTCAAGGCGGTCGGGTTGTCCCTCGACACTGTCGTCACGACCTACGACTACTCGACCCCGGAAACGCGCGACGTGTACCGCCGGACGCACCGCGTGCGGAAGGACCGCCTCGGCGGCGCCGGCGTGTACCCGGGCGCGGGCGGCATCCTGATGAGCCGACTGCACCACCCGGACGCGCTCGTCGCGATCGACGTCACGGCCTCCCGGCACCGGTTGGAACTGGTCAACCCGGGCTGGTCCCGCTACGACACGCTCACCTACGCCCCCGGGATCAGGGCCGGCCGGACGCTCTACATGTCCGGTTTCGCGGCGCTGGACATGCAGACGCAGCAGGCCCTGCACCCCGACGACATCGTGGCGCAGGCCGAGGCGACGTACGGCGCGATCCTGCATCTGCTGCGCTACGCCGGCCTCGGACCGGAGCACCTGCTGGAGACGACCGAGTACTGCGTCGAGTCGGCGCTGCCGGCGTACCGGGGCGTGGCCGGGGTGCGGGAACGGCTGCTCAGCCCGCCCTGGCCGGCGTCGACCGGGGCGATCTGCAAGGCCCTGCTGCGCCCCGAGTTCCTGCTCGAGGTGTTCCCGACGGCGGTCTACCCGACCATCAGCGGCGCGGAGGAGACGGCGTGAGCCTGCTGACCGACGAACTGCGCTCGCTGCTGGGCACGAGGAAGGTGTACACCGCGCCGGAACCCCTCGGCGCCGCTGCCGGCCGGTACTTCGGCCTGGCCATCGGCGACGACAACCCGCTGTACTCGGACCCCGAGTTCGCCCGCGCGCAAGGCTTGCCGGGCGTGACCGCCCCGCCGACGCTCATCTGCGAGACCAACCAGTACGCGAACCTCCCGATGAACAGCGACGGCTACGCCGGGCACTCCTGGCACCTCGACGCCCCCGGCACCCGCCAGGTCCGCGGCGGCAACAGCTACACCTTCCACCGCCGGGTACGCCCCGACGACGTCATCACCGCGACCTGGGAGATCCACGACCTGATCGAGAAGCAGACCCGCACGGGCGCGGACATGCTCGTGGTCTGCTCGCGTGCGACGTACACCAACCAGGACGGCGAGCTGCTCGCCGTCAACGAGGAGACGATCATCCTGGTCAGCCTGGACGGTGCCGCATGACATCCCGGGTGCCACCGCACGTCGGGGATGCGCTGCCCGCGCTGGAGCGCACCATCACGCTCACCGACATGGTCGCCTACGCCGGCGCCACCTGGGACTGGTACCGCCTGCACTTCGACCCCGAGTTCGTGGCCGCCGCGCGGGTCCCGGGCCCGGTCGTGGACGGGCAGGTGTTCGGGGCGCTCTTCGTCGAGCTGCTGCAGGACACGCTCGGCCCGCGCTGCTTCGTGCACGAGCTGTCGTTCACGTTCCGGAACCTGATGTTCGCCGGTGAGACCGTCCGGTGCGAGGGCACCGTGGTCGAGGTCGGTGCCGACCGCGTCCGGGTCGACCTCTCCGCCACGATCCTGGCCAGCGAGTACGGCCCGCAGCGACCAGCGGCCCGTCCTGCCCACGCGACGGTCCTGCTGGGCACGGCCGATGGACCGGGTGCGCGGTGACCGGCGTCGCGATCGTCGGTGCGGCCGAGTGCGACCTCGGCAGCACCGGGAAGTCCACGCTCACGCTGCAGACCCAGGCCGTCACCCGGGCGCTCGCCGACGCCGGGCTGACCCTCGCCGACGTCGACGGACTGGCCACCACCGGGGTGTCCCGCTTCTCCACCACCCAGCTCGCCGAGTACCTGGGATTGCAGCCCCGCTGGGTCGACTCGACGTTCGTCGGCGGGTCCGCGGCCGAGATGATGGTCGCCCGTGCCACCCAGGCGATCGAAGCCGGCCAGGTGTCCACGGTGGTCATCAGCTTCGCGTCGAACCAGCGCTCGGCGCGCTCGCGCAGCCTCGGCGGGATCGTCGAGGAGCACATCCCGGAGGCCCAGTTCGAGACGCCGTACGGCCCGCTGTACCCGCTGTCGTACTACGCGATGGCGGCGCAACAGTACTTCCACCGGTACGGCGGGACGCGGGAGAAGCTGGCCGAGATCGCGGTCGCCGCCAGACAGTGGGCGCTGCTCAACCCGGCCGCGTTCCGCTACGGCGCCGGGCCGCTGACCGTCGACGACGTGCTCGCCGCGCCGATGGTCTCCAGCCCGCTGACCGTCGCTGACTGCTGCCTGGTGACCGACGGCGGCGGGGCGGTCGTGCTCACCGCGCTGGACCGGGCCCGCGACCTGCGGCACCCGCCGGTACGGGTCCTCGGGTACGCCGAGCGGTCGACGAACACGTCGATGACCGCCGTCGCGGACCTGACGGTCACCGGTGCGCGCGAGTCCGGCCGGGAGGCGTTCGCCCGGGCCGGAATCACACCCTCCGACGTGGACGTGTTGGAGGTGTACGACTCGTTCACCATCACGGCCGCGCTCAGCATCGAGGCGCTCGGCTTCTGCGGACGGGGGGAGGTGCTCGACCTCATCCAGGACGGCAGGATCCGTCCCGGCGGTGGGCTGGCGTTGAACACCTCCGGCGGCGGCCTGTCGTACTGCCATCCCGGTCAGTACGGGGTGCTGCTGCTGGTGGAGGCGGTCCGCCAGCTGCGCGGCGAGGCGGGTGCCCGGCAGGTGCCCGACGCCCGGTTGGCCGTGGCGCACGGCACCGGCGGGATCCTGTCCACGCACGCGACGGTCGTGCTGGGGGTGCGGTGATGCTCGTATCGCCGCCCGATGACGTGACGGCCGGCTGGTGGGACGCCACCCGGGAGCATCGCTACATGCTGCAGACCTGCGGGTCCTGCGGGCACGTCCAGCACCCGCCGCGAGCGCTCTGTACCGCCTGCTCGTCCATGGCGGACCTCGGGTTCGTCGAGGCGTCCGGCGACGGCGTCGTGGACACGTTCACCGTGGTGCACAGGGCACCCGCGCCGGGGGTCGCCGTGCCGTACACGGTCGCCCGGATCCGGCTCACCGAGGGACCAATAGTGTTGTCCACCCTCAATGGCCAGGACTGGCGGATCGGGGACCCGGTCCGCGTCGGCTGGCTCGATCTCGACGACGGCCGGGCACTGCCGGTCTTCCACCGCTGACGGAGGCTCACCCATGGACTTCACGCTCACCGAGGAGCAGCAGGACTTCCGCGCCCTGCTCCGCACGTTCGTCGACCGCGAGATCATCCCGGTCGCGCGGGATTGGGAGCACGCCGGGCGGTACCCGACGGAGATCGTGCGGGGGATGGCCGAGATGGGGCTGTTCGGCATCACCGTGCCTGAGGAGTACGGCGGCCTCGACCTCGACCCGGTCTCGTTCGCGCTCGTGTTCGAGGAACTCGCCCGCGGCTGGATGGGCATCGCCGGCATCCTCGGCAGCCACTCCCTGGCCTGCCGGATGATCGCCATGCACGGCACCGAGGAGCAGAAGCGGGCCTACCTGCCCGACCTCGCCACCGGCGCCCGGCGGACCGGCATCGGACTCACCGAGCCGGACGCCGGCACCGACCTGCAGGGCATCCGCACCACCGCCCGTCTCGACGGCGACCACTACGTCGTCAACGGCACCAAGATGTGGATCACCAACGCGCGGTACGCCGACCCGCTGCCGGTGCTGGTCAAGACCGACCCGCACGCCACGCCCGCGCACACCGGCATGAGCGTGCTGCTCGTCGACGCGACGCTTTCGGGGTTCCAGGTCCTGCGGGACATCCCGAAGCTCGGCTACAAGGGCACCGAGTCCTGCGAGATCCTCCTCGACAATGTGCGGGTGCCGAAGGAGCAGTTGCTCGGCGGCGTCGAGGGCGTCGGCCTCAAGCAGGTGTTGTCCGCCCTGGAGTGGGGCCGGGTCAACATCGCCGCCCGATCGGTCGGCATCGCGCAGCGCGCCCACGACGAGGCGCTGGCCTACGCCCAGCAGCGCGAGGCGTTCGGCAGACCCATCGCCGAGTTCCAGGCGATCCAGCTCAAGCTCGCCACCATCGCGATCCAGCTGCAGGCCGCCCGCCTGATGGCGTACTGGGCGGCCGACGCGGTCCGACGCGGTCGCGCCGACGGGCAGACCGGCATGGCCAAGGTGTTCTGCTCGGAGGTCGCCCTGGAGGCCGCGATCGACGCGATGAAGGTGCACGGCGGCTACGGCTACTCCACCGAGTTCGAGGTCGAGCGCCTCTACCGGGACGCGATCCTGATGAGCATCGGCGAAGGCACGAACGACGTCCTGCGAACCGTTGTCGCGAAGGCGCTCGTACGCGGCGAGGTGACCGTCTGATACTCCCGTGGTCAAGCTCGGGCGGGGAAACCCCCCGCCCGGAGCAGAGCCGGTCAGGCTCGGGTGGGAAAAGCGCCCGCCCGGAGCAGAGCACCGGCGAGTTGCTTGCCGAGTCTCCGTTCCAGCCAGGAGACGGCCGAGGTGAGTTCCTCCAGGTCCAGGCCGGTGGGCTGCCCCATCCGCTCGAAGAGGTAGACGAGATCCTCGGTGGCGACGTTTCCGGTCGCCGCCGGTGCGAACGGGCAACCGCCTGCTCCGCCGATGCTGGCGTCGAGGGTGGTGACGCCCGCCTGGACGGCCGCGACCGCGTTGGCCACGCCGGTGTGCCGGGTGTCGTGCAGGTGCAACCGCAGCGGTGTCCGGGATTCGGTGACCTCCCGGGCGAGCGCCAGCCGAGCGGTGACATCGGAGGGTACGGCCACTCCGATGGTGTCGGCGAGAGCCAGCTCGTCCGGACCAGCGTCGCGCACCCGGGTGAGCACCTCTCGCAGCCGGCTCAGCGGGACCTCACCTTCGAACGGACATCCGAACGAGGCACCGATGGTCACCGTCGTGAACACCCCTGCCGCGCGAGCCGCCTGCACCAGGGTCGCCGCCGTGTCACCGGCCTGGGCCGTGGTCATGCCCTGGTTGCGGCCACAGAAGGTGTCCGTGGCCACGACGACGACGTTGATCTCGTCGACGCCTGCGGCCAGGGCGCGGTCCAGGCCGCGGTGGTTCATCACCAGGCCCGCGTACCGGACGCCGTCGTGTCGGGGAACCGCGGCCATCAGCTCGTCCGCGTCCGCCATCTGCGGAACGCGGGCGGGGTTGACGAAGCTGGTCACCTCCACTCGCCGGGCTCCCGCTCGTACCGCCCGCTCGATGAGCTCGATCTTGTCGGCGGTGCTGAGGAGCGTCGCCTCGTTCTGCAGGCCGTCGCGGGGCGAGACCTCGATGATGTCGATCATGGCTGTCCTCGTTCCTCCGACAGGTACGCGACGGCACTGGCCTCGCTGATCACCTCGGCGTACTTGGCTTGCAGGTCGGCCAGGCTCGCCTCGTGCGGGCCGGTGGCGCGGTCCGCCACCGCCTCGGAGACCACCAGCGGAACGAGACCGTGCTGCATCGCGTCCACCGCGCTGGCGCGGACACAACCGCTCGTGCTCACGCCGACCAGCACGACGGTGTCGATGCGCTGCGCTCTCAAAGTGGAAGCCAGCGACGTGCCGAAGAAGGCGCTGGCGTATTGCTTGACCAGAACCAGTTCATCCTCGGCGGGGGAGACCTGCGGCATCAGTTCCCCCATCGCGCCACCGCCTCCGAAGAGCTGCCGAAGGGCGGTGACCTTCCGGACGAACAGGCCTCCGTCGACACCGCCGGGCCCGTACGCGACGCGGGTGTGCAGCACGGGAACACGATGGTCGCGGGCCGCGGCGATGACCCGGCCAGCCGACTGCAGGCAGTCCGCGGACGGCAGGCACAGTGGGCTGGCCGGGTCGAAGTAGGCCCGCATCAGGTCGATGACGAGCACGGCGGGACGGGGGCCGGGCAGGAGCGCGCCTCCGAATCCGTCGTCGCTGCTGTCCGGCGCGGTGTTCATCGGGCGACGGGCGGCCGAGGTGCGGGAAGACCGGTCTCATCCAGGCACCGTTCCAGGATGGTTTCCATCGGCGGACCCATGTCGAAGGTGGGCAGTGGGTCCGGGCGTCCGTGGCGCAACTCGGCCCGCGTCTCCTCGGTGGCCGCGACGTCGATGGTGCCGGCCTCGTCGCAGACCACGCCGAAGCGGCGGGCCCCCTCGGGGGTGACCAGGCCCCGGCGGACCTCGAGGCCGACGAGTTCCGGATCGCGGGCGAGCGGGTCACCCCACCCGCCGCCACCCCAGGTGACGAAGTGCAGCAGGTCCCCGGGAGCCACGGGTACGTCGTGCACCTTGCTGCCCAGGATCTCGGTCCCGCCGTCGGCGCGTTCAAGCCACTTGCGGCCGCGGGCACCGGGCTCGCCACCGTTGACCCCCCACGGATAGGTGAGCCAGCGGTCGTCGTGGATCGCGATCGTGCCGGCCTCCAGGAACCGGTAGGCCACGTCGACGCCGTTCCCGCCGCGATGGAGCCCGGCGCCACCGGTGTCCGCGATGGTCTCCCAGCGCTCGATGCGTAGGGGGTAGTAGGACTCCAGGTACTCGCACGGGATGTTGACGAACGACGGCCACAGCGAGTGGCCGTCCGGGCCGTCCCCCAGCGGCCGGCCCGGAATCCCGCCGAATCCGATCGAGTACAGCTGGAACCACTCGCCCTTGCGCTCGCCGGGCCCGTAGGTGCCCGAATACATGAAGTGCGGCGATGACGAGAAGCCGGCGGCGTTGAGCAGCCCGGGGTTCGTCTGACCGAGCAGGCCGCCGAACAGGTCGAAGACCCGACCGATGCCGTGGTTACGCGCGTTGAGGGCGGCGGGGTACGTGGGCTTCCAGAACGAGTCGTCGGGGATCGTGACGTCGACCAGCGGGTAGAAGCCGTCGTTCCAGAGGATCTGCGGGTCGGCGACGGTGATCATGTAGATCCCGAAGAACATCCGGACGAGGTTCTCGTTGATGTAGTAGTTGATCGGGCCCTGCGCCTGCGGGCTGCTGCCGGTGAAGTCCAGCAGCACCTTGTCTCCGGTACGGGTCAGGCTGAGCTTGAGCTCGTAGGGGCCGTAGCCGAGGCCGTCGTCGCAGATGTAGTCGGTGAACGACAGCGTCTCGCCCTCCTTGAAGACCGCGTGGAGCAGGATCTTCATGGCCCGGTAGTTGCGGTCCAGGAGCTGGTCGAGCGCGGAGTTGTAGGTGTCCACCCCGAACCGGGCGCACATCTCCTGGACGCGCCGGGAAGCGGTCCGGCAGGCCGCGACGATTCCGTTGAGGTCGGCACGGTTCCAGTCGGGCTTACGCACCTGGTTGAGGATGATCCGCAGGGCGTCCTCGGCGAGTACGCCCTTCCTGTACAGCTTGAAGGGCGGGATCACCACGCCCTCTTCGAAGATGGTGCGGGCATCGGTCGGCATCGACGCCGGCGACTTGCCGCCGACGTCGGACATGTGCCCGAACATCGCCGCCCAGCCCACGATGCGGCCCTCGAAGAAGATGGGCAGCACCACGAGCCAGTCGTTCGCATGGCTGATCGCCGCGCCGCAGGAGTACGGGTCCGACGTCAGCAGGACGTCGCCCTCCTCGATGTCGCCGTCGAAGTTCTCCAGGAAGTCGGGGATGGACAGCCCGAACTGTCCCACCATCATTTTGCCCTCGGGGTTGGCGATCAGCGGGAACTCGTCGTGCTGTTCACGGATCCCCGGCGACAGTGCGGTCCGGAAGAGCACCTCGTCCATCTCGTAGCGGGCGTTGCGCAGCCCGTTCTCGATCAGGTCCAGGGTGACCACGTCGACATCCACGGAGCGAAGTGGTCCGGTAGCGGTCTCGATGAGGCGTGCCATGGTCAGTTCTCCCTGTGGGTGTCGACGGGGCGGATGAGGAGGCTCCCGCTGGGGTGCACCGCCGCCGTGTGCCCGGGCAGCACGAGGGTGGTGGAGTCCATCTCGGTGATGATCGCCGGACCGGGCACGACGTTGCCCGCCCGCAGCAGGGTCCGGTCGTAGATGCCGGCTTCGACCTCGGCGCCCTCGACCCAGATGCGGTGGTGGGTCCGCAGGGCGGGGCTCGGGTCCACGTCACCGTGCTCAAGTTTGGGCGCGGCGACCTCGGGCCGGGGACCGTGCGCGGTGGCCCGGACGGTCACCAGCTCGTGTTCGGCATCGAGAACGAAGGAGAACAGTCGCTGGTGATCGGCGTCGAACGCCGACCGCAGCGCCGCGAGCCCACCGCCGGTCCCGTCGAAGGTGTCGATGTCGATCGCCACCGGGATCTCGAAACCCTGTCCGTGGTAGCGCAGGTCGGCGGAGTAGACGACGCGCTGCTCCTCCTCGGGCACGCCCTGCTCGCTGAGCGTGGAGCGCGCCTTGGCCGCGAGTTCCGTGAGTACCGCGCGCAGGCTCTCGTCGGTCATCTCGTTGAAGCGCCGCACCAACGTCCGCACCGACTCGTCGCGCAGGTTGGTCGTCGCGTCGCCGTAGGCGCACAGCACTCCCGGCGACGGCGGGATGATCACCGGCCAGGCCCCGGTCAGTTTGCCGAGGGCGTTGGCGTGGAGCGGGCCGGCGCCACCGAAGGCCACCAGCGCGTAGTCGCGCGGGTCGAAGCCCTGCTGCACCGACACGAGCCGCAACGCCCCGAACATGTTCTCGTTGACGATGTCGATGATGCCCGCGGCGGCGGCCTCGACCGACTTCAGCCCGGTGGCGTCGGCGATCGACGTCACCGCCGCTCGTGCCGCCGACCGGTCCAGCGTGATTTCGCCCCCGGCCAGATCGGTGGGCAGGTAGCCGAGCACCACGTTCGCGTCGGTCACCGTTGG
Organism: Micromonospora sp. NPDC005413; assembly: GCF_040606435.1. Classification (NCBI taxonomy): domain Bacteria; kingdom Bacillati; phylum Actinomycetota; class Actinomycetes; order Micromonosporales; family Micromonosporaceae; genus Micromonospora; species Micromonospora sp. NPDC005413. The sequence goes on from NZ_JBEXEV010000001.1 coordinate 488,082, forward strand.
CTGGTCACCGCCCGCCGCGTACGCGGCCGGACCGGGTGCGGCGCCGGCCGACTGCGGCCCTACCCGGAGCGCCTGGGTCAGCGGCGGTACGTGGGCGATGGACCCGCCCCCGGCACCCACGGTTCGCACGTCGACGGAGGTGGCGCGGACCTTGAGGTCCCCGACGGTGGTTTCCCGACCCACCCGCGGCGTGAGCCCCTGAACAAGGGCGACGTCGGTGGAGGTGCCGCCCATGTCGAAGGTCAGGAAGTCCGGGTAGCCGGCCTGCTCCGCCACCCAGGTCGCGCCGGTCACCCCGCCGGCGGGACCGGACAGCAGCAGGTTCACCGGTTTGTCCGCGGCGACGGCCGCGGAGACCAGACCACCGTCGCTGCGCAGGATGCACAGTCGGCCGTCCACCCCGGACTCGCGCAGCTGCGCCTCAAGGTTCGCCACGTAGCGCGCCACCTGCGGCTGCACGGCCGCGTTCGCGACGGTGGTGATGGTCCGCTCGTACTCGCGAAGCTCCGGCAGCACCGAGGACGACAGCGACACGGGTACGCCTGGAAGCTCCTCGGCGGACAGTTCGGCCACGCGGCGCTCATGCTGCGGGTTGGCGTACGAGTTGATCAGGCTGACGCTCAACGCCTCGATGCCCTGCGCGCGTAGCTTGCGCAGCTTCGCACGGACGTCAGCCTCGTCGAGTTCGGTCACCACCGCGCCGTCGGCGCCGATCCTGCCGACGACCTCGACGGTGTCCTCCAGGGCCGCCAGCGGCTCCGGCTTCGGCCAGATGATCCAGCCGGCGAGGCCACCTGGCACGAAGGACCGGGCGATCTGGAGCACCTGCCGGAAGCCGTCGGTGGTGACCAGCCCGACCCGGGCGCCCTTGCCCTCGAGAATCGCGTTCGTGGCGACCGTGGTGCCGTGGAACACCTCAGCGATCTCCGACATGGGCACACCGGCGGCCTCGCAGGCCCGCTCGATGCCACGCAGCACCCCGATGGACTGGTCCTCGGGCGTGGAGGAGGTCTTGGCCCGGTAGGTCTCTCCGGTCGCCTCGTCGATCAGCAGGATGTCGGTGAACGTTCCCCCCACGTCCACGCCGAGTCGGTAGGTCATGGTTCCTCCTCAGATGACGCCGGCAGAACGCAGCGACGCCATCGCGTCGTCGCCGAGCCCCAGCAGGTCGCGATAGATGTCCTCGTTGTGCTCACCGAGTTCGGGGCCGACGTGCCGGACCCGACCAGGGCTCTCCGAAAGCTTGGGTACGACGTTGTGCATGGCGAACTCGCCCAGACCGGGATGGGTCAGCCGGACGATCGCCTCGCGCGAGGCGAAGTGTGGGTCCTCGAGCATGTCCCTGGCCCTGAAGATGCGGCCTGCCGGAACGCCATGGGCGTGCAGGCGTTCGAGCAGCTCGTCGGAGGCGATCGTCGAGCTCCATTCGGCGACCAGGCCGTCCAGCTGTTCCATCCACCGCCCTCGGGCGCCGTGGGTGGCGTACCTCTCGTCGGTGGCCAGCTCCACTCGCCCCATCGCCTCGGCGAGCCGGCGGAACACCGTGTCCTGGTTCGCCGCGATCAGCACCATCTCGCCGTCGGCCGTCGGGTAGACGTTGCTCGGGGACACGTTCGGAAGGGTCGTTCCGGTCCGTTCCCGCTGGTAACCGGCGATCTGGTATTCGGGGATGAGCGACTCCATCATCGCCAGCACCGCCTCGTAGATGGCTGAGTCCACCACCTGGCCCCGACCGGTACGTCCGCGCTGGTGCAGCGCCACCAGGGTGCCCAGGCAGGCGAACGTCGCCGCCAGCGAGTCGCCAAGGGAGACGCCGGCCCGGGCCGGGGGACGGTCCGGGTCGCCGGTCACGTACCGGATTCCGCCCATCGCCTCACCGATCGATCCGTACCCGGCGCGGGACGAGTACGGGCCCGTCTGCCCGTAGCCGGTAACGCGGGTGACGATCAGGCCGGGGTTGATCTCCCACAGCCGCTCCGGGGACAACCCCCAGCGCTCCAACGTGCCGGGCCGGAAGTTCTCGATCAACACGTCGGCCCGCGCGATGAGCCGGCGTACCAGGTCCTGACCCTGCTCGGTCCGCAGGTTCGCGGTCACGGACTTCTTGTTCCGCGCCACCACCGGCCACCAGAGCGACTTGCCGTACGGCTTCTCGCGCCCCCATTGCCGCATGGGGTCACCCCGACCCGGGTCCTCGACCTTGATCACTTCGGCGCCGAAGTCACCCAGGAGTTGACCGCAGAACGGCCCCGCCAGCAGCTGGCCGAGTTCGATCACCCGGATGTCGTCAAGCGGCAGTGGAGTGCTCATGCATCCCTCAATCAGCGTCTCTTTGCATGCAATCGGCAGGCCTGTGACCGTGGTTACAGCTCGTTGTGCTCGGAAAGTAGGCTCCGGTCCCTCCCGGTGTCAATGGGCAGCGTGCAGATTGCATACAACCCATCGTGTTGCTACGGTGCCGAGCATCATGAGTGACCACACTCCGCTGCGGGAGGCCGACAACGGTCACGCCGCCGCCGATGCCTACCGGCTGATCCGGGAACAGATTCTGTCCGGGCAACGGGCGGCCGGTGAGTGGCTCCGTGAGGGCGAGTTGGCCGAGTCGATCGGGGTGAGCCGGACGCCCGTCCGGGAGGCGCTCAGACGGCTGACCGCGGAGGGGCTGGTCCGCCACGAACGCAACCGCGGCGTGCAGGTCCAGGCATGGAGCATCCACGATCTCGACGAGATCTTCAGCCTGCGGTCCGTGCTCGAGCCGTGGGGCTGCCGACTGGCGGCCACCACGGGCACCGTCGACGTCGACGCGCTCGACGCGCTGGCCCACCGGATGGACGAGGTCGCGCCGGACGGACTACCGACCGATGTGGACGAACTCACCGAGCTGAACAACCGGTTCCACCGGATGATCCTCGAGGCGTCCGACAACAGCCGACTGGCCGGCGTCGTCTCCTCGGTGATCCAGATGCCGCTCGTCTGGCGGACCTTCTCCCGGTACACCCCGGACGCGCTACGCCGTAGCCTGGCTCACCACCACGAACTGGTGGCGGCTTTGGCCGCGCCCGACCCCGACTGGGCGGAGTCGGTCATGCGCAGCCACGTGCGCGCGGCATGGCACTCCATCCGACTGCGAGAGGGCCGCGACTAGCACGGCAACGCAGTCGGTCAGGGGTGGTACGGACTACTTGGCAGACAACGCGGCAAGGTCGGAGCCGGCGAGGGCGTCGGACTGGGGTACGTGGGCGAGGTCGAGTTCAGCGAGCCCGAGTCGCCCGTACGCGGTGTGCAACGCTGCCACCACTGCACCCAACGCACCGGAGAGGTCCCCAAGCTCCGCGCTGTGTACGGCCGCCGCGGCGGCGGGCACGATCTCCCGCAGCCGGCCACCCAACCGGCCGAGGTCGGGTTTGAGCGCGTGGGAGATGCCGCCGCCAAGGACGATCACCTCGGGTTCGTAGGCCACCACTGCGGCGGTGAGGATGATCAGCAGCGCCTGCTCGACGTACTGCTTCACCGGCACCAGGCGGGAGTCGGTGGAGTGGAACACGTCGGCAGGATTGTCGAACGGTAGGCCCAGGTCGCGGGCGCGGGCGAGGATGCCGGGGCCGCTGATGATCTGTTCGAGTGCGACTCCCAGCGGACCGGCCGGCAGGTGCCCGAACTCGCCGACCATGCCGCTGCGCCCCCGGAACAGCCGCCGTTCGATGGCGACGCCGGCGCCGAGCCCGGCCCCGATGGTGAACATCACCGCGGTCTGCGCGTCGCGGGCCGCACCGAAGCGCAGCTCGCCGAGGAGTGCGTAGTTGGAGTCGTTGTCCACTTCGATCCCGGTCCCCAGCCGCTTTTCCAGCAGCTGGAGGAACTCCGGGTCCTCTACCTGCGGGAGGTTCGGCGCGTTGGACACGGTGCGGTCGTGCTGCCGGACGGCGCCGGGTAGCCCCACCGCCACGCAGTCGAGCCGGTCCAGGTTGTCGCCGACGGTCTGCCGGATCAGGTCGGCCAGCCACTGGGCCAGCCGGGGGGCGTCGTAGTCGGCCGGAGTGGGGACGGTCCGGCCGACCAGTGGCGTGGCGGCGAGGTCGGCCACCACCAACCGGACGTTGGAACCGCCGACGTCGACCCCGCAGACCACGCCCCGTCCGGCGGCGATCGCCACCCGGGTCGCCCGCCGGCCCCGGGTAGTGGTCGGGGCGCCATCGGTCTCGGTCAGCAGCCCTTCGTCGAGGAGTTGTTCGACGATGCGCGAGACGGTGGCGGGGGAGAGGTCGGTCTCCTGGCCGATGGCCGTGCGGGTCACCGGGCCGTGTGTCAGGACGTGGGACAGCACTGTCGAGCGGTTCGCGAGCCGAGGTGCTCGGGCTTCCACATCCACCTCCCGCTTTCTTTTCCGACCGAATGCTAAGGCCGTGCCGCTGGATGGGCAACACCCGATCCCGTGCCGGTTCGGCGAGTCGCGGCTGCCGCTGACGGTCCGCTCCAGGCCAACCGTGGCGCCGACGCCCCCACGCTGCCCGCAGAATGCGGACCTATTGGGTCGAAAGCGAATGGACGGAATCTCCAACCAGCCTCTTGACGAGCGTGAACACCGGGTTAATACTTTCACCCTGAACGGAAATTGAGGCCGCCACCCCACCGGTACGCACCGGAACCCGGGGTGACGGCGCGGGTCCCTTGTCACGTGCCGTGCCGGTCGCGTCGGAACCCCCGTGTCAGTCCGGAGCCAGCGGTTCCGGACCCGTTGCTGTGGAGGGAAGAGCAATGAATCTCACCCGTAGACGTGGGGCTGCCCTGGGCGCGATCTGCGCCCTGGCGCTCATGGTCGGCGCCTGCTCGAACGGGACGTCCGGCGACGGCAGCGGCGCGTCGAGCGGCCCCCGCGCCGAACCGAGCCTGTCGTTCGTCGGCCCCGGCGGGGAGACCCCGACCGCAGCCGACCAGCTTTCGCTGACCCCCGAGGAGCAGCAGAAGGTCAAGGACGGCAACTACTCGGCCGCCTTCGTCTGGCACGAGGGCTCCGCGCTGACCAAGGCGGTGGAATCCGGGGTCCGCAAGGAGTTCGACCAGCTCGGCATCAAGGTGCTGGCCAGCACCAGCGCCGAGTTCGACGCGGCCCGACAGGCCAACAACGTGCAGACCGTCCTGGCGCTCAAGCCCGACCTGATCGTCACCATCGCGGTCGACCCCACCGCGGCCGCCGCGGCCTTCAAGCCCGCCGTGGACGCCGGCGTCAAGCTGGTCGTGATGACCACCCCGCCCAAGGACTACAAGGCCGGGGAGCAGATCGTCGGGATCGTCACCGCCGACCTGACCGCGTTCGGCAAAGCCAATGCGGAGATGCTCGGCAAGGCGCTCGGAGGCAAGGGCAAGGTCGGCTACATCTACCACGACGCCGACTTCTGGTTCACCAACCAGCGGGACAAGGCGTTCAAGGACTGGCTGAACTTCCTCTACCCGGACATCAAGATCGTTGAGGAGACCGGCTTCTCCGACCCGGCGCGGACCGAGGACATCGCCACCGCGATGCTGACCCGCCACTCCGACCTCAACGGCGTCTACGTCGCCTGGGCCACCGCCGCCGAGGGCGTGCTCGCCGCGACCCGGCAGCAGGGGCGTACCGACGTCAAGATCGTCACCAATGACCTGGAGGCGAACCTCGCCGCCGACATGGTCAAGGGCGGCAACATCGCCGGGGTCGTCGCCAACGGCTCCACCCGGCTCGGCCAGAGCCTGGGCATCGTCGCCGCCTACGGGCTGCTCGGCAAGAAGGCGCCGGAGCTGGTCGTCGGATCGCCGATGGCCGCCACCAAGGAGAACATCGCCGAGGCCTGGCGCGACGACTACGGCCAGGAGCCGCCGGCCGAGGTACGCGGCAACTGACGGCAGGTAACGCGAGGTCCGGGGCCTCTCTGCGAAGAGGCCCCGGACCTCACCTCGGCCGCGCGACACGGCCTCAGCCGTGTCCGCGGCCCCTGCGAAGCGATGGAAGGAAAAGCCAGATGGGGTACGTCCAGACAGTCCTCGGGCCAGTGTCCCCCGAGTCGCTCGGCCGGGTACTGAGTCACGAGCACCTCGGCGCGCTGGTGCCCGGGCCGTGGCTGTCCGGCGGTGCCGGTGACGACCGCGCGGACCTCGCCGTCGACGCGGTACGGGGTCTGCCGGAACTGGGCTTCGGCACGATCGTGGACCTGTCCCCGTACGAAGTGGTGGGTCACGACGTGGCCCTGCTCCGCGAGGTGGCCCGACGTACCGGTCTGCACGTCGTCGCCGGGTCGGCGATCTACCTGGAGCCGTACTCGCCGGGCTGGGCGCTAAACGCCAGCGTGGACGAGATGCGGGAGCGGTTCGTCGCCGATGCCACGATCGGGGTGGGGGACACCGGTGTCAAGGTCGGCATCTTCGGGGAGCAGGCCACCGGGCTGAACGAGATCACTCCACACGAGGAGAAGTGCCTGCGGGCCGCCGCCCGCGCCCACGTCGCCACCGGGCTGTCGGTGAACACCCACACCACGCACGGCACGATGGCGCTGGAGCAGGTCGAGATCCTGCGCGAGGAGAAGGCCGACCTCTCCCGGATCGTCATCGGTCACCTGGACATCAACCCCGACCCGGACTACCTGCGGGCGGTGCTGGCGACCGGCGTCAACATCGCCTTCGACACGCTCGGCAAGCAGTTCTGGGACTTCGTGCTCGCCCCGCTGCCCGAGAACCCGCCGGAGGGCGAGTTCGGCAAGCGGGCGTACCACCGGCCGGACCACGCCCGGCTGGACATGCTCGCCGGGCTGGTCCGGGACGGGTACGCCGACCGGATCCTGCTCTCGATGGACCTGACCGGCGCCGAGGCGTACCTGAACCCGGGCACGCACGGGCGCCTCGGGTACTCCTATCTGGGCCGGGAGATCGTGCCGGGTCTCGCCCAGCTTGGCGTGCCGCCGGAGGCGCTCGACCAGATGTTGGTGGCCAACCCGGCCCGACTCCTGACGGTCGGCTGATGGCCGCGCACTTGCGCCCGTCGTCCGGGTACGTCGCCGGGGTGGACCTCGGCGGCACCAAACTCCGGGCTGCGCTCGCGGATCTCAACGGTCACCTCGTGGCCGAGGACGTGCTGGCCACCGACCCCCGAGGTGGGGTGGCGGTCGCCGCGCAGATCGACGCCCTGCTCCGCGACCTGGCCGTCCGGGGTGGCGTGGACTGGTCCGACATCCGTGCCAGCGCGATCGGCCTGCCCGGCGCCCCGCACCCGACGACCGGCACCATCGGCCTCTCCCCGAACGTCTCCGAACTCGAGGCCCTCGACGTTCGGGCCGAGCTGACCCGGCGGCTGGGACACCCGGTGCTGCTGGACAACGACGTCAACATGGCAGCCGCCGGGGAGCGGTGGCTGGGCAGCGGACGTACCCACCGGCATTTCGTGTTCGTGGCGGTCGGCACCGGGATCGGTATGGGCATCGTGCTGGACGGGCAACTGGTCCGCGGCGCTCGTGGCGCAGCGGGCGAGATCTCCTACCTGCCGCTGGGCACCGACCCGTTCGACCCGGCGAACCAGGTCCGTGGCGCGCTGGAGGAAGCGGTGGCCGGCGCCGCCCTCGCCGCCCGGTACCGGGCGGTGAGCGGCGAGCAGACCAGCGTGCCCGATGTCTTCGACCGGGCTGCGGCCGGCGATCCGGGCGCCCGGGCAGCCATCGACGAGGAGGCCCGCTTCATCGCACTGGCCGTCGTCGCGGTCACCGCCATCCTCGACCCGGAGGCGGTCGTCCTCGGCGGTGGGATCGGCTCCCGGGTCGAGCTGGTCGAGCCGGTCCGGCGTTGGGTCGCCGCGCTGAGCGCGGACGTCCCGGTGATCAAGACCAGTCAGCTCGGCGACCGGGCCGGCCTGCTCGGCGCTGTCGCGGTTGCCCGCCAGGAGGTCGGTGCCCACCCCGGTCCGCCGGCCCATCCCGATTCGGCGGTGCGGCCCGTTGCGACCCAGCCCTACCGGAACACCTCTTTCGAAACAGCGGAGGGACGATAGATGACCCAGACCGATGTGGCGGTGAAGGCCAGAAGCGGACCGGCCTGGAGCAAGGTCAACTGGCGCGACTACGTGGTCTATATCGGCTTCGCCGTCGTCTTCCTGTTCTTTGCCATCACCCAGGGCAGCAACGGCTTCCTGACCACCAGCAATCTCACCAACATCGTCATCCAGACCGCGCCGATCACGGTCATGGCGGTCGGGTTGGTCTTCGTGCTGGCAGCCGGCGAGATCGACCTGTCGATCGGCTCGGTCGTCGCGCTCTCCGCGCTGGTCGGTGCGGTGACGTTGCGAGAAACCGACAGCATGCTGCTCGGCGCGGCCGCGGGGCTGGCCGCCGGCGCGGCGGTCGGCCTGGTCAACGGGGTCTTCGTCACCCTCGTCCGACTGCCCTCCTTCCTGGTCACCCTCGCCACGATGGGGGCGGTGGCCGGCCTGGCCCGCGAGGTCACCGGCCTGCAGTCGGTGCCGGTCAGCAATGACGCGTTCCTCGCTCTTTTCGGCCAGGGCGAGATCTTCGGCATTCCCGGCCTGGTGCTCTGGTCGGTGGCGGCCGCGGTCGTCGGCTACATCGTGCTGCGGCAGACCCGGTACGGGGCGCACACCCTCGCGATCGGCGACAACGTGGCCGCGGCCCGGGTCAGCGGCATCAAGGTGGTCCGCGTCAAGATCATGGTGATGATGGGCAGCGCGATGTGCGCCGCCATGGCCGGCCTGCTGTACGCCGGCCGCCTGCAGGGCGCCCGGTACACCCTCGGCGAGGCCGACCTGATGTCCGTGATCGCCGCCGTGATCGTCGGCGGGACCAGCCTGTTCGGCGGCAAGGGATCCATCGTCGGGGCGCTGCTGGGCAGCCTGCTGATGGGCATGCTCAACAACGGTCTGATCCTGGCCGGGTTGTCCGTGTCCCAGCAGATGATGGCGCGCGGCGCGATCATCCTCGTGGCCGTCTCCCTCTCGCTGCGCGAGCGGCGCAGCTGACCCGGAAGGAAGCAAGCGCATGTTTCTGGATCTGTTGCGACGCCGCAACCCGGGCCTCCTGGCCGCTGCCGCGGACCTGCACCAGAGGGGCGACCTGCCGACCAACTGCTACGCGCTGGACCTGGACACCGTGGCGGCCAACGCCACCGCCATCCGGCGCGAAGCCGACCGGCTCGGGCTGTCCGCCTACGCGATGACCAAGCAGGTCGGGCGCAACCCCGACTTCTGCCGGACGATCCGCGACGCCGGCATCACCGAGGCGGTCGGCGTCGACCTGCAGTGCGCGCTCGCCGACCGGCGCGGGGGGCTCGGCATCGGCCACCTCGGTCACCTGGTGCAGATCCCCCGGCACGAGGCGGCCACCGCCGCCGCGCTCGCCCCGAAGCACTGGACCGTCTTCAACGACACCAAGGCCGGCGAGGCGGCGGCCGCGAATGCCGCGACCGGCCGGGAGCAGGCGCTGCTCGCCCGGGTCATGGCCCCCGGCGACCGCTTCTACCGGGGTCACGAGGGCGGCTACCCGGCCGACGAGATCGTCGCGGTCGCCGACCGGCTCGACGCCCTTCCCGGGGCGCGGTTCGCGGGTGTCACCAGCTTCCCGACCCAACTGTTCGACCCGACCGCCGGCCGGGTCGTGCCGACCCCCAACCTCGACACCCTGCGGACCGCCGCCGCCGCGCTGCGCGCCGCCGGGCGGTCGCACGTCGAGATCAACGCCCCGGGTACGACGTCCGCCGCGATCCTGGGCATGCTCGCCGAAGCCGGCGCCACGCAGGTCGAGCCCGGCCACGGGCTGACCGGCACGACACCCTGGCACGCGGTCACCGACCTGGTCGAAGAGCCGGCTGTGCTCTACGTCAGCGAGGTGTCCCACCTGTGGGGCGGCCGGGCCTACGTCTTCGGCGGCGGGCTCTACGTCGACCCCGTGCTCGGCCTGGGCGGCACCCGCGCCCTGATCGTGCCCCGGGGCGGCGGTCTCGACGACGCGCACCTGGTCGACGTGGAGATGCCCGCGCCGGAGGCGATCGACTACTACGCGATGGCCGACGTCGGTGCGGTGCCGACAGTCGCGCCCGGCGACACGGTCCTGTTCGGGTTCCGGCCGCAGGTGTTCGTCACCCGGGCACTGACCGCGGGCGTGACCGGCGTCCGGTCCGGTAACCCGGCCGTGACCGGCGTCTACGCCGCCGACGGTTCGACGCCGATCCGCCTCGACGACACCGACCCGCGCACCCACGCGGCCGGCAGCACAGGGAGGGCATCATGAGCACGGTCACCCAGAACACCGTCCCGGCCGGTGCGGCCGGAACGGGCGCTCCGCCGTTGCAATTGCGCGACATCCGTAAGCAGTTCGGCGGGGTCGTCGCGATCGAACGCTTCGACCTGGAACTGGCCGCCGGGGAGATCACCGCGCTGGTCGGCGACAACGGCGCCGGCAAGTCCACCCTCGTGAAGATCATTTCCGGGGTGTACCAGCCGACCGAGGGTGAGCTGCGGATGCACGGCCGGCCGGTGTCGTTCCGGGACGCCTCCGATGCCCGGCGGCAGGGTGTCGAGGTGGTCTACCAGGACCTGGCCCTGGCCGACTCGCAGCCGGTCTACATGAACATGTTCCTCGGGCGGGAGCTGACCCGCGGCCCGCTGCGGCTGCTGGACCGACGCCGGATGGCGCGGGAGACCCAGGAGCTGGTGGATGCCCTGGACGTCCGCATCCCCAGCGCGAAGGCGACGATCAGGGACCTCTCCGGCGGGCAGCGGCAGGCGGTGGCGATCTGCCGTGCCACCCACTGGGCGAGCGGCCTGGTGTTGATGGACGAGCCGACCGCCGCGCTGGGGGTGGCCGAGACCGCCAAGGTGGAGCAGCTGATTATGAAGTTGCGTGAACGGGGCGCCGCCGTGCTGGTCGTCAGCCACAACCTCGATCAGGTGTTCCGGATCGCCGATCGGGTGGCCGTGCTGCGCCGGGGGCGCCAGGTCGGTGTCCGGAACATCGAGGAGACCAGCCGCAACGAGATCGTCTCGATGATCACCGGTGCGTCGGCGGAGGTCGAGCGGTCCTGAGCGGCACCTGAGGTGGCTCGTGTGCCGCGGATGCGGTGCGCGAGCCACCGGTGGCAGGACGACGACGGATCAGGGCATCGCCAGCGGGTTGAGGTTTCCGGTGGAGCTGATCGGTGCGGCCAGCATGCCCGCGATGGCGTCGGAGAGGAAGCTGCCCACCGCGAGCCAGCGTGGGTCCTGCCCATCGCGCTCCGCCCCTGCCTCCACCTCGGCGGCCGCCGAGGTGACGATGCGGGTGATGAGGACCGATCGGCCGGTGACCACGGCCGGGTCGAGGTCCGCCAGACGGGCGGCGAGTGATCGGCCCAGGCGTACGGCTTCGCGGGGAGCGGTGTCGCGCAGGAACTGGCGCGTGGTCGGGTCGTGCAGCGCCTGGCCCATGAACCGTGCGCGCCAGCTCGGCCGCGGCAGCATGTCCAGCACCTTCATCGCGGGCATGACGAGATTGCGGACGTCGCCGAGCACGCTGTCGGTGTCTTCGTGCATCTCGTGCCGCTGGTCTTCGACGGCGGCGGTGTGGCGGTCGATCAGGGCCTTGAGCAGTCCCTCCCGGCCGTCGAAGTAGTAGCGCACGGCGGAGTGGTTGGTGTTGCCGGCGGCCTCGGCCACCCGGCGGTCGGAGATCTGCGCGATGCCCGACTCGGCGAACAACCGTTCCGCCGCGTCCAGCAGCGCGGTCCGCGCCTCCTCCGATCGGCCCATAGCGGCACCTTTCTCGCGTCGTCCCAGGTCAAGTTACGGCAGCGGCAGGTGGCGTCGGCCACTACCCCGCACGTAAGTCACCTGCCTTACGATAGCCTCTAAGTCAGTTGACTTACTATAGTTCTGGAGCGCTTATGGATCCCGCGATCGACACCTCGGGCGCAGTCGCGCCGGGAAGCGACGCACCGGGAGCGGATCGCAAGGAACGGATCGTCCGCACGACGTTCCTGTTCGTCATCCCGTTCCTCATGGTCACGATGATGTTCGCGACCTACGTGGCGACCATGCACTCCCCGCACCCGCGGGGCATGCCGGTCGCCGTGATCGGCAGTGGCGCGCAGGCGCAGGCCATCGTCGACGGGCTCAACGGCGCGTCCACCGAGGCTCGCCTCGTCGCGTCCCGGGCCGAAGCCGTCGATCTGCTCCAGGAACGTGAGATCACCGCCGCGCTGCAGCCGCCCACCACAGACGGGGGCACCGCGACGATCCTGACCGCGATGGCAGCCGGCGCGTCGGAGGCGACTACCGCCCAGCAACTGCTCGCACCGGTCGCGGCCGACGCGAACTGGACAGTCGCCGTCGACAACGTCGCACCACTGCCCGACGGCGATCTGGCCGGCATCGCGGTGCTGTTCGCCGCGATGGGCATGATGCTCGCCGGCTATGTGCCGCTGAGCGTGCTGCTGATGGCTACACCGAACCTGCTGCGGCTGCGCCGTTTCCTGCCGGTCCTGGTCGGCTGGTCCGCGGTGACCAGCACGATCATCTGGCTGGTCCTCGGGCCGATCGTCGGCGCTGTCGACGGGCACTATCTGACCTTCCTCGGCGTGGGCATGCTCGCCACCGGCGCGGTCGGCCTGGCCCAGTTGCTGTTCACCAAGATCCTCGGGCCACTCGCGGTCCTGCTCGGCATGCTCCTGTACGTCGTGTTCGGCATGCCCGCGTCCGGCCTCGCCGTGTCGGTGCACACCATGCCCGGCTTCTTCCAGTTCCTGCACCACGTACTCCCGTTGCCGGCGGCAGGCGAGGCACTGCGGTCTGCGCTCTACTTCGACGGCCGCGGCATCGCCCCGTACCTCATCACTCTGGTCGTCTGGATCGTCGCCGCGCTCGCGTTGTGCCTGCTCAAGGAGCGCAGCTCCGGCGGGCAGACGATTCCCGGCACCCCACCGATCGCCGACCCCGACGCCGACCTTCCGGCTCTCGCCGGCGGCCCACCGCGCTCCAAGCGCTTCCGGTACGCCACCGTCGCCGCGTTCCCACTGTCGATCCTGGGGGTGGTCGTGGGTCTGATGAGCTTTTCGATGCACAAGCCGCAACCGCACGACATTCCCGTGGTGGTCGTCGGTGCCCAGGCCGAACAGGCAGCCGCCGGTCTGCGTACGCAACTCGACGGCATCCTCGATGTCGGTGTCGCCGCATCCGTTGCCGAGGCCACCAGCCGAATCCATGACCAGGACATCGTCGCGGCCTACGTCCTGCCCATCGCCCAGGGTGGCGAGGCCACGCTGTACTCCTCCTCGGCGGCCGGGTCCAGTCAGCAGACGATGGTACGGACCATCTTCCAGCAGATCGCCGCGGCTCAGCAGACCCCGCTCGCGGTGAACGACGTGGCCCCGCTGAGCGACACCGACACCATGGGCAGCAACAGCCTCTACGTCGGCATGTCCTGGATCATGGCCGGTTTCCTGTTCCTCGCCGTGCTCCGCGGTGGCGCCCCGCACCTGCGCCGTACCCGTCAGTTCCTGCCGTATCTCGGCGGCTGGGCGGTCGGCATGGCGGTCTGGCTGTGGTTCCTGTTCGACGTCCTGATCGGCGCGGTCAACGGGCACGCGTGGGAGATGATCGGCTTCGGCGCGGCGACCATCTTCGCGGTTTCCCTGGTCACCGGCGTGTTCACTCGAACCTTCGGCCTCGCCGCGATCATCCCCGTGATGGTGGTAATGATGATGGCCGGCGTGCCGGCCTCCGGCGGCGGCCTGTCCGTCTACATGGTGCCGGAGTTCTTCCAGAGCTTGAAGGGCATCCTGCCGCTGCCCGCCGCAGTCGATACCGCCCGCGCGCTGACCTACTTCGACCGTTCCGGGGTCGGACGCAACCTGCTGACCATCGCGATCTGGGCGGGGGCGGGCCTGCTGCTCAACCTCGCGGTCGACGCATGGCTCAAGTGGCGCGAACGCCGGACCGACGCATCCGGCCCGGACCCGGATCTGGAACCGGTATCCAGCCAGGACCGGCCAGGCGAACTGAAGCCGGCAGCCGCGCACTGACCACGTGCTGGGCCCGTCGAGGCGGGCCCAGCACGTGCTCGCCGGAGAGCGGGGATGTGAACGCAACCCTTCCGTGAAGGGGTTACGCGTATGCGAGCAGGAAGTCGACAGTGCCCGTACCACCTGGCTGGCCCGTGGGGACGGGTAGGCCGGGTTCGCTGTTGAGGATGTAGAACCCGCCGTTCCCGATCAGACGGGGCGTCACGGCCAGCATTTGCGCTGCCATGGTCGCGCCGGTCGGCCTCACCACGCTGTCACGCAGGAGCGTGAAGAGATTCGCGTTCAGGTTCGCGACGTGAAGCACGCGGTACGAACGGGGTGCCGGAAGGCCTGTGCTCGTCAGGCCCCAGACCGGAACGATCTGGCTTCGCCACCTCGACGGGACGTTGCTGATCGTACTGTCGTGGTTGTTCAGTTGCGTCTGGATGCCCGAGTGAATTCCGGCCATGTGGATATGGAGCTGGTCCTGCTGACGAATTGTCGGGTCGGCCGAATTGACGCCCAATCCGATGTGTGGGTACACCACATGCCCCGGCTGTCCTGGTTGGGCGTTGTTCCACGCATCCAGCCAGTAGTTCGGTGCGTTGGAGGTGGCGGTGAACGGGCACTCAATGCCGCTGATGCGGCAACTGGGGACGAGAAGGAAATCGTGGTTCGACCCTGATCCCCCGTTGAGGACCACGTAGGTGGACGTCGTCTGCAGGCACTGGGGGGAAGGTGGACCGGTCTTCGTACCCTCACAGACCTGCACTCTGTCCCACAGATCGTATCTACCTCCGGTGTCGTTCGGGTAGCCGCACAGGCTGGAAGGCGTGGGACAGGGTGCGGCACCAGGGCCCGGCGGAGGTGGCTCGGGGGCTTGCCCCCCGTCGGTCGAGCCCCCGTCAGCCAGCGCACTACCTGCCCCCATCAGGCCGAGGAGACCTGTGGCGCCAGCGGTCCCGGAGAGCCTGACGAACTGGCGCCGGTGTATTTTCTCGCTCACCATCAGCCTCCCGATTGCCTGCTGGGCAGGACTCCGCCCAGTGCTCACCGCACGCCAGGTCGCGGGCCGCGAATCAGGACGTGAGTCATGAACGTGTTGAGATTAGGATGAAACGGTCAAATACTGCGGCGGCAGCCGTACGGGTCCCCTGATCGTGTCGCTGGCCGTCCCGGCGACGAGCGCTCGGCGCGATTCCTGCGCATCGTAAAAGCTCGACGGCTTGCGCGTAAGGACGTGACGGCGACACCGCAACTCGAAGATGTATGGATCTGCCGCGACAATTGTCCGCCAAAATGGGGGAGCCTTTGAGCCGGATAGCCGACAGGGTGGTTTCTCCGTGCGCCGGGCTAATCTGCTTCGGACGGTTCTCGAACAGCCAGCCGGTCCACAAAGGAGGACACCATGTTCATCGTGGCGACACAGGATCCCAATACGCGCGGTCAGTCTGAAGGAGCCGAATCGGGTGCCGATGCGTGGGGTGCGCTACTGCCCATTGACGCCGGTCTCACGCAGGCCGAGGCGGATCGGCAGTTGGCCACCTACCTGGCGGCGGTGCAGGCCGGTGAGCCGCTGTGCATCCGCGCGCACGGCAACGACCTGGAGATCGGTGACGCCGAGGCCGGCGCCAAGGACTGGGGCTGGACCTACAAGAAGCTGGCCGCGATGCTGGCCACCCACCTGACCGCCACCCCGAGCGTCATCCTGATCCGTTCGTGTGCCGAGGAGGTGACCAATTTCCCCACTCAGATGGCGGTCCGCCTGGAGTCGAACTGGCCCGGCGCGAACCACCTCGACGGGGTCGTCATCTACGGCTACAACACGTCTGTGAGAGTCAGCACGCCCGTCCCCTCACCGCAGCAACTCACCAAGAACGTGCAGATCCAGCCGGTCATCGTCTCTTTGTGACCGGCGGATGGTGGTGGGGCTGAATCCAGTTCCACCACCGAGCCGCCCCAATGGCTGCCGGTCGCGCTCCTGGAGAGGCCCAGCGCGTTCAGTTCGCGTCGCCGGTCATGGATTCCCCGGCGGCCGGCCGCCGGGGAGGGCGTCGGGATCGATCCTCCTGGGCCGGCACGACCCACTGGCCCCGTTCGGTCGACCGCGCCGCGAGCCGGGTCGGCAACCGTGGCGCCTCACCGGTCTCCGTGACCAGGTGCTCGGTCTCCTGCACCAGATAGTGCGGTCGGCGCTTGGTCTCGTAATAGATCCGGCCGATGTACTCCCCGATGACCCCCAGGATCGTGATCTGGATGCCGCCGAGCCCGATCACGCTCACGATGATGGTGGTGTAGCCGGGAACGTCGATGCCCTTTTCGACGGCGTCCGCGACCACCCAGGCCATGTAGGCCACCGCGATAAGGGTGAGGAACAGGCCGCCGTGGATCGCCAGACGCAGCGGCCGGTTGTTGAACGACAGCAGGCCGTCGAACGCGTAGTTGATGAGCTTGCTGAACGTCCACCTGCTCTGCCCCGTCTGCCGGGTCTCATTGTGGTGGGCCACCACCGCCGTCCGGAAGCCGATCCAGGAGAACATTCCCTTGGAGAACCTGTTGTACTCCGGCATCGCCAGGATCGCGTCCACCGCGAGTCGGGACAGCAGCCGGAAGTCACCCGCCCCGTCCTGCAGGCGCACGTCGATCCACCAGTTGATCACGCGGTAGAAGGACCGCGAGGCGACCATTCGCACGAACCGGTCACCGCGCCGGTCTCGACGGGCGATCACCTGGTCGAAGCCCTGCTGGTACAGCGCCACCATCTCGGGCAGCAACCGCGGCGGGTGCTGCAGGTCGGCGTCCATGATGACGACCGCGTCGCCGGTGGCCCGCTGCAGACCGGCGAGCATCGCCGCCTCCTTGCCAAAGTTGCGGCTCAGCGACGTGTAGCAGACAGCGGGGTCGGTTGCGGCGAGCCGACGCAGCGCCGCGAGGGTGCCGTCTTCGCTGCCGTCGTCGACGTACACCACCTCGACGTCCACGTCGGGCAGCTCGGCGAGCGCGGCGCTCAAGGTCTCGTGCAACCGCTCTACCGACGCCTCCTCGTTGAAGCAGGGCACCACAACGGACAGCCGCATTGTCGTCACCCCGCCCCGCCCGTACCCGGGCATCCGCCGCCGACGCCGATACGCCCGGCGCACCCCTGGTCAGAGGTGGTAGACCAGCGTGCCATCAAGATCCTCCCGGGTGATGCCCAGTCCGTCGATGGGCCGGGCCGCAATGCCCTCCCACGGCGTCCCCGCGGCTCGGCTCGGCACGACCACCACCGACCGCACGCCGATCCCACGCAGGTACGCCACGCTGCCCGGGTCGGGGAACGATGCCACCGCGGTCCGGGTCTGGGCCTGGCTGACCGGCTCGAACCCGCCCAGCCCGTTGGTCACCCGTGGGAACCCGTCGGTCGACCACAACATGTACGTCAGGTCGCCCACGCCACCGGCGGGCAGCACCAGGATCGGTTCCTGTGCGGTCCGCATCGCGGCCGGTGGCTGTGGCACGGTCGGGTGGGGTGTCCGGTTGACGCCCTCCAGGGTGACCAGGGTCAGCGGCACCAGCAGGACCAGAGGCATGAGGATCCGCGTCCAGCGGCGGGTCGACGTTTGGCTCGACGACTCGGCCAGCGCCGTCACCAGGCCGGCGGCCAGCACCGCCAGCAGCAGGCTGATCCAGTGCATCATCCGGCCCGGCGTGCGCAACGCGTCCCAGCCCGGCAGGTGCATGGACAGGGTCAGATAGCCGGGATCCCCGTCACCACCGAGGGTGGCGCCCAGGCCCAGCAGCACCGTGCCGAGCACGCCGAGCCCCAGCGCGACCCGATGCCAGGGCCGGTACACCGAGAAGAACAGCCCCGCCGCAGCCAGCCCGAGCAGTGTCATCCCCGGCAGCAGCGCCATCTCCGGCGGCCAGGACAGCTGCTCCCGCGCGGCGGCGTGCGACTCGCCCCACAACCACGAGTCGGCCGGCGCGGTGACGAACCCGATCAGCGGAGGGGAGAACATCTTCGTCCAGTCCAGCGTCCGCTCGGCCTGCGGGTTGAGGTCGACAACGCGCAGGTAGACCAGACCAAGCAGCACCGTCACCGCGCCGAACGCGGCCCCACCGGCCAGATCCGCGAGCAGCAGTCGCCGGCCGAACGCTGGGCGTTCCCGCTTGCGCCACCAGGACCAGCCGTAGCAGCCGGCCGCGACCAGCACCGCGGCCAGCAGGAAGTACACCAGCGGCAGCCCGATGCCGAAGCCGAGGGTGATCTGCCAGGCGGCGACCAGCCACCCGGCCAACGCCCAGCCGGGCCGTCGTCGCTCCGGCCGGTACCCATGGCGCAGCGACCAGCCGTGCCCACGGGCCAGCATCGCCAGGGCCAGCGCGATTCCCCCGCTGGACAGGATGTTCAGATGGCCGGAGTGCGCCAACCGCCAGGGCGCGTACGCCCATGCGATCCCGGCGACCGCCCCGCCCCACCGGTTCGCTCCGAGCTGCCGGGCCAGCGCGTACGCCCCGAGGAACGCCAGCGCGTGCAGCAACACGTACAGCACGTTGTACCGGATGACGGCGGCCTCGAAGCCGGAACCGATCATCCCGAACGGGGCGTATCCGAGCAGGGTGTCGCTGTAGGCGTAGGTGTACCTCTCGGGGTAGAACGTGTTCGAGTGCCAGAGGTCGAGCGGATTGCTGAGGAGAGCGTGCCCCGACCAGGCGACCTGCCACGCCTGCAACGTCGGGTCGCCGAGGTCGCCGGGGATCGTGCTCGCCGGATGCCGCAGCGTCGGCCAGGTCAGCACCACCGCCAGCAGCAGGCTGCCCAGTGCTGCCAAGGTCCATTCGGAACGGACCCAGCGCCACCGGCCCCGCCCGTCCGGTGTCCGGTCGTCGGGGGTCTGTTCGATGCTCGCGTTCTCGGCGGTTCGTCGAGCGTCGGTGGACCGGGTAATCATGAAATAGATGCTCTCCGATCGTGTGGGCCTTGTCCACTAGCCCGCCGCTGCTACCGCTCGACGAAACGACGCGTCAGCCCAGAACTGGGGCTTTCCGCACCGAGGCGTGCGATCACTTCGCGTTCGTTGGCACCGGACCGGTGGATTCGCGTACGACCATGCGGCACGGTTGGCGCAGCACACCGGAGGGCCGTTCCCCGCCGAGTGCGGCGAACAGGTGCGCTACCGCAGTGGCACCGAGCTGTTGCAGGTTGAGGTCGACAGTGGTGAGCGGGATCCGGCAGTCGGCGGCGAAGTCCTCCCAGTTGTCGTAGCCGACGATGGCCACGTCGTCGGGGATTCGACGCCCGTGATCGAGCAGCGTCTCGACCGCCCCGGTCGCGATCTGGTCGTTGCCGCAGAAGATGGCGTCGAGGTCCGGCTCGGCGGCGAGCAGCATCCGGGTGGCCTGACGACCCCACCGCTGCGACCACTCGCCGTAGCGCGGGCCGCCGCCGATGAGGGGAAGCCCGGACTCGTCCAGCACCCGGCGCAGGCCGGTCACCCGGTCGCGGGCTGCCCGGTAGCTCTCCGGGCCGGTGATGTGGCCGATCCGACGCCGGTTGAGTGAGACCAGGTGCTCAGCGGCGAGTCTGGCGCCGCCCTCGTCGTCGGCGATGAGCGAGAGGTCGTCGCTGTCGGTGGATTCGGCGTAGACGTAGACGACCGGGACCGGGATGTCCCGGGTTATCGAGGGCCGGAAGTCGTTGCTGTCGCCGAGGATGATGAACCCGTCGACCTGCCGGGCCAGCAGCGTACGGATGTAGTGCTGGCGGCGGATCGCGTCGCCCCGGGCGTCGCAGAGCAGCACCGACATCTGCTCGTTGCCGAGTGCGTTCTCCACGCCCAGCAGGATCGGGATGGAGAACCGACCGCCGAGTTCGTCGGTGAGCAGCCCGATGGTGCGGGTGCGGCCGGAGATCAGCCCGCGGGCGAGGACGTTGGGTTGGAAGGAGAGCTCGGCTGCGGCACGCAGCACCCGTTCCCGGGTGGCGGGTGCGACCTCGCCACGATGGTTGAGCGCCTTCGACGCGGTGGCCACCGAGACGCCCGCCCGGCTGGCCACATCGCTGAGGGTCACTGACTCTGATCGTTGCCTGCCCACGAAAGCCTTTCGAAACCTTAACCGGATCTCGGATTTCCGGGTGGGTGCACCCGCTCTGCTCCTGAGTCTAACGACTTGCGCACCACGCACTTAGGGTGGTGCGTGTTATCGATCCGTAACGTTGTTGGCATCTTGCCGAAAACCTTTTCGTAGACCAGGGTGAGTGCACACAGGAGTGATCCCGCCCACGTCGACTCACCGGCGAAGGAGCTACATGTCAGTCACGTCTGCCGCCGCCGACCCGACGGGTGGTCGTCCCGTGATCCCGTCGCGGGGATCGCTGCGCCCGCTCGGTCTGGGCGAGGCGCGCATCACCGGCGGGTCCTGGGCTCTCCGGCAGCAGGTGAACGGTGGCGCCACGCTCGACCATGGCCGATCGTGGATGGACAAGCTCGGCTGGACCGGCAACTTCACCACCGCGAAGGACGGCCGAGGGTCGCAGGAGCGGCGTGGCCGCGAGTTCTCCGACTCCGAGGTCTACAAGCTCATGGAGGCGATGTCCTGGGAGGTCGGCCGCGACGCCGACCGGTCCCGCGACCATGAGGTGGTCGAGCTCACCGCGATGCTCGCCGCGGCCCAGGCGCCGGACGGCTACCTCAACACCGCCTTCGGTCAGCCCGGCCAACGCCCCCGCTACAGCGACCTGGGCTCCGGCCACGAGCTGTACTGCACCGGTCACCTCGTGCAGGCGGCCGTCGCGCGGACCCGCACCACCGGACCGGACGATCTGCTCGCGATCGCCCGCCGGGCAGCCGACCAGGTCTGCGACACCTTCGGCCCGGACGGTGTGTGGGGGCTCTGTGGGCACCCACAGATCGAGCCGGCCCTGGTCGAGTTGGCGCGGCTCACCGGTGAGCAGCGCTACCTCGACCAGGCCGCGCTGTTCCTTCAGCGGCGGGGGCACCGCAGCCTGCCCATGCAGCAGTTCGGCTGGTCCTACTCCAGCGACGACATCCCGGTCCGGGAGGCCGAGGTGCTGCGGGGGCACGCGGTCCGTTCCCTCTACCTCACCAGCGGCGCGGTGGACGTGGCCGTGGAGACCGGCGACGGGGAACTGCTCGACGCGGTGATTCGGCAGTTCGACCGGACCGTGGCCCGGCGTACGTACCTGACCGGTGGAATGGGTTCACGGCACGCGGACGAGGCGTTCGGCGACGACTTCGTCCTGCCCGCCGACCGGGCCTACTCGGAGACCTGCGCCGGCGTCGCCGCCGTCATGGTCGCCTGGCGGCTGCTGCTCGCCACCGGTGAGCCGCGCTACGGCGACCTGATCGAACGGATCCTCTACAACGTGCTCGCCACCGCGATCAGCGACGACGGCACCTCCTTCTTCTACGCCCACACGCTGCACCAGCGGACGCCGACCCGCGACCTTCCGCCGGACCAGGAGCAGCTCGACTTCGCCGGTGGCCCGCGCGCGCCCTGGTTCGAGGTGTCCTGCTGCCTGGGCAACCTGGGGCGCACCCTCGCCGCACTGGCGACCTATCTGGCCAGCGCCGACGAGCGCGGGGTGCAACTGCATCAGTACGCCGACGCCGAGGTGCGTACCCGGCTGGTCGACGGTCGTCGGCTCGGTATCCGGATGGAGACCCGGTACCCCGACGACGGCACCGTCACCGTACGGGTCACCGAATCCGACGGCGGCCCGTTCACGATCACGATGCGGGTGCCGCACTGGGGCGAGGGTGCGGTGCTCGTCGACGGCGACCAGCGTCGTCCGGCCGCCCCGGGCACCGTCGAGCTGACCCGGGTGTTCGAGGTCGGCGACGAGTTTCGGCTGGAGTTGCCGACGCGTCCGAGGTGGACGTTCCCGGATCCACGCATCGACGCGGTACGCGGTTGTGTGGCGGTGGAACGCGGGCCGGTGGTGCTCTGCGCCGAGTCCGTCGATCAGGATCAGGGCGACCTGGACCTGCTCCGTGTCGACACCTCGACCGAGCCGCAGGAGGTGGCCGACGGCGCCGTCGTCGCCGGCTACGCCGAGCCACCCGCTTCGGACACCTGGCCCTACGCGTCCGTTCGTCCGGCGTCCGGCGAAGCCGACCTCGGGTCGGTGCGGCTGGTGCCTTACCACCGCTGGGCCCGCCGGGGTTCGTCCACCATGCGGGTCTGGCTGCCGAGGGACAACACAATCACCTGAATGCCAGCCAAGGAGAATCCTGTGCAGCGAAGAGTTGGAGTCCGGACGGCGAGTGTCGTCACCGCGGCGTTCCTGGTCGTCGCGATGGCCGCCTGTACCAGCGGAGGGGATGACCAGGACCCGGCCGCTGGCGGCCCGGCGGGGGTGGACGACGGCACCACGCTCACGCTCTGGACCCGCGCGGCCACCGAGTCGGTGTCGAAGGCCTACGCCGAGGCGTACAACAAGGCGCATCAGAACAAGATCGAGGTGACCGCGTACCCGGGGGAGGAGTACCCGGCGAAGCTGGCTTCCGCGGCGGGCGCGCGGGCGTTGCCCGACCTCTTCGCCGCCGATGTGGTCTTCTCCGCCCAGTACGCCTCGCAGGGGCTGTGGCAGGACATCACCGACCGGTTCGACGCTTCCGGGTTCAAGGGCAAGGTGGCGCCGGCGCACGTCGACGCGGCGACCTGGGAGGGGAAGAACTACGCCGTCCCGCACACCATCGACATGTCGGTGCTGCTCTACAACAAGGACCTCTACCAGCGGGCCGGCCTCGATCCGGAGCGTGGCCCGACCACCCTCGCCGAGTACGCCGAACACGCTCGGAAGATCGACAAGCTCGGCGGTGACATCAACGGCACCTACTTCGGCGGCAACTGCGGCGGATGTGTCGAGTTCACGTTCTGGCCGTCGGTCTGGGCCGCCGGTGGCGACGTGATCGACGCGGACGGCCGCAACGCGAAGATCGACTCCAAGGAGATGGCCGACGTCTTCGCCCTCTACCGGAAGCTGTACGACGAGGGGGTCGCCGCGCCGGCGTCCAAGGACGAGGCCGGGCCCACCTGGCTCGGCGCGCTGCAGAACGGCAAGGTCGGTATCGCCCCCGGCCCGTCGGTCTGGCTCGGTCTGATCGAGTCCGCCGGGGTCAAGATGGGGGTCGCGCCGATCAGCGGCATCGCCGGCGGCGAGTCGACCTTCGTCGGCGGTGACGCCATCGGCATCAGCGCGAGCAGCAAGAAGGCCGCCCAGGCCTGGCACTTCCTGCAGTGGACGATGTCCGACGAGGCGCAGGTCGAGGTGATCGCGAAGAACAAGGGCGTGCCGACCCGGACCGATCTGGCGGCGAACAAGTACTCCTCGGCCGATCCCCGCATCGTGATGATCAACAACCTGATGGCCAAGGGCAGGACGCCGTACGCGCAGAACTTCAACGCGTCCTTCAACGACCCGCAGAGTCCCTGGTTGTCGACCGTCCGGGGGGCGCTGTTCGGCTCGGCCGCGACGGCCCTGGCCGACGGGAACTCGGCGATCACCAAGTCCCTGCAGCAGAGCTGACCACCGGTGGCCCGGCCGACGCGACGCGACGACCGGGCCACCACCGCAACCGGAGGAACAGATGGCCACGACGGTGATCACCCGGGCGGACGGCGGCACCGGTACCCCGGGCCGTACGTCCCGACCGCCCACCCGGGTCGGCGCGCGGCGACGGTCGCTCGTCGGCGCCCTCTACGCCCTCCCCAACGCGCTGATGGTCGGTCTGTTCTTCGTCGTTCCGTTGTTGCTGGTGATCTGGATGTCGCTGCACCGGTGGCCGTTGCTCGGGGCACCGTCGCTGAACGCGCCGGAGAACTTCACCGACATCGCCGACAACGACCTGATCCGGGACGCCATCTGGTTCACCGTCAGGTACACGGTCTGCATGACGGTCCTGCTGTTCGCCGTCGCGTTCGGTCTGGCGCTGCTCGTGCAGCACCGCCGGCGTGGTGTCGGCTTCTTCCGGACCGCCTTCTTCATGCCGATGGCGGTCGGGTTCGCCAGCGCCTCGCTGCTCTTCCTCGGGCTGCTCAGCGACGAGATCGGTCCGGTCAACGGCATCCTGTCCCGGCTCGGCTTGATCGACGGCTACGTCTCCTGGACCAGCGGCAGCGCCGGCTCGGCTCTCGGCTCGGCCATCGTGCTCGTGCTGTGGCGGTTTGCCGGGTTCAACATGCTCATCCTGTTGACCGGGCTGCAGGCGATTCCCAACGAGGTGTACGAGGCCGCCAGGATCGACGGGGCGAACCGGTGGCAGACCTTCCACCGGATCACCCTGCCGCTCATGCGACCCACCATCGCCCTGGTGCTCACCATGATGACGACCGGTTCGCTGCTCGCCTTCGACCAGTTCTGGATCCTCACCCGGGGCGGCCCGGACAACAGCACCACCTCGCTGGTGATGGTGATCTACCGCGAGGCGTTCATCCGGTTCGACCTCGGGTCGGCCGCGGGGATCTCGGTGGCACTGCTCGCGGTGCTCATCGTCTTCAACGTCATTCAGCTCGGCGTCCTGCGCCGTCGGTCCCAGTGAGCGAGAGGCCAGCGATGATCGGCTCAAGCACGACCTCGCGGTGGGGTTACTACGTCACCGGTACGGCGCTGGCCATTCTGTTCCTGTTCCCGCTGCTCTGGAGCGGGTGGGCCTCGCTGCGCACCGACAGCGGGTTCAGTCTGGAGAACTACGACCGGCTCTTCACCTCGGACAACGGCATCCGCCCGCAGCACGTGTTCAACAGCGTGGCGGTGAGCGCGCTGACGGTCGTCGGCACCCTCTTCATCGCCACGCTGGGCGGTTACGCCTTCGGACGGTTCCGGTTTCCCGGCCGGGACGTGCTCTTCCTGCTCACCCTCGGGATCCTGATGGTGCCGTACGCGACGATCCTGATCGCGCTCTACGTGCTGCTCGGCTGGATCGGTCTGGAGGACTCGCTGATCGGGCTGAGCCTGGTGCTGATCATGTTTCAGCTCCCGTTCTCCATCTTCATGATGCGCAACTCCTTCGAGGCGGTGCCGAACGAGCTGGCCGAGTCGGCCGCGATGGACGGCTGCAACAGTTTTCAGGCGTTGATCCGGATCATGCTGCCGGCGGTCCGACCGGGCCTGATCACCGTCGGTCTGTTCGCCTTCCTCACCTCCTGGAGCGAGTTCTTCGCCCCGCTCATCCTGCTCAACTCCACCGACCGGTTCACCACCATGCTGGCGGTGGTCAACATGCGGACGGCCAGTCACGGCTCCATCGACTACGCGGCGTTGGAGGCCGGAGTGGTCGTGATGGCGGTGCCGTGCCTGCTGCTCTTCGGGTTCATGCAGCGCAGTTATGTCCGGGGTTTCGTCTCCGGCGCACTCAAGGGCTGATCGGGCACCCGCCTCCGATCCAGGGGGGCGGACCCTACCCCAATAAATCGATCAATGTCGATCTATGCCCACGAGAAGGTGACGCGAATGCCCACACCCCCCGTCTCCCGTCGCAGCGTGCTCCAGACCGGAGCCGCCCTCGCCGCGGGTCTCGCCACCGCGGGCGCACTGCCCGCGCGGCCCGCCGCCGCCGACCGCGCCGACACCGGCGTCTCCGCGTACGCCTTTCCCCTGTCGGCGGTACGGCTGCTCACCGGCCCCTTCCAGGCCAACACCGCCCGCACCCACACCTACCTGAAGTTCCTCAACGCCGACCGGCTGCTGCACATGTTCCGCCTCAACGTCGGGCTGCCCTCGTCGGCCACCCCGTGCGGCGGCTGGGAGTCACCCACCACCGAGCTGCGCGGGCACTCGATCGGCCACGTGCTCACGGCGCTCGCCCAGGCGTACGCGAGCACCGGCGACACCGCGTTCAAGACCAAGGGCGACTACCTCGTCGCCGAGCTGGCCACCTGTCAGGACCGCGCGTCGTCGGCCGGGTACAACCCCGGCTACCTGTCGGCGTACCCGGAGAGCTTCATCGACCGGGTCGAAGCCCGCCAGCAGGTCTGGGCCCCCTACTACACCCTGCACAAGATCGTGGCGGGGCTGCTCGACATGTACCAGCTCGCCGGCAACGCGCAGGCGCTCCAGGTGCTGCTGCGCAAGGCGGCCTGGGTGAACCTGCGCAACGGCCGACTCAGCTACGCGACGCGGCAGAACATGCTCGACACCGAGTTCGGCGGCATCGGCGAAACCATGGTCAACCTCTACCAGGTCACCAACGACGCGAGCCACCTGACCGCCGCGCAGTACTTCGACCACGCCGAGGTGCTCGACCCGCTGGCGGCCAACACCGACTCGCTCAACAACTACCACGCCAACACGCAGATCCCGAAGGTCCTGGCGGCGATCCGCGAATACCACGCCACCGGCACCACCCGGTACCGCGACATCGCGGGCAACTTCTGGGAGATGGTGGTCAACCGGCACAGCTACGCCATCGGCGGCAACTCCAACGGCGAGTACTTCAAGCTGCCCAACCGGATCGCCAGCGAACTGTCCGACAGCACCTGCGAATGCTGCAACTCCTACAACATGCTGAAGCTGACCCGGCAGCTCTTCTTCACTACCCCCGGCCGGGCCGACTACTTCGACTTCTACGAGAAGGCCCTGTTCAACCACCTGCTGGGGGCGCAGAACCCGAACTCGGCGAACGGTCACCACAGCTACTACACGCCCCTGCGAGCCGGCGGGATCAAGACCTACAGCAACGACTACAACGACTTCACCTGCTGCCACGGCACCGGCATGGAGACCAACACCAAGCACGGCAACAGCATCTTCTTCCATTCCGGCAACACGCTCTACGTCAATCTGTTCATCGCCGCCGAGTTGACCTGGCCGGGACGCGGCATCACGATCCGGCAGGACACCACCTTCCCGCAGGTCGGCTCCACCCGGCTGACCATCACCGGCTCGGGCGCCATCGACCTGCGGATCCGGATCCCGTCCTGGGCCATCGGCGCGCAGGTGCGGATCAACGGCGTGGCAACGGGCGGCACGCCGACCCCGGGCAGTTACGCCCAACTCAACCGGACCTGGGCCTCCGGAGACGTCGTCGACCTCACCCTGCCGATGGCACTGACGCGGGAGTCGACGCCGGACAACGCCAGCGTGCAGGCGGTCCGGTACGGGCCGATCGTGCTCGCCGGGCAGTACGGCTCCACCAACCTCACCGGCCTGCCGACGCTCGTCCCGGCAAGCCTCGCCCCGACCGGCACACCGTTGCAGTACACCGCGACCGCGAGCACCGGCCCGGTGACCCTGCTGCCCTTCTACCAGACCCACGGCCAGCGTTACACCGTCTACTGGTCGGTGCTCGACACGCCGCCTCCGGTGCCGTTCGTCGCCCACTACCTGTTCAACGAGGCGTCCGGCACCAGCGCGGTGGACGCCACCGGCAACGGACGTACCGCCACCCTGGCCGGCGGAGCGAACTGGACCACCGGCCGCACCGGCAACGCGGTCAACCTCAACGGCACCAGCGCGTACGTCTCGGTCCCGGCCGGCATCCTCGCCGGGGCCACCGCGTTCACCCTGGCGACCTGGGTACGACTGGACACCGCGGCGACCTGGGCCCGGCTGTTCGACTTCGGCACCAGCACCGGCGCGTACCTGTTCCTGACACCGCGCAGCGCGGCCGGCACCGCCCGGTATGCCATCACCACCGGCGGCGCTGGCGCCGAACAGCGGATGGACGCCCCGGCAGCTCTGCCGGTCGGCGCCTGGACCCACCTCGCGGTCACCCAGACCGGCAACCTCGGCGTGCTCTACGTCAACGGCGTCGAGGTGGCCCGCAACACCGCGCTGAGCCTGCGCCCCGCCAGCCTCGGCAGCACCGGCCAGAACTGGATCGGCCGCTCCCAGTACGGCGGGGACCCCTACCTGGACGCGGCGGTGGACAGCTTCCGGATCTACAGCCGCGCCCTGACCGCCAGCGAGGTGGCGAACCTGCACACGACCGGCCAGTAGCCCACACCCACCCACCCCCGACCGGAGGATCGATGTCCAGAAGACGCTGGTTTGCCGCCGCAGCCGCGGCGACCGTCACCACCGTGCTGACCGGGGTCGCGTTGACCCCCGACGCCCACGCGGCCAACCCGATCATCACCAACATCTACACCGCCGACCCGGCCCCGCTCGTCGTCGGCAACACCATGTACATCTACGCCGGCCGGGACGAGGCGGCGGCCGGCAACAACAACTTCGTCATGCGCGAGTGGCGGGTGCTCTCCTCGACCGACGCCGCCACCTGGACCGACAACGGCGTACGAGCGAACATCGGCACGTTCGGCTGGGCCGGCGCCGACGCCTGGGCCGGCGAGGTCGAGCCGCGCAACGGCAGGTACTACTGGTACACCTCGATCAACGGCAACGGGCCCGGCTGGATGGACATCGGGGTCGCGGTCGGCGACAGCCCGCTCGGCCCGTTCACCGACGCCAAGGGCGGCCCGCTGATCAGCGACAGCACCGCCAACTCGTCCGGGCTCAACATCGACCCGACGGTCTTCGTCGACGACGACGGCCAGGCGTACATCTACTGGGGCGGTTACTGGGGAGCACGGGCCGCCCGGCTCAAGCCAAACATGATCGAGCTGGACGGACCCGTGGTCACCCCGGCCGGCCTCACCAACTACTGGGAGGCGCCGTGGATGTTCAAGCGCAACGGCCTCTACTACATGATGTACGCGGCCAACGACACCGGCGGCTGCGTCACCTCGTCGAGCTACGCCTGCCAGCGCTACGCCACCGCGACCAACCCGATGGGTCCGTGGACGCACCGGGGCATCGTGCTCGGCCAGGTCTCCTCCACCACCAACCACGCCGGAATCGTCCAGTTCAACGGCCAGTGGTACATCGTCTACCACAACGCCAACGCCCCCGGCGGCGGTAACTTCCGCCGCTCGGTCGCGGTGGACCGGTTGTCCTTCAACGCCGACGGAACCATCCAGCAGGTGGTCCAGACCACCACCGGCCCACCACCGAACCCCGGTGGCGGCAATCCGACCACCCCGCCGCCCACGAACCCCGGCCAGCCGCCGGCCGGGACCAACCTCGCACCGTCCGCGACCCGCTCCACGTCGTACGTGTCCACCTGGGAGAGCCTCGCCGCGATCAACAACGGCGGCGTGCCGGCAAACTCCCAGGATCGGAGCAACCTGGCGTACGGCAACTGGCCGCAGCAGGGCACCCAGTGGATCGAATACCAGTGGCCGTCGGCCCGGACGGTGAATCGGACCGCCACCTACTGGTTCGACGACAACCAGGGCATCGACCTGCCCGCCTCCTGCCAGGTGCAGTACTGGAACGGCAGCGCGTACGTCAACGTGCCGAACCAGTCCGGCTGCCCGGTCGCCGGGGACGCGTACAACGTCACCACGTTCAGCTCGGTCAGCACGACCCGGCTGCGGCTGTCCATCACCTCCAAGACCGGGCTGTCCACCGGAGTCCTCGAGTGGATGGCCTTCCAGGCGTAGCCAGCCACCCCCGTCCCTTCCGCCCTCTGGAGGTGTCGAAGTGTCACCCGTCCCCAAGCACCGCACACCGCTGGCGTTCGCCGTCACCACCGTCCTCGTCGCCACGCTGCTCACCGTTCCCGCGACCCCGGCGGTGGCCGCGCAGACCATCGGCTATCCCACCTTCTCGGGCCCGGCGATCCCCGCGCCGCCGGTCGGCTACAGCACCGGCAACACCATGCAGTCCATCTACGACGCCGAGGCCGGCGGCACCGACTTCTGGATGGACCGGCTGCTCGCGCGCCCCGGCAACGACCCGGCCGGCACCTGGTTGATGACCCGGGGCCGGGGACTGTTCATGACCACGCACACCCCGTCGGTGATCGGCTTCGGCGGCCAGGTCGCCTACTGGGACAACATCAGCAGCCAGAACGCCTACTCGGTCGCCATCACGCCGGGCACCTTCGCTGAGCAGGTGAGTGGCCGGTGGCAGTCGCCGAGCCACTGGAAGGGGGTCTTCACCAGCGGTTCGATCCGGGTGGAGATGTCGAAGTTCATCACCCACAACAACGTCGCGGTGACCAACCTGACGCTCGTCAACAACGGCTCGGCCAGCTCGACCCTGCAACTGCGGGCAACCTCGCCGTACGCCACCACCGGCAGCGGGAGCGAGTTGACCGGCAGCCGGCAGGTGAAGAACAACCTCACCACCATCTACCCGCGATTGGCCGGGGACGGGTTCACCGTCAGCAGCGGTGGGCTGAACCGGTCGGTGACCCTCGCCGCCGGGCAGAGCGTCACCACCAAGGTGGTGATGGGTTTCGTGACGAACGAGATCCCCGAGTCGCTGACCGAGTACAACACCTACCGGGGGTACGCCCCGGCGACCGCGTTCGCCACCCACGTGCGGGACTACAACCGGTGGTGGGCGGAGAACATCCCCTACATCGACGTGCCCGACCCGGCGATCAAGAAGAACATCTACTACCGCTGGTGGCTGATGCGGTACAACTACCTCGACGTCGACATCCCCGGGCAGGACTACCAGTTCCCGGTGTCGATCGAGGGGGTCACCGGCTACAACAACGCGATCGCGCTGACCCAGCCGATGCACATCGACGACCTGAAATACCTGCGCAACCCGATCTACTCGTACGGGCCGTGGTTGTCGGTCGGGCAGTCGTCGCGCAACGGCCGGTTCATGGACAACCCCGGTGACCCGGAGAACTGGTCCAACAGTTACAGCCAGTACATCGCCGAGGCCGCCTGGCGGTCGTACCAGATCCACGGCGGGCAGCCGGCCATCGCCGGCAACCTGGCCCGCTATGCCGAGGGTGACGTCAAGGGGCAGTTGGCGACCTACGACACCAACAACAACGGTCTCATCGAGTACGACTGGGGCGCGATGACCGGCAACGACGCCGACGCGGTGTCGTTCCACTGGCGTGCCGGCAACCTCGACCGGGCCGAGTCCGCGTACGTCTACAGCGGCGCGATGGCGGCCGTGCAGGCGTACACGTTGCTGGGTAACACGGCGAAGGCGAACGAGATGCAGGCCCTCGCCGACCGGGTCCGTAACGGCGTCATCAACGTGCTCTGGAACCCGAGCCGGCAGCTGCTGGAGCACAAACACGTCGCCACCAACACGCACGTGCCGTGGAAGGAAATCAACAACTACTACCCGTACTCCGTTGGTCTGATGCCGAACACGGCCCAGTACCGGGAGGCGCTGCGGCTCTACGACGACCCGGCCGAGTATCCGATCTTCCCGTTCTTCACCGCGAACCAGCGGGACAAGGCGGCGGCGGCCGCCGCCGGGCAACCCGGCAGCAACAACTTCTCGACCATCAACTCCACCGTGCAGTTCCGGCTCTACTCCTCGGTGCTGCGCAACTACCCCAACCAGTGGATGTCGGCGGAGGACTACAAGAAGCTGCTCTACTGGAACGCCTGGGCCCAGTACATCGGGGGCAACACCCAGTGGCCGGACGCGAACGAGTTCTGGGCTGACTGGAACTCCGGCAGCCGCAGCATCGACTACCGGTCCTGGATCCACCACAACATCCTGGGCAGCAGCAACTGGACGGTGGTCGAGGATGTCGCCGGCCTGCGCCCGCGTACCGATGCGCAGATCGAGTTGTCCCCGATCAACATCGGCTGGACCCACTTCGCGGTCAACAACCTGCGTTACCGCAACGCCGACCTGAGCGTCGTCTGGGACGACCCGGCCGACGGGGTGACCCGCTACGCCGGCATCCCGCAGGGCTACTCGGTCTACCTCAACGGCACCCGGGCCTTCACCGTCGACCGGCTGACCCGGGTGCTCTACAACCCGGCGACCGGCGCGGTCACGTTCCCGGGCGGCGCGGGCACGGTCACCTACAGCGCCGCGGTGCCCGGCCTGCAACTGCCACAGCAGGTGAACCAGAACAGCGCCCGCATGGTGGACATGTTCGCCAAGGCGGGCGCCGATCTCACCGCGACCATCCCCAACCTGGCCCAGGGCGCGACCGGGACCGCCTCGTACACCGCCGCCGGCACCTCCACCGGTGCGGCGCTGGACGGTTTCCCGATCAACGAGCCCCTCTGGGGCAGCTACGGCTCACCGAACAGCTCCGACTGGTACGAAATCAACTTTGGCCAGTCCCGGGCGGTGGACGAGGCGCGGATCTACTTCCGCAACGACCGTGCCACCAACCGGTACCGGGCGCCGGCGTCCTACACCGTGCAGTACTGGAACGGCAGCACCTGGGTGAACGCCGCCGCCCAGGTCAAGACGCCCGGCGTCGCCCAAGCCAACTACAACCGGGTCCGGTTCACCGCGGTCAATACCCAACGGCTGCGGGTGCAGTTCACCCACGCCGCCGGGTACAAGACTGGCCTGACCGAGATCAAGGTCTACAACCGGGGTGGCACCAACCCCGATCCGGATCCTGATCCCGATCCGGGCGGCAACCTGGCCGCTGCGGCGGCACCGACCGCCTCGTACACCTCCGCCTGGGAGAGCGTCGCGGCGATCAACGACGGCGCTGAGCCGCCGTCGTCGAACGACACCGTGAATCCCCGGTGGGGCACCTGGCCCAACGTCGGTGAGCAGTGGGCATTGTTGACCTGGCCAGCGGCGCAATCCATCAGATCGGCGCAGGTCTACTTCTTCGACGACAACGGCGGGGTGCGTCTGCCCGCCTCCTGGAAACTGCAGTACTGGACCGGCAGCGCGTACGCCGACGTGCCCGGCGTCAGCGGCTACCCGACCGTGCTCAACCAGTACAACCAGGTCACCTTCCCGAGCCTGAGCACGACCCGTCTGCGGGTGGTGCTGCAGAGTGGCACGGGTTCGGTCGGACTGCTGGAGGTGAAGGCGTTCGGCTGACGTGATGACGCGGGTGGCCGGCGCCGACGAGTACGCCGCCGGCCATCCGCGCTGGGTGCCCTGGTCAAGGCCTCGGGGCGTCCGCGCCGGACCGCGAGGGCGTCGGCCGAACCTGGCGTCGTAGATGCGGTGGGGGGCAGGCGGATCGCCTGCCCCCCAACGGTCTGTCAGCCCAGGTACTTCTCCCACGGGCCGGTGATGGCCAGGGTGAGGCCGGGGTCCTGCATGTTGACGAAGAGCACCTTGCCGTCGGCCGTAAAGGTCGGCCCGCAGAACTCTGAGTCGTTGAGCTGATTGCGGGCAATCGCGTACGTCGGGCCGCCCGGGACCGTGCTGAGCACGTGGGAGGCGCCCGAGCCGTCCTCGGCGAGCACGAGGCTTCCCCACGGGGTGACGGTCACGTTGTCCGGGCCGTCGAAGGTGAGATCGTTGTACCTGACCGGCGTCCCCTCCTCCGAGGCGGTCTGGTGCGGGAAGTACGTCACCAGCTGGATGGTCTGGGCCTTGTCGTTGTAGAACCAGACCATGCCGTCGTGCGGAGCCGCGTCCGCCGGCAGGTCACCGTCGTCCCAGGCGTAGGAGTTGACCACGTACACGCCCTCGTCGGTGCCCCACACGCCCTCGAACTTGCGCCCGCGGGTGACCTGGCCATCGGTGAACTGCTCGCGCACGGGCTTGTTCCGCGCGTCGCGGTCAGGCACCTCGATCCACCGTACGGGGAAGGGCCGGCCCAGCTGGGCGGAGGTCAGGTAGGCCACGTCCGGCAGCACCGAGCCGTCGTCCATGATGATCTGCATCGCGGCGAGCACGCCGGCGTTCGGTGCGAGGCGGGTGAGCACGCCGGGGCCCAGCTTGACGCCGCGTGGCGCCGCCCAGCGGTAGAAGAGGCCGTTGGGCTCGTCGGCGTCCTCGGAGAGGTAGATCCTGGTGCGGTCCTTGTCGATCGCCAGGGCCTCGTGGGAGTAGCGGCCCAGGCACTTGATCGGGGTGGGGTCCGCGCCGCCGTCGGCCCGAGCCTCGAAGACGTAGCCGTGATCCTTCTGGAAGACGCCGGACCGGCCGTCCTCCTCCCACTTGTCGCCGGCGCGGTCCTCGGTCTCCTCGCAGGTCAGCCAGGTCCCCCAGGGGGTAGGCCCGCCGGCGCAGTTGGCGACGGTGCCGGAGAGGGCGACGAACTCACCCAGGTTCCGGCCCGCTCGGTCAGTGGTGATCACGGTGCAACCGCCGGCGTCGACGGCGCCCGAGTCGTAGACCGTGCCCTTGACGTGCGGTACGCCGAATTCGGCGCCCGGGTCGTTCTCGTGGTTCTGGATCAGGATGTACCGGCCGTGGCCGCCGTCGTAGACAGCCATGCCGTCGTGGTCGGACGGGGTCATGCCCTGGCCGCGGTCGAGGCGGGTGACGCCGGTCCGGGTGACCACGGTGTAGCGGAAGCCCTCGGGCAGGGCCAGGACACCGTGGGGGTCGTCCACGAGCGGCGGGAAGGGCATGTGGCCGGCCTTGACCGGCGGGTGCGGCCGGCTCGGATTGGCCTGAGCCAGGGACGGCAGGCCGCCGGCGACGGCGAGGCCCACGCCAGCGGCGGCGCCGCCAGCGAGGAAGGTACGACGAGAGGAAGGCACGTGGATCAGCTCCTGATCAAGGCAAGCGCGACGACTGACAGCCAACTCCGGCGGGCAGACACCGACACGTCACCTATGGGAGCGACTGATGACATCGGAGTGAAGAATCAGGGTGACTCACGCATCGGCGAAGCCGAGCTCGTACGAGATCCGGTTCGCAGTCTCCATCAGGAGTGAGAGGTTGCTCTTCAGCTGGTCGAGGCTTGCGATGACCTCGATCGCCGTGATCGAGGCGGCGGCGATGACCA
Source organism: Micromonospora sp. NPDC005413 (assembly GCF_040606435.1). Taxonomy (NCBI): domain Bacteria; kingdom Bacillati; phylum Actinomycetota; class Actinomycetes; order Micromonosporales; family Micromonosporaceae; genus Micromonospora; species Micromonospora sp. NPDC005413. Next base: position 522,749 of record NZ_JBEXEV010000001.1, read on the forward strand.
GCCCTCGCGAATCTCTGATCGGTGCGGCGATGCACATCACGTAGGCGTCGTGCTCCCCGTTGTCCGCGGCCCAGCCTTGTTCGGGAATGCGAGCGAGTTCTGCTTCGAGGGAGTCGCGGTCGGCGAAGGTGGTGTCGGTGAACCGTTCGAAGACGACGTGGGAGAGAAGACGGTCGCGTTCCTGCGAGGGTAGGTAAGCCAGGATGGTCTTGCCCACGGCGCTCGCGTAGATCGACACTGCGCGCCCTACCCGGGATGGCAGCTTTACCGAGTCGAACGCCTGACTGTCGACCTTGTCGATGTAGATGATCTCATCGCCGGTCAGCTGCGCCAGGTGCACGGTGTGGCCGGTCTCCCGTTGCAGCGCACGTAGGTGTGCGGCGGCGAACTGGCGCAGGTCCATCGAGCCGAGCGCAAGCTCGGACAGCTCGATCACCCCGCTGCCGAGTACATAGGTGCCCGCGCCGGTCCGGCGCACGAAGCGGGCGGCCTCCAGTGTCTGCAGGATCCGCAGAGCCGTGGACTTGTGGACGCCGAGCACCTCCGCTGCGTCCGTGAGCGACAGCGGGTGCTCCGCCGATCGACGGATGAGGTCGATCGCGCGGCGAATCGATTGCGCCAAGGTTCTGTCTCCCCTCGCGTGACGGGGGACCCCGTCGCTGCCGTTGCGTAATATGCAATGTAGTGCCTGCGATGCGCAACCATCCCTTGACACCGTTGCACATGACGCTACGATCGTTGCAATTTCATCGAGGTGAATCTCGATGCGATCGAGCAGCACCCGTTCACACCGCATCCGCTCCGGATGTTCCGGGACGCCGTCTACGACATCCGTCCTCGGACGAGCGGCCCTTCTTCAACCTGGGGAGCGGTTCATGACGGTCCCACAGCCCCGAGGGCTGGCCGTTGCTGCGGACTGGTTCGGGTCCGCCGCTGAGGCGCTGCCGGACGACGACCGCAGCGTCCTCATCGGCCGGGTCTGGGACCCGGCCGCCGACGGCCCCTCACCCGTGATCGTCCGGGACGGCGAGGTCATCGACATCAGCCACCGGTTTGCGACCGTCCGGGACACCTGTGAGCTGCCGGATCCGGCAGCGACGGTGGCCGGGCTCGACGGGCCGCGGTTGGGCGACTTCGGGGAGATCCTGGCCAACACGGGTGCCGCGTCTCCTGATCGCACCCGGCCCTGGTTGCTCGCCCCGGTCGACCTCCAGGCGCTCAAGGCCGCCGGCGTGACCTTCCCGGTCTCGTTGATCGAACGCGTCATCGAGGAGCGGGCACGGGGAGACCTGGCGGTGGCGGCGGACATCCGACACCGTATGTCCGCCGACATCGGCGCCGACCTGGACAGCCTGACGCCGGGCTCGGCGGAGGCGGAGCGGCTCAAGAACCTGCTGGTCGGCGAGGGGATCTGGAGTCAGTACCTGGAGGTGGGGATCGGGCCGGACGCCGAGATCTTCACCAAGGGTCAGATCCTCTCCGCCGTCGGCACCGCCGTTCCCGTCGGCGTGCTCGCCGCGTCGACCTGGAACAACCCGGAACCCGAGGTCACGCTCGTCGTCCAGTCCAGCGGCCGGATCGTCGGCGCCACCCTCGGCAACGACGTGAACCTGCGGGATGTCGAGGGCCGCTCGGCGCTCCTGCTCCCTTTGGCGAAGGACAACAACGCCTCGTGCGCCCTCGGTCCCCTGATCCGGCTCTTCGACGAGCGGTTCGGCCTGGAGCAGGTGCGCGAGCTCGAGGTGCGTCTGGACGTCCGCGGTGTGGACGGCTTCCAACTGGAGGCGGTCTCGGAGATGACACGGATGTCGCGCGACCCGGTGGCGCTGGTGCGGCAGTTGATCGGCCCACACCACCACTATCCCGACGGCGCCGTCCTGATGCTCGGCACGATGTTCGCGCCCATTCAGGATCGGGACCGCCCCGGTGAGGGCTTCACCCACAAGGTCGACGACGTGGTACGGATCAGCTGCCCGGCGCTCGGCACCCTGGTCAATCGGGTGCGGCACGCGGAGAGGTGCGAGCCATGGACGTTCGGCGTCCGGGATCTCATGGCGAATCTGGGGAAGAGAGGACTGCTGTGAACGTGGTCGGCACGGTCGATCCGCGCGATGGCCGACGTCGCGCGACGGATCTCACCGAGACGGACGAGTCCCGGCTGGAGGTGATCGCCGGCCAGGCGACCCGGGCCGTGCAGTGGCTGTCCGGCCTGGGGCGACTCGGCAGAGCGGAGCTGCTGGACGCGATCGCCGCGTCCCTGGAGTCCCGTCGCGTGGACCTGGTCGCGACCGCGGAGGCGGAGACCGGGCTGAGCCACGCGCGACTCGACCAGGAACTCACGCGGGCGGCGCTCCAGTTCCGGATGTTCGGCGACGTGCTGCGCGACGGAGGGTACGTCGAGGCAGCCATCGACCATGCCGCCGACACACCGCTCGGACCCGGCCCGGACCTGCGGCGGATGCTCGTACCTCTCGGGCCGGTTGCCGTCTTCGGAGCCAGCAACTTCCCGTTCGCCTTCTCGGTCGCCGGGGGCGACACCGCCGCCGCGCTCGCCGCGGGTTGTCCCACCGTCCTGAAGGCCCACCCGTCGCACCCGCTGACATCGCACGCCTCCGCCGAGGCGATCGAGTCGGCCATCCGCGACCTGGGCGGGCCCGAGGGCGTGATCGCCACCGTGTACGGGGAGCAGGCCGGCCGCTCACTGGTGGGCCACCCCGCGATTCGCGCGGCCGCCCTGACCGGCTCCGTCGGCGCCGCCCGTGCCATCCAGGCGGCCATCGACGAACGACCGGATCCCATTCCGTTCTACGCCGAGCTGAGCAGCGTCAACCCGATCGTCGTCCTGCCCGGCGCGGCCGCCGACCGGGGAGACCAGATCGCCGAAGGGTTGTTCGCCTCCTTCACAGGCTCGGGCGGTCAGCTGTGCACCAAGCCCGGTCTGGCGTTCATCCCGTCGGATCCAGCTGGTGAGCACCTGCTCGACACGGTGCGGGGGAGGGTCGCGGCCTCGGGCGGCACGGTCCTGCTGAACGAGCGCATCCGGGACGCGTACGAGAACGGGGCCAAGGGCCTTGAGCGGGCCGGCGCTCACGTCGCGGCGCGGCCTCAGGTCGACCCTGGCGTGGGCTTCACCGTCGCGCCGACGCTCCTGGAGGTTGGTCTGGCGGGCCTGACCGCCGAGATCGCCGACGAGTGTTTCGGCCCGATCATGGTCGTGGTCCGGTATCGCGACGTCGCCGAACTCGACGCCGTGCTGGCGACCGTCCCACCGTCGCTGACCGGCTCCGTCCATCGCGGACCGGGTGACGATGCCGGCGTCGTGGGCCGGCTGGTCGACGTGCTCGCCGCTCGCTCGGGTCGCATCGTCTTCGACGGCTATCCCACAGGTGTCCGCGTGTCGTGGGCTCAGCACCACGGTGGGCCCTGGCCCTCGACCAACGCCGTGCACACCTCGGTGGGCGCCACGTCGATCCGGCGATTCCTTCGCCCGCTCGCGTGGCAGAACGCCCCGGAATGGATTCTTCCCGAGGAATTGCGAGACGAGTTCACCGCCATTCCACGACGAGTCGACGGGAGGCTGGAATCAGGGGTGGAATAGCCCTGTGGAGCCTCATCATCCTGGGCTTGCTCGTGCCACCAGCCCAATTCACCACGCGCCCATTGATCGCCGCGCACCCCGCGGCCGGACGGATGACAGAGAGGTGTGCTGATGTCGACGACGAATCGACCGCTGCGCAGCGGGCAGTGGTTCGGTGCGGAAGGCCGCAACGGCTTCATCCATCGGTCCTGGATGCGCAACCAGGGTTTCGCGGACGACGTCTTCGACGGTCGCCCGGTGATCGGCATCGCCACCACCTGGTCGGAGCTGACACCCTGCAACGCCCACCTGCGCGACCTGGCCGAATCGGTGAAGCGGGGCGTGTGGGAGAGCGGCGGCCTGCCGCTGGAGTTCCCCGCGATGAGCCTGGGCGAGCCCCTCATGCGACCCACGACCATGCTCTACCGCAACCTGCTGGCGATGGAGCTGGAGGAGCTGGTCCGAGCCAACCCGCTCGACGGGGTGGTCCTGCTCTCCGGCTGTGACAAGACCACTCCCGGCCTGCTGATGGGTGCGGCGAGCGTCGACCTGCCGACTCTGATGATCACCGGCGGCCCGATGCTGAACGGCAAGTTCCGTGGCCAGGACATCGGCTCGGGCACCGTCGTCTGGCGCTTCACCGAGGAGATGCGGGCCGGCCGGATGACCGCGGCCGACTGCGCCGAGGCAGAGGTCGGCATGTCGCGCAGCCGCGGCCACTGCATGACCATGGGTACCGCCTCCACGATGGCCTGCGTGACCGAGGCGCTGGGCGTGCAACTGCCCGGGGCCGCCGCCGTGCCGGCGGTCGACTCGCGGAGGTACGCGCTCGCGCAGGCCGCCGGGCGTCGGATCGTCGCCATGGTCGAAGAGGACCAACGGCTGTCCACGGTGCTCACCCGCCACGCGTTCGAGAACGCCATCCGGGTCAACGCCGCGATCGGCGGTTCCACCAATGCCGTCGTACACCTGCTGGCGATTGCCGGACGCCTCGGCGTCCCCCTGTCACTGGAGGACTTCGACACACTCACCGCCGACGTGCCCATGATTGTCAATTTGATGCCGTCCGGGGCGTACCTGATGGAGGATTTCGCCTACGCGGGCGGAGTTCCGGTGGTGATGAGCGAGATCGCCCCGCTGCTGCACCTGGACCACGTCACCGTCAGCGGGACGAGCGTGGCCGACAACATCAACGGTGTCCAGTGCTGGAACCGGCAGGTCATCGGCACCCTGGCGGAGCCATTCCAGCCCGCCGGCTCGGGCACCGTGGTGCTGCGCGGGTCGCTCGCACCGTCCGGGGCCGTTCTGAAGGTCTCCGCCGCCTCCGCCCACCTGCTCACGCACACCGGGCCGGCGCTCGTCTTCGACCGGATCGAGGACTACGTGGTCGCCTCCGACGACCCGGACCTCGATGTCACCCCCGAGACCGTGATCGTGGTACGAAACGCCGGACCACGCGGCTACCCCGGCTTCCCGGAGGTGGGTAACGTGCCCATGCCACGGCGGCTGCTCGCCGACGGCATCACGGACATGGTCCGGATCTCCGACGCCCGCATGAGCGGCACCGGCTATGGCACCTGCGTCCTGCACGTGGCCCCGGAGGCGTCCGTCGGCGGCCCTCTCGCGCTGGTGCGCACCGGCGACCTGGTCCGTGTCGACGTTTCGACGCGGCGCCTGGACCTCCTGGTCGACGACGCGGAACTCGCAGAACGCCGTTCCGTCTGGCAGCCACCACCGCTGGCGGCCGATCGGGGTTGGGCCCGGTTGTACAGCGAGCACGTCCTGCAGGCCGACAGGGGCGCGGACCTCGACTTCCTTGTCGGTGGCAGCGGCAGCGACGTGCCCCGTCATTCACACTGACCACCACGGAACGGACGAGGCCCAACGGTGTGCCGAGTCTTCAACCTCGCGTCCCGTGCGCCCACCAGCCGCGCTGGGTTTCCGTCAGAGGGCCTGCCGTAGAGCGTCGGCCAGTTCGGCCGCCGTTGTCGCGGGGACGCGAGGGTTGTCGACGAGCATCTCGTCGATCACGCCGGCCAGCCGCGGCGGGAGGGACCCGAGGCGCTGCCGCACGGGCACCGGCCGCGTACGCAGGACCACCGCGATCGGGTCGGTTCCGGAGGGAAAGTCCCGGGGTGTCATCCCCGTCAGCATCCAGTAGAGGCAGGCGGTGACCGCCCAGAGATCGACTTCTGGCCGGGCGTACTTGTAGTCGATCAGTTGGGCGCGGGCCTGGAAGGCGATGCTTCCGCCGATGGCGCCGGTCCTGGTGTGTCCGGACAGGCCCGCCTGGTCGAATGCCTTGGCAAGCCCGAAGTCCGCGACCTTGGTGACGGTCTCACCGTGGGGCCCGGCGGTGAGGAGGAGGTTCTGTGGCGTGATGTCCCGGTGCACCAGGCCACGGGCCACCTCGGTCCGGCTGTCGGCCAGCATGACCGGAAGCTCCGCCCGATGGGCGTAGGCCAGGCCGGCCAGGGCGTCGAGCGCGATCGGTACGGCCTCGTCGACCGTGAGACGGCCACCCCGCCGGGCGACGAGCTCGGCCACGCTGCCGCCCGGGCAGTATTCGCAGGTGAAGAAGAACGCTGTCCCTGCCGAGCCGCCGCTGTGCAGGGCAACGACATTCGGGTGCCGCAGCCCTCTGGTGCAGGCGAACTCCCGCAGGAAGCCGTCGCGGGCGGCCGGATCCACGGCCCGGTCGGCAAGAAGGGTCTTCAGCGCGACGATCCGGCCGGACGGCTCATGGCGGGCCAGGTAGACCACGCTCTGGCCGCCCCGGCCGATCTCGTGGAGCACTCGGTGGTCGGTGAAGTCGTCGAGACCGGGGGAGCCGTCCGCCGCGGCGGCCAGCAGCGCCGGCAGGGCTCGACCCGGATCCGGACCGGTCGGTGCGGCGGCTGTGGGCGTCCGGTTGTCGGGGACGGTGACTCGCAGCCTCGCGCGCCCGATGCGGACCTCGTCGCCATGCGACAGATCCTGCTCGCCGTCGATCGGGTGACCGTTGACGTAGGTGCCGTTACGGCTGCCGAGGTCCCGCACCCGTACCGTCGGCGGGTTGATGTCGAGCAGGCAGTGGTAGCGGGAGATCCGTCGCCGCTCGTCGTCGACGCGGATCCCGCAGCCGGGGGCACGCCCCACCACGACGGTCGTGCGGTCGACGAACACGTGCGCGTCGGTGGTGGACCCAACCTGAACGGTCACCGTGACGGGTGGGCAAGCCTGCACTGTCAGTCGACCAGCGCCACGTACAGCGGGCTGCCCAGCAGCACGGTCATGCCGGGTCGGCCGTCGAGCTCGGGGTACGGGCTGGGCCCGGACAGCAGTCGCTTGGCGAGGAACTCGACGTTCTGCACAGGCCCTCGGAGACGGGTGCCGGCCCGGTGCACCGAGGCCAACGCCTGCGCGTCAGCGGCGTCCGCGCCCGTGATGCCGTCGTTTAGCACGCCCGGGTCCAGGTCGGTGTCGTCGCCTTCGACGAGCCCGTCGAGCAGAGCGGGCATCGTGGACGATCCGCCGAACGCGTGCGAGGCCGGGTCCGGCGGAGACGCGCCGATGACGTGAAACGGTGACCCGCCGAGGCCGATGATCGTGTCCTCGGTGCGGCCGCCGAAGTAGACCAGCGCACGTTCGTTCGTGGTCGGGACGATTCCCCACTGCATCGGCAGCAGCCCGCGGAAGAACTGCCCGGGCGCGTCCACGTCTCCGACGTCGGCGTGGTCGTCCAGATAGCGCGTCACCCGTTCCAGCCGGGCCACCTGATCCGCGGCAGGGCTTTCGACGGTGTGCTTCGCGCCGACGAACGTGAGGTTCACGCTGAACTCGGCGGATCGTTTGCGGTGATAACCCGGGTCGATCTGTGACAGCAGCATGTCGACCTTGGCGTCGCTGATGTAAAGGTAGTAACGAAAGCTCACTGTCACTCCCTCACCGGCCCGGTCCGCCACCCGAGATTACCGTCCGCCATCGACCGGCAGTTGTCCCGCGCGCTGTCGGGGTGCCAGGCTTCCGCTATGCCGTGGCGTCCCGGGGATCTGATTCTGGACCTGTACGAGGTGCTCGACCAGCCCCTCGAAGGCGGCATGGGCCTGGTCTACCGGGTCCGACACCGCGGCTGGGGCACCGACCTCGCCATCAAGGTGCCGCGCCCCGAACAACTGGCCTCCGAGGTGAAGCGCGGCCGCTTCGAGACCGAGGCGGGCACCTGGGTCGGGCTCGGACTACACCCCCACGTGGTCAGCTGCGCGTACGTGCGCCGTGTCGACGGGCTTCCCTGTGTGTTCGCCGAATGGATTGCCGGTGGGTCACTGGAGCAGGTCGTACGGGCCGGGCGGCTGCACGGAGATCCGGACGACCTCGGCGGCGGTTTCCTCGCCCGTGCGCTCGACCTCGCCGTGCAGTCCGCGTGGGGCATCGATCACGCCCACCAGCAGGGCCTCGTTCATCAGGACATCAAACCCGCGAACATCATGGTGGACCTCGACGGTGACTGGACCGCGAAGGTCACCGACTTCGGGTTGGCAGGTGCCCGGGCCGCGGCCGACGAGAGCGCCAACACGGTGGCGCAAGCCAGTCTGGGGGCCAGTTTCGGTGGAATGACCCCGGCCTACTGCTCGCCCGAGCAGGCCGAGGCCGCCGCTGGCGGGCAGGTCACGCTCACCCGGGCCACGGACGTGTGGTCGTGGGCTCTCTGCGTACTCGAAATGTTCGCCGGTCGCCGGCCCTGCCGCTACGGCCAGACGGCGCGGGAGGCTTTTGCCGACTTCCTCGCGGCGGGGCAGACCTGGCCGGGCGCCCAGCCGATGCCGCCGGGGCTCGCCGACCTGCTGTGGCGGTGTTTCGACGTCAACCCGGCGACGCGGCCGCACAGCCTCGCCGAACTGGCCACGGCAGTCGCCGAGACATACGCCGACAGCGTCGGCGCACCGTACCCCCGAGTGCCGCCACAGGCGGCGAGCCTGCTCGCCGGCAGCCTCTCCAACCAGGCGCTCTCCCTCCTCGACCTCGCCCGCACGGAGGAATCGGAACGGCTGTGGCGTAGCGCCATCGACATCGACCCGCACCACCCCTCCGCCGTCTACAACTGGGCGTTGTACCGGTGGCGACGCGGGACGATCACCGACGAACAGGTCCTGGCCGAGTTGCGAACCACGCAGGTGATCGCGGGGGAACGCTGGCAGGCCGATCACCTGTTGGGTTTCGTGCACGCCGAACGGGGAGATGACGAAGCCGCCCGCGAGCTGTTGGCCCCCGCTCCGGCAAGCCCCGACGTGGATGCCGCGGCCAGCGCTCTGGCGCGCCGCGCGACGGTGCCGGAACCCGAGCGCCTGCCCGGCCAACCCGGTGCCGTGACCGCCGTCGCCATCGACGAGAGCGGTCGCGTGGCGATCACTGGGGGCGGGGACGGGTGCATCCGGATCTGGTCCCTGAGCGACGGCCGCTGCGAACGCGAGCTGACGGCTGATGACACCACGGCGGCAGCTGTCACGGCCCTCGCGATCGCCCGGGACGGTCGTACCGCGCTCGTCGCACGGCCCGAGGGTCGGGTCGAGCTGTGGGATCTGAGGCAGGCCGTCCTCGTACGGGCATTGAACAGCCAGCGGTCGACCGTGACCGCGCTCGCGCTGAGCAGCTCGGGTGCCGCCGCGATCGGGTACGACAACGGACGGATCGAGGTGTGGGACACGACCCGCGGGCGCGTGCGGCGCAAACTCGACCACCCGCCCCACACGTACCAGAAGGTCGATCCGGGAACGGGTCGCGTACTGCCGAAGATCCATGAAAGCCCCGCACCCGTTACGGTGCTGGGCTTGAGCGAGGACGGCGCGGTCGCGGTGTCGGCCGCGCCCGAGGACGGCAGTGTGGTGGTCTGGGACGTCCGGGGCGGCCGCCGGATGCACTGGCTGCTCAAGTCCGCGGACATGCGGATGACCGGCGTCGACCAGGTGGCGTTGAGCCCGTCCGGCACGTACGCCCTCCTGATCGGTCACCAGACACGCGTGACACACCTCTGGGAGACCAGGCCCAACCGGCTGCGGGAGCCGGTGCCGAACAACCTGAACCGCTACTCCACGATCGCGCTCAGCGGCGACGCCGGCCGGGCCGTCTCGATCGGAACCAGCGGCCTCGACAAACCGGTACGGATCTGGGAGACGAGTTCCGGCCGCTGCCTGCGGACCATCGTTCCCCGCTCCGACGGGCTGCCACCGGAGTTGTCCGGCCTCGTCTCGCTCACCTGCGTGGCGATCAGCGCGGACGGCAGCGCGGCCGTCGTCGGCGACGGGTATGGCGGCCTGCACCTCTACCGGCTGCCGCGACCTGAGTTCCGGGCGCCGTGGAGCTACGAGCGGCCGCTGGCGGTCAGAACGCTGCTGTCGACCGAGGCGCAGGTCCGGGAACGGATCGGGCGCGCGGCCGATCTCGCCGAGCGGGGCATGACGGCCAGGGCTGCCGAGGAACTGCGTACCGCCCGTGACGTCGTCGGGTTCGAGCGTCATCCGGAGCTGCGTGAGCTGTGGGAGCGACTGGGCCGGACGGCGGGGGAGCGGACCGACCTGCTGGGCATCTGGCAACGGTACGAACTGCGTGGCGGCACGTTCACCTTCGTGCCAGGGCTGAGCCCGGCACTGAGCGTCGACGGCGAGCTGGCGGTGACGGGTGGCGTCGACGGACGGGTGCGGGTGTGGGAGTTGCAGACCGGGCAGCAGCTGCACACGTTCCCGGAGCGAGTGGGCAAGCCGCACACCATCGAGCTCTCCGCGGATGCGCACCTCGCGGTCACCGCCGACTGGGGTGGCCCCGCGCACCTGTGGGATCTGGAGGCGGGGACGAGGCGGGCGGTGCTGCACGGCGATCACGGTGCGGTCAGGGCGGTCGCCATGGATCGCGCGGGCCAGTACGCGATCGTCGGCGACGCCGACGGTGCACTGTGCCTGTGGCGCCTACGGCCGGCCCACCTGGTCCGCACGATGGTGGCGCATCAGGGACCGGTCGGATCGGTACGCCTCAGCGACGACGGTCGCTACGCCGTTTCCGCCGGCGTCGAGGACCGGACGTGCCGCCTCTGGCGAACGGGCACTGGCAGCCCGCTGCTCACGATTCCCACCGGATTCGGGACGGTGCCGCTGCGCTTCACCCCCGACAGCCGGCGGCTACTGGTCAACACGCCGGGGCAGTTGACCGCCTGGGACGTGCTCACCGGCCGGCAGTTGTACGCCAAGGAGAGCTGGGGCGACGCCATGGCCCTGAGCAGGGACGGCCGCGTCGGGCTCGTCTCCGCGTACAGCGAGACGCACGGGCGGGTGACGTCGGTGTGGGACGTGGCGAGGGGCGGGGTGCTGTGCGACCTCGCGTCCGACACCGACGTGTTCGACGTGAGCCCGGACGGGCGTTACGTGGTGACGGCCGACCGGGACCGGGCGCTGCGCATCTGGGACGTACGGACGGGCCGCTGCGTACACACGTGCGAGGGTCACCCGGAGCCCGTCTCGTCCGTGGTCTTCACCGCCGACGGCCGAAACCTGGTGTCGGTGGACAGCCGACCGGCGATCCGGCTGTGGGAGCTGGATTGGGACTACGACTTCACGGTGTCACGAGCTGAGCCGTAGGCGTGCCGATCCGATCCGAGTGGTGAGCCCGCCGCGCCCCCATGGCTCCAACGGCTGATCGGTGTACGCCGCCGCGCGCAGCGCCTCGTCGTGGACGGCACGCTGCTTCCGGGAGAACCGACTCCGCTCGACCGTGATGTCGGCCAGGACCGGCGAGATGAGATGCCGGAACTCCTCCGGCACCTGGGCGACGTTCCGCTCGTAATCCGGATCGTCCGGATAGGTCAGCGTCAGCGTGATCGGCGGCTCACCACGCAGCCGCCCGCCCAGGGCGCGCAGGGATTTGGCAACGTATTCCAGTGCGATGGTGACATCGCCGGCCAGCCCGACGTTGTTCGACTCCGGCTGATATCCGGGTGGGGCGTCCTCCGGCACCACGTAACGCACGACCACCCGCCTGGCGGGCAGCTCCACGAGCAGGCGAGGCCACGGCCCGCCGCCCTCGATGGTCACGTTCACCGGCTCGGATGTGACGGAGAACCGCAGGCCGATCCAGTCGACCATCGCCATGGCCTCGGGCGGCAGGTCGTCCTGGCTGTACGGGCCCCGGCTGCGCGTCCGCAGCGCCTCGGCGCGCATAGCGGCCAGGACGCGCGCTCCGTCGCCGTCGATCTCAAGGGTCAGCGGATGTATCGCCAGATCTCTCATGACGCGGACAGCCGCGCCGATCAGTGCCGACGGTTCCGGAACGGTGGTCATCATCCACCCTCCGCTCTGCGCGGGACAGGCCTCATCTCGCGACAATGCCAGTCTTCCACAGTGGATGCCCTGCGGCCGACCTCGATCTCCGTAGGGGCCGGCGCGGCTCAGCAGGCGGCGAGCAGCGTACGGAGCAGGCCGGCCAGTTGCTTGCGCTGCGCGGCCGGGAGCTGGTTCAGTGCCGCCGCCTGCTCGGCGAGCCCGGCGGTGAGCGCCTCGTCCACTACCTGCCGGCCTTTGTCGGTCAACTGGGCCCGCAGCGCACGACGATCCGTCGGGTCGGGAATGCGCTGCACCAACTCGGCCCGTTCCAGCTTGTCGAGTCGGCCGGTCATGCCGCCGGTGGTGAGCATGAGGGTCGCCGCCAGCTGGCTCGGCGACAGTGTGTACGGCTCGCCGGACCGGCGCAGGGTGGCGAGCACGTCGAACTCACCGCGCCCGATGCCGAACGGCGCGTACACGCGCTCGACCCGGTCGCCCATCAGCCGGGAGATCCGGTAGATCCGGCCGAAGACCTCCATCGGGAGGGTCTCCAGGTCGGGCCGCTCGACCGCCCACTGGCCCACGATCACGTCCACCCCGTCGCCGGTCGATTTCACTCTCTCTCCTGCCATGAGTTACTTAATGGCAAGCATCTTATGGCTAATCGCTGAGCTGGGTCGGTGATGGTCGTACGGCCGGGGTTGAGTCAGTGCGCGGATCGCTCGGTCTAGATGTGCTGTCCAGGGAGGTTGGTCGAGGTTGTGTGACGACGCGATCTGATGTCGTAGGTAGGTGAAGGCCTCCGGTTGTGGAGTGGAGCTGTCGAGGAACCGCTCCGCCAACCAGGAGGCCTTCATGTCCCACGCTAACGCTGCTTTGACTCCTCGCGCGCGTCTGCGTCTGGCGCGTCTGATCGTGGATGAGCGTTGGTCGGTCTCTGCGGCGGCGCGTCGTTTCGAGGTGTCCTGGCGCACCGCGGACCGCTGGGCTCAGCGATATCGGCAGCAGGGTGTCGAGGGCATGCAGGATCGTGCGTCGCGGCCGCATCACAGCCCCACGAAGACGACAGGGCCGGTGGTGCGCAAGATTGTGCACTTGCGGTGGAAACAACGTCTCGGACCCGTGCAGATCGGCGGGCTTCTGGGCATGCCGGCCTCAACCGTGCACGCGGTGCTGACCCGCTGCCGGCTGCATCGGCTGTCACACATCGACCGGATCACCGGGGAACCGGTCCGCCGCTATGAGCACCCGCATCCGGGCGCGATGCTGCACGTGGATGTCACCAAGTACGGCAACATCCCCGACGGCGGCGGCTGGCGTTTCGTCGGCCGCCAGCAAGGTAAGCGCAACCGCCAGGCCACCGCTGGGCGCACCGGGGCACGCAACAGCGTCTACGAACCTCAGATAGGCACCGCGTTCGTGCACACCGTCATCGATGATCACTCCCGGGTCGCGTACGCCGAGATCCGTGACGACGAGAAAGCCGCCACGGCTATCGAGGTATTACGCAACGCGGTTGGCTGGTTCGCCGCCCGCGGCGTCACGGTCGAACGCGTCCTGTCCGACAACGGCTCGGCCTACAAGTCGCATGCCTGGCGCGACGCCTGCCACGAACTGAACATCACCGTGAAGAAGACCCGCCCCTACCGGCCCCAGACCAACGGCAAGGTCGAACGGTTCCACCGCACCCTGACCGACGGCTGGGCCATCGCCCGGTTCTACAACTCCGAACAAGCCCGCAGGAAAGCCTTACCGGCCTTCCTGCATCACTACAATCACCACCGACCCCACACCGCCACCGGCGGCCTACCCCCCATCACCAGGTTGACCAACCTCCCTGGACAGCACATCTAGACCACGCCGGACAGGTACTCCCGACGTCGCTGCGATTCGAACTTCTCGATCGCGTACCGCAGCATGACCCGTGGCATGACCCGGTAGCGGCGGGCCAGGAACTCCTCCTCCGCCGCTCTGTCACGGTTGCCCACCTCGCGCAGCATCCAGCCCACCGCCTTTCGAACAAGGTCGTGCGGGTCGCGCAGCAGTCGCTCACTGATTCGGAAGGTCCACTGGAAGTCGCCGGCCTTGATGAAGGCGAAGGTCGCCATGATGGCGATGCGCCGGTCCCACACCAGGTTCGACCCGGCCAACCGATCCAGGACGCTCCGGTCCTTGTCCATCAGCCAGGGGCCGACGATGTACGGCGCGGACGAGTCCACCAGATCCCAGTTGTTGATGCGCCCGGTGTTGGCCAGGGTGATGCTGAAAATCCGGGCCCGTTCGTCCTCGTCTCCCGTGGCGAACTTTCGCACCAGGATGAACAGCGACGTCAGTCTCTCCTCGTGCACGCCGCTGCTGAGCAGCTTCGTTGTTTCGGCCAGGGAAAGCTCGCGCCAGTACCGGGCGGCCACCCTGCGCTGTTCCGGCACGGAGACCCCAATGGCCCTGTCACCCTCGCCGTAACCGCCGGGAGTCATCTGCAGAAACCGGCTCGACGCCTCGGCTCGACGCGGGTCGGCAAGGCTGGCGAGTTCGTGACGCACATCGGCGATAGTGGCCATGACCGTCCAAGCTACCGCTACCGCCAGTCCCTACGGTGCTGTTGTTCCACAGCGAACCGGCCACTCTCACGTCAGCTCGGCATGGCTGAAGGCACCAGTGGCCGCCGACGACCCCTGGCCCAGCTGACCAGCACCGTGGCTGCCACCGCGGCAACCCACACCGTCAGGCGCACCGGCTGAGCCATCAGGCTTTCCGCCGGCGGAGGCAGAACCACCATCTGCAGTGCGGCGCCGGCAGGCACCAGCAGGGTGGCGATTACCCCGGCGGGGCCGGAGCGCCGGATCAACGTGCCGGCTACCCCGAGCACAGGGCCGAGCACCACGCTGCCGATCAGCCAGTACCGGGTTGCCATGCCCCACCATGCGCCGCCGTCGAAGATCACGTCCATGCCGTAGTACGCGGTGGTGGCGAACACCAACGTGAGCGCACCGGCGGCCGCGCCGCGCACCATTCCCGCAGCGGGCCTGACGCGCCGGCTTACCAGCCAGCCCGCAAGGACAGCCACCGCGGCCCATGCCCATCCGGCGTCGAGGACGAGGCTGGCGAATTCCGCGACCTGTGACCAGGCACTCCGGTCGGCCCGCGCCGTGCCGACTTCGCCAAGCCAGATCGGCACATGGTTCACGGCCGAGTCGACGGCACCCAGGGCGGTCCCCACGATCGGTCCGATTGCCACCCACCGCACCCGATCCTGCTTCCGCATGACGATCATTGTGCTCGACCCGTACGTGAGCGGGTGGACCGAAGAAGTCGTGCCACTTCGCGCCGCCGAGGAAGCTGGTGGCTGTGCCGCCCGCCGTCGCGGCCCGGCCCTGTCACTCGCGGCCCCGGACCTGCTCGGGCTGATCGGGAAAAAGGCAGTCCACCCTGCAGTGAGCCGGCGGGTGACTGGGTAAGTCACGGGTAAGGACAGAATTCAACGGCCGCCCCGGCAAGATGCCGCCGGGCACCTGATGGCGTGACCGGCAAACCATGAACCACAAATGCCGGTGTACGCCGATCGAGAAGGATGGACTGCGATGATGCAGCCGACTGTGGATCCCGCCGCTGCGTTGGCCGAGCTGGGCCGGGTCAGACTCGACGAGATCAGCCTTGACGACATGCTGCTCCGGATCGCCGAACTTGCCAGCCGGAGCGTCCCCGGGACCAGGGAGGTATCGGTCATTCTGGTCCGGCGCCAGGCCGGTTGGACCGCGGCGTTCACCGGCAACCTGGCCCGTGAGTTGGACGAGCGGCAGTACGAGCAGCACCGGGGTCCGTGCCTCGATGCCTCCGCTAGCGGTGACACGATCTCGGTGCCGGACATGGCTGCCGAGCAGCGTTGGCCCGCATGGGCGGCGAGGGCTCGGGCGGCCGGGGTGGGAAGTTCCCTGTCGATCGGGCTCCCGATCCAGGGGTCGGTGGTGAGTGCGCTCAACGTCTACGGCGACTCGGCACACGCATTCAACCCGTCGTCGATCGCCAGCGCGGAGGGCTTCGCCGCGTACGCGGCAGTGGCACTGGCCAACGCGCACCTGTACGACAACGCCGCCACGCTGGCGGAGCAGATGCAGGAGGCAATGCGGAATCGGGCGGTGATCGAGCAGGCCAAGGGGATCATCATGGGTGACCGACGATGCTCGCCGGAGGAGGCCTTCGCGCTGCTGTCGAAGATCTCTCAGGACACCAACCGGAAGGTGCGCGAGGTCGCTGAGGCCCTCGTCGCCCAGGCAGTTCGGCGAACCCGGGTGTGAGTGTCTCGCAGGTGAACACTGCTCGGCCGAAGGGCCGCCCGCGTGCGGGCGGCCCTTCGGCAAGTCGCGCAGACGATGACGCCACTGCCCGACCGCCTCGGGTCAGTTGGCCGAGGGCTTCCGGATCGAGTCGCGTACCCGGTCGATGACCGCCAGCGCGGGACCGACGGCCAGGTTGCCCTTCGCCGACTGGGCGCTGGGATGCGGCCGAGTTGGCGCGGACGCTTCCGCCGCCCGGACGGCTGTGGCGAGGCTGCGCAGCCGGCCCGCCGGGACGTGCTGGCGAAGCTGGGGGAATTCGTAGCGCTCCTCGTAACGGGCGTGGATGAGCACGGCGTCGCGCAGCAGGATGATGCCTGTGTCGAAGCCGTCGGCGTCCACCCCGCCAGCGATCAAGGTCTGCAGCGTCTCCTTCGCTTGCCGCTCCTCGTCGAGCCGGTCGTCGACCATGGCGTCACCACCCCCGCCAGGCAGCGTCCGAGTGGGGGCGGTGGCGATGACGGCTGCGGAGAAGGTGGAGCAGCGGGTGACAGGTCGCCCCGACTCCTACGTGCCGGCCCGCGTTCTGGCACGGCTGGTTGGCCTGTCGGAATCCCCGCAGCGACAGCCGCGGTGGCAGAACCTGACGATGCACTATGGTCAGGGCGCGTTGGTCGGCGTGCTGCGGAGCGTGATGGCGCAGGCCGGCCTGCGGGGCCCACTGGCTTCGGGAATGTTCACGGTGCTGCGGTTGACCAGCGATCAGATCCTGGAAAACGCCACCGGTGTGGGGGCACCCCCGCAGACCTGGCCACACCGGGAACTCGCCATCGACGTGCTGCACAAGTCCATCTAGGGGTTCGTTACCGGAGCGGTGGCGGATACGCTCGCCGCTCGCGACGGCGCCGGTCCGGGGCAGAGGCATGCGGAGCTCCGCCCGGGTCGCCATTCGGACATCGGCCCTCTGTCGCGAGCCGCAGTACGCCGGGCATGAGCAGCGGAATGGTTAGGTGTACGGATGATCACCCCAGTTTCTCTCGGTACGTGGCCGACACCGCTGGAGTCCGCGCCCCGGCTCGCCGCCCGGCTGGGGCTGGCCGAGTTCTGGTTCAAGCGCGACGACCTCAACGGCCTCGGCGGAGGCGGCAACAAGATCCGCAAGTTGCAGTACACCTGCGCCCAGGCGATCGCCGTCGGCGCCACCACCGTGATCACTTCGGGGGCGCCGCAGAGCAACCATGCGCGGCTCACCGCTGCTGCGGCCGCGCGGCTCGGCCTTGCCTGCGTGCTGGTGCTCGCCGGCCCGCCCTCAACGAACCGGCGTGGCAACCTGCTCCTCGATGAGCTTGCCGGCGCGGAGATCGTCTGGGCCGGCGAAAGCCCGCTCGCCGAGGTGGTGGCGCTTGAGGCGGAGAGGCGATCGGCGTACGTCATCCCGTTCGGTGGCACCTCACCCGCATCGACCCAGGCTTATGTGGATTGCGGCCGGGAGCTGCGCGCCCAGCTGCCGGACATCGACGGGACCGAGGTCGTGGTGGCGCTCGGCTCGGGCGGAACGATGGCTGGGTTGGTGCGTGAGCTGGGCGCTGAGCGGGTGGTCGGCGTGGATACCGGGGCCTTGCCCGACCCTCGTGCGACCGTCGCCGGGCTGCTGGTCGGCGAGGTCGAGCCGGACGCGCTGCGGATCGACGGCTCACAGGTGGGTGCGGGTTACCGCGCGCTCACCGACGCGGCGCGGGCGGCGCTGGAGACGACCGCCCGCGACGAGGGAGTTTTCCTGGATCCGACGTACACCGGCCGGGCGATGGCGGCGCTGCTGGCCGGCAGCTTCCCGCGCGGCGACAGGGTCGTCTTCCTGCACAGCGGCGGGCTGCCGGGGCTCTTCGGCCATCCCGAGCTCTAACGGCTCATTCGGGCCAGGCGGACTCCTCGATGACCCGGACGAAGTCGATGTGGTGGTAGCCCGGCACCCGGTGCTCCAGGACGTCACCGTTGACGGTCCCGAAGGTGGTGTCCGGCCGGTGCCGGAAACCATCGGCGAACGCGTCGACGATGGCTCGTTTGAAGTTCGGCCGAGGATGCGCCGCGGTCACCGCCGCGATGTCAGCGGGCGACAACTCGCGGTAGCCGATGCCGAGCACGTCCGTCTCGACACCCGCGGTGACGAGGGCGACCTCGGGCTCCAGGCGGTACGGAACCTCGGGCGTGGTGTGCAGGGCGATTCCTTCCCACACGAGCCGCGCCTCGTGCTCGCCGATGCCGTTCGACCGGAGGAAACGGCGTGCCTCGTCCGCGCCGTCGAGCTCGAAGCGTTGATCGTCGCGGCGGTAGCGTTCGGTCAGCCCCAGGTCGTGGAACATCGCCCCCACGTAGAGCAGCTCAGGATCGGCCTTCAGGCCGAGCCGCCGACCCTGGAGCGAGCCGAAGACGAAGACCCGCCGGGAGTGATGGAACAGCAGATCGTCGGTGGCCTGGCGGACAAGCTCGGTGGCGTCGTTGGCGAGCTGCGAATCGGGGATCCCGATGCCGGCGATCGTCTGGCTCATGGATGTCCTGTCGGTTCGGGAGCCCCGGGCCGGGCTCCGATGCGTCAAGCGTCACCCGAGCGGACTGTCCGGTGCCCTGTCCTATCTGCCATGCTTCCCTCGGATCAGGACATCACGGAGGGGTTGGCGCTGTGGGGAGCCGGGCGGCAGAGGCACACCGGGTCACAGCTCTCGTTTTCGACGGGATGAAGCTCCTGGACCTGGTCGGACCCTTCGAGGTCTTCGCGGAGGCCGCCAAGTTCGGCGCACGGTACGAGCTGGAGGTGCGCTCCACCGATGGTGCCGCCGTCCGCGCCTCGACGGGTATGCGCGTCGCCGTGGATGGCGCCATCGACTCGGCGACCGACGTCGGGACCGCCCTCGTGGTCGGCGGCGACGCCCTGCCGGTGAGCCCGATCAGCCCCGAACTCACCGCCGCCGCGGCGGCGCTGTCACACCGCGCCGCTCGTACCGCCTCGGTCTGCACCGGCGCGTTCCTCCTGGCTGGCGCCGGTCTGCTCGACGGTCGCCGGGCGACGACGCACTGGCGGCACGCCCGGATGCTCGCAGCCGCGTTTCCGCGGGTGCGGGTGGAGCCCGACGCCATCTTCGTACAGGACGGGCCGATCTTCACGTCCGCCGGCGTGTCCGCGGGCATCGACCTCGCGCTGGCCCTCGTGGAGCGCGACCACGGCGAGGAGATCGCCCGGTCCGTCGCTCAGTCGCTGGTCGTGTTCCTGCAGCGACCCGGCGGCCAGTCGCAGTTCTCGCCCTCTCGCCCTGCCCCGACCCCGCACTCCCGTGCTGCGGCAGGTGACCGACGCGGTGGCAGCTGACCCGGCCGACGACCACTCGGTGACCGCCCTCGCCACCCGGGCGCATGTCAGCCCGCGTCACCTCTCCCGGATGTTCCGGCAGGAACTCGGCAGCAGCCCCAGCAAGTACGTGGAAGGCGTGCGGATTGACGCGGCCATCCGTCTGTTGCACGCAGGGCAGTCGGTCACCGCCTGCGCCCAACAGGTCGGCATCGGCAGCCCGGAGACACTGCGCCGGATGTTTCTCGCCCGGGTGGGGGTCTCCCCGCGCGCCTACCAGCAGCGGTTTCGCAGAACGACGCGTGACTCGGCGCCGATGATGGACGACGAGGACGCCACCGAGCCGTGACTCGTACGGCTGCGCGGCGGCGCCCTTCGGTGAGATCGCACCGAAGGGCAGCCGCAGGCGGATCAGGCGCTGGCGAAGTGCTCGCGGTGATCGCGGACGAACTCGCCGAAGAGCACTGAAGGAGCAGGATCCCGACCTCGGCATCCTGGCCGTGCAGCTCTCCGGGCGTGTCCAGCGCGAGATCTTCCGGCGGTCCGCCGAGCACGGGTTCGACGACGTCCGGCCCCGCCACGGCGCGGTGCTCGCGTACCTGGACGCGGAGGGCACCCGCCCCGGCGAACTGGCTCGGCTGGCCGGACGCAACAAGCAGACGATGGGCGCGATCCTCGACGAGTTGGAGCGGCTGGGCTACGTCCGCCGCGCGCCCGACCCTGCCGACCGCCGGGCAAAGCTGATCATGCCGACGGATCGGGGCCTCAGATTCATGGAGGTCTCCGACGGCGTCGTGAACCTGATCGAGCAGAAACTCTCCGACACGCTCGGTCCCGACCTCTACCGGGATTTCCGGACCGCGCTGGGTCGTGGCGTGGCGAGCCTCCCGGCAACCGGCCACGACACCGAGGGCTGAGACGGCGTCGCCCCGCGCTGGCTGCCCTGATCGGGGTACGCGGGAAGCCGGCACCGGGCAAGGGCGCGACCAGTAGCGTGCGGAGTGAGGGCGGCGTCGCAGGCGGCGATCGGGCCCGTCGCGGCACGCCGGCCGGAGAATCCACGAGTACGCCGGGCAGGCGCATGAACCGCACGCGAGCCAGGGGAGGCCCCGATGAGCCCGAAGAGTGCCCAGGGCGACGCGAGTGGGATGTCGCGCGTCGAGAGCCTCGACCTGAAACTTGAGGTGATCGTCGTCCCTGTTGCGGATGTCGACCGCGCGAAGGAGTTCTACGTACGCCTCGGGTGGCGGCTCGATCAGACGCCGCCCGGCGTGGTCCAGTTGACGCCGCACGGCTCCGGGTGCTCCGTGCAGTTCGGCCCGAAGCTCACGTCCGCGGCACCCGGTTCGGCCATGGCGTACCTGGTCGTCTCTGACATCGAGATGGCCCGGAACGCCCTGGTCTCTGCCGGTGTCGAGGTCGGTGACATCTTCCACGTCAGCCCGGACGGCCCGGCCGACGGGCCGGATCCCGAGCGGCGCAGCTACTTCTCGCGCGCCACGTTTCGCGACCCGGACGGCAACACCTGGCTGATGCAGGAGATCACGACCAGGCTTCCCGGGCGCGTCGAGGGTGGGCTGACGTCGTTCGGCTCCGCGAGCGACGTGGCGAGCGCGCTCCGCCGCGCGGCTGCCGCCCACGGCGAGCACGAAGAGCGCACCGGCGAGCGGGACGAGAACTGGCCCGACTGGTACGCGGCCTACATGGTCAGCGAGCAGTCGGGGGCCACGCCGCCCGAGTGAGCCGCGACCGGCTTGTTCGCCTGGTTGGCGGCGATCTTGGTCAGCGCAGCCCGCGGATGAGGTTGTCGACCAGCGTGCGGGCGAAGTCCTCGGTGAGCGGCAGGTCGGGGACGAGGAGCCGGTGGTAGCAGGCTCCCCAGAGCTGGTCGACGACGGATTCGGGGTCGATGTCGGCGCGGAGCTGCCCGCGGGTCACGGCTCTGCCGAGGGCTTCGACGGCGAGGGCTCGGCGGGGGCCGGAGTAGCGCTGCCGGTAGGCCGTGGCCAACTCGGGGTCGGTCTGCGCCTGCGCGATGAGTTGGCTGATCACCCGCCCGGCGGAGGTGTCCCGCATGAGGTGGACGAAGGCGACGAGCTGGTTGGTCAGGTCGGCGACGATGTCGGCGGTGTCGGTGAAGGCCAGCGTGGGTGCGACGACGGTGAAGTAGCCGTCCAGGGCGAGTGCCCCCTTGGAGGGCCACCACTTGTAGATCGTCATCCGGCTGGCCCCGGCGAGGGCTGCGACCTTCTCGATGGTGAAGCCGGCCATGCCCTCTGCCAGCAAGAGATTGCCGGCGGCAGTGAGGATCTCGGCCCGTACCTGGTCGGCGGGCCGGCGGCCGCGACCCCGGCGGGGTGGCGTGTCGGCATCCGGCGTGAGCTGGGCCACGGGTCCTCCCGGTTATATGGACAGAGTGTCTCTACGGTGGTTATATGGACACAGCGTACACAGCGATGCCACGCGATCCACCGCAGTGACGACCGAAGGAGACGAGTGACATGACGGGTCTACGACGGCGACGGTTGGGTGCCTCCGGTCCGGAGGTGTCGATGATCGGGCTCGGCGCGATGGGCATGTCGGACCTGTACGGGCCGGCGGACGAGGCCGAGAGCGTCGCGACGCTGCACGCGGCCATCGACGCCGGCGTGAATCTGATCGACACCGCGGACTTCTACGGGTCGGGTCACAACGAGATGCTGATCGGTCGGGTGCTGCGGGAGCGTCGTCGGGAAGAGGTGGTCGTCAGTGTGAAGTTCGGCTCGCGCCGAACGCCGGACGGCGGCTTCCAGGCGGCACCGTACGACGTGTCGGCGGTGGCGGTGAAGGACCGGCTCGCGTACTCGCTGCGCCGGTTGGGCACCGACTACATCGACATCTACCGGCCATCGCGGCTGAACCCGCAGGTGCCGGTGGAGGAGACCGTGGGCGCGCTGCTCGAGATGCAGCAGGCCGGCTACATCCGGCACATCGGGCTCTCCGAGGTGAGCGCGGACACCATCCGTCGGGCAGCGGCGGTGGCACCGATCAGTGATGTGCAGATCGAGTACTCGCTGCTGTCCCGTGGCCCGGAGGCCACGATTCTGCCGGCGTTGCGAGAGCTGGGCATCGGGTTGACCGCCTACGGGGTGCTGTCACGAGGGCTGCTGAGCGGGCACTGGTCCGCCGACCGTGAGTTGATCGGCACGGACTTCCGGGCGAACAGCCCGCGGTTCCAGGGGGAGCACCTGACCGCGAACCTGCGCCTCGTGGACGCGCTCGGCCGGGTCGCGCAGCGGCTGGGGGCGACCACGAGCCAGGTGGCGATCGCCTGGGTGGCGGCGCAGGGCGAGCAGATCGTGCCACTGGTCGGCGCGCGGCGGCGGGATCGGCTGGCCGAGTCACTGGCCGCGGTCGACCTGGTGCTGGACCGGGCGGCGCTGGACGAGATCGAGCGGGCCGTGCCGGCCGGTGCCGCCTCCGGGCAGCGGTACGCGACGACGATGATGGCTGCCCTCGACAGCGAGAAGTGACCCCGGCTGGCTGCGAGGTCAGGTGGTCATCAGCCGCTGGTCGCCTTGTACCGGTCCCAGGCCCGCACCAACTGCATCCGATTGTGGATCCCCAGCTTCTGATAGACCGATCGGAGTTGGGTGTCCACAGTGTGGAAGGACACGAAGAGGTTCCCGGCCGCCTCCTTCTTCGTGGCGCCCGTGGCGAGCATTTCTGCCACCCTCTCCTCGGCGGGGGTGAGCGCGTCGATGCCCGAGCGGAGCGGCTCGTCGGTCGACGGCCGGTGGTGTGGGGTGGCAGCGAGATCGACGCATCGCCTGTCGGCCAGCGCCTGGTCGCCTGGGGCGCCGATCCGGGCGTAGAGGGCAGCCGCCTCGTGCGCGGCATCCCACGCCTCCGCAGGCCGTAGCCCAGAGCTGTTCGCGAGGTCGAGCAACGCGTCGGCCAGAGCCGGCCACGCGGCGGTGGTGCGCAGTCCGTCGACGGCCGATCGGAGTGCGTCCGGGTCGCGATCGAGCAGCCCTCTGGTCTGGTCGGCCAGTGCGTGCCAGAGCGGGACCGGGGTGCGCGTGGCTACCAGCGCGACCAGCTCGGTGACTCGGCGAGCGGCCTGGGTGTCGCCAGCGACCATCGCCGCGCGTACCAGTCGGGGGCCGAACTGTGGCACGGGCAGGAGTGACCGGACCGACCGGTGCAGGTCAGCGACGACTGCGGTGAGCAGCCCCGCCGGCTCGCTGAGGGCAGGGTCGCGGACTGCGACACAGAAGGCGGGCGTCCACATCGTACTGTCCGGCCATCGTCCTTCCGTGAGGCAACTGCGGAGGACGGCGCGCGCGGCGTCGTGTTCGCCACGGCGGTAGCGAACCTCGGCGATCACCGCGACCAGCAGGGCGCGCGCCTCCTGGCTGATGTCCGCCGAGCCCGAGTTGAGCGTCGTGACAGCCAGCGCGGCCGCCTCGGGCAGCTCGCCCACCGCGACCATGCGCAGGCAGTCCAGGGCGGTCAGCCTGCTGCTCACCGGCGTGCCGGGCGACGCCGTGTCATCGAACGCCTGGCGGGTCGCGGTCTGGGCGTCCTGGTGCCGGCCCAGGCCGAGCTGCACCAGGATTCGTTCGGCCCGGATCGACGTGGCGTCCCGTCGTGCCGACCAGGTGTCGGGATCCAGTGCTGCCAGCACGGCGTGGGCACCCGGTAGGTCCCCGTGCGACAGCGAGCGAGCGGCCCGGCCGAGGGCGAGATGGCGAGCGGATGACTGGTCACCCGATGCGGCGTGGGCGGTGCCCGCGTCGCGGAGCAGGGCGTCGGCGTCCGGATGTCCCACGCGGGCTGCGACGGTGGCGATCATGGCGAGCAGAGTACTTCGGCTCCGAGCGTCCAGTCGCTGGCTTAGCGCCTCCCGCAAGCCGGCGAGAGCGACCGACGGCTGCTCCAGTGCCGCGATCTGCGCCAGGCGACCGAGTAGGTGGGGAACCGTTACGGCGTTGAAGGGTGATTCGGACAATGGCGTTCTCCCCGGTGGTTACCCGGCGCGTCGAAATACCGTCCCGAGATCGAGCCTAACCACGGCGGCAGGGGCCAGCGACCAGATCGACGAACCGACAGGATGTGGCCCGGCAGCTGCTGGTGCCCACCTGCCGTCGTTTGCGCTCAATGGCCCGTAGCGCCCGGGATCTGACGTGCCGCAATGGCGCAATCACGTGATGCGACGTCAAGGCCTCGCCCCCGATCATCGAGTGCATGGCCCACTCGACGTCGTCGCCCCTTGATCGTTGGCTGCTGAGCAGTGCGACACGCCGGTCCGACTGTTGCTCAGCAGCCAACGATCAAGGGCGGTGCGGGCGGCACCCGGGCCGGACCAGGCTTCCCGGTGTGCACCGGCTCCGGGCCGTACTGGTGGTGTTCGTTCTGTTCGCCAGCACCGGCGCGGGTGGAGACGCCCCGGCGTGGACCCGCGTCGTGCTGGCCGTGACCGCGGTGGCGATTCCCGCCACGATCGCGGTGCACTACGGCCGGCCCGCCGTGCGCACCCTGCTGGGGCTGCCGTCCCGGCTACGCCTGCGAGGCGGATCCGTTCCCCCGCCCCATCCGATCCAGCCGGAGTGAGGAGACAGCGATCATGGCGAACAGCGATCCCGAGCCGCGACGCGGCGACCAGGGTGGCCCGCCCTTCGCGGGGCGTAACGTCGAGGTCGAGCGACAGAACCCCGACCTGTTGGTGCCGCCAACGACCGACAGCCGGCTGGTGCCCAACCTCAAGTTCTCGTTCTCCCAGGCGCACACCCGCGTGGAGAAGGGCGGCTGGACCCGGGAGGTCACCGCCCGCGATCTGCCGATCGCCAGCCAGATGTCCGGCGTCCAGTTCGGCCTGGAACCGGGCGCGTACCGGGAGATCCACTGGCATCAACAGTCGGAGTGGGCGTACATGCTCAGCGGCAGTTGCCGGATCAGCGCGGTCGACCACGAGGGACGCAACTTCATCGAGGACGTCAAAGCGGGCGATCTGTGGTTCTTTCCGCAGGGCGTGCCGCACAACATCCAGGCGCTGGCCGATGGCGCCCAGTTCCTGCTGGTCTTTGACGACGGCGCCTTCTCGGAGAACAACACGTTCCTGCTCAGCGACTTCTTCGCACACACGCCTCGGCACGTCCTGGCGAAGAACTTCGGCTGGACGATGGAACAGATGGAGAACCTGCCCGAGCGGGAGAAGTACATCTTCCAGGGCGAAGTCCCACCGCCCCTGCAACAGGATCGGGTGATCAGCCCGACCGGCGACATCCCGCGAAGCTTCAAACACCGGATGATCGCGCAGACCCCGCAGCGTTTCCGCGGTGGAACGGTCCGGATCACCGACTCGACCAACTTCGCCGCGTCCGTGACCACCGCCGCCGCCCTCGTCGAGGTCGAGCCCGGAGGAATGCGCGAGTTGCACTGGCACCCCACCACCGACGAGTGGCAGTACTACATCTCCGGCACCGGCCGGATGGGCGTCTTCGCGGCTCAGGCCGCCGCTCGGACGTTCGACTTCCAAGCCGGCGATGTCGGCTACGTCCCCTTCGCGTACGGCCACTACATCGAGAACACCGGCGACGAGCCGCTGGTGTTCCTGGAGATGTTCCGGCATCCCCGGTTCGAGGACATCTCGGTGATGCAATGGATGGCCAACACACCCCACGAAATCATCGCGGACACGATCAACGTGCCGAAGTCGATCGTCGACGAGTTGCCGAACACGAAACAGACCGTGGTCTGAGGTCCCGGTCTCGTGGACATCGCCGGTTGAGGGACGCCGTTCGTGCCCACCGCCCGGATCCGGCTACCTGGCCGCGTCGAACCGCGACTTAGTGACGTGCCCTCGCCATGCCGACCAGGTCGACGATCCGGTCGGCCCAGCGGTCCATCAGGGTCTGGTCGTGGGTGACGACCAGGACGCCGGCGTGCTGGGTCTGCTGGTAGTCGCGGATGACGGCGGCGACGTGCGCCTGGGTCGAGGCGTCGAGCATCGCCGTGGCCTCGTCGCAGAGCAGGTAGTCGGGACGGTGCACGAGGGCCCGCGCGAGGCAGGCCCGTTGCAGTTGCCCGTCGGACACCGCGTGTGGACGACGGGTGCGAAGGTCCGAGGTGAGGCCGACGAGGTCGGCAAGTTCGGCCACCCGCTCGCGGACCGTCGGCTCGGGCGTTCGGAGGGCGCGTAGCGGTTCGGCTATCAGGTCAGTGAGGCTCAGCCGGGGGTCGGCGGCGGCGCGTGGGCTCTGGAAGAGAACGGCGACGCGGGTCCGCAGGTCGACCGGTACGGCGTAGCGGACGGCGTTGACCGGGGTGCCGTCGATGCTGACCTGGCCGCGATCGGGGCGGTGCAGAAGGGCGAGGACCCGGACCAGGGTGGATTTGCCGCAGCCGGACGGTCCACGAAGCCCGACCGTCTCGCCACGACCGACTCGCAGGCTGACGCCGTCGAGTACGACCTGACGGCCGTAGCCGACGGTCACCTCGTCGGCGAGGAGGTGCTGCGGGCTGGTCACGTGACGGCTCCGGTGAGGATCGGATGGTGGCAGGCCACCGTGCCGCCGCCGACGACCGGTGTCGGCTGTGGCCGGCTCGCGCAGTTGTCCGTGCGGCGCGGGCAGCGGGGCGCGAACGCGCATCCCGGGGGCAGTGCGGTGAGCATCGGCGGGTCGCCCGGGACCGGCCGGAAAGCCCGGTCCGGCAGGGCGTCGAGCAGCGCCGCGGCGTACGGGTGGGTTGGTGCGGCGAAGAGTTGGGCGGTTTCCCGGTGCTCCACGATCCGGCTGGCGTACATGACGGCGACGGTGTCGGCGACCCGCTGCGCGGCGGCCAGGTCGTGCGTGATGAGCACGACGGCCGAGCCGTTGTCGCAGCGGCGGCGGAGCAGGTCCAGGGTGTGATCCACCAGCGGGCGGTCGAGGCCGGTGGTGGGCTCGTCGGCGATGAGCAGCGACGGGTCTGGTGCCAGGGCGAGTGCGGTGACCAGACGCTGTGCCATGCCGCCGGACAGCTCGTGCGGGTAGCGGTCCAGGTCCGCCGGGTCGAGCCCCACGTCGACCGCGAGCTGATCGGCGTCCTCGCGGTCCCGGCGGTGGACCCGGAGCGTCTCGGTGAGCAGTCGCCGTCCGGTGCGGACCGGGTTCAGAGCGGTGGCCGGGCTCTGCGGGACCAGCCCGACCCGACGACCGCGTACCTTCCGGGCCAGGTGGCGCTGGCCGCAGGTGACCAGGTCGACCGGCTCGGTGTCCGGGTGGTGCAGGACGGCGTGGCCGGTGATCATGGCGTTGGCCGGCAACAGGCCGAGCAGCGCGTGGGCCAGGACGGACTTGCCGCAGCCGGACTCGCCGACGATGGCCAGCAGCTCGCCGGCCCGTACGGTGAGGCTGAGGTCGGTGACGGCGCGCACGCTCGCGTCGCGTAGCCGGAACTGGACGCCGAGGCTGTCCACGGCGAGCAGGGGCCGACTCGCGGCGGCGCGGGGAGACGCCGGGGCGGCGACGCGTTCGGTGGTGGTCACAGGTGCAGCTCCGCTCGGACCCGGGGATCGAGGCGGTCGCGCCAGCGGGCGGCGAGGACCGCGATGGCGAGGGTGACGACGACGATGACCGCGCCCGGCGCCAGGCTGGCCCACCAGGCGCCGGTCAGCAGCGATCCCTGGCCGTCGTTGATCATGTTGCCGAGTGAGGCGAGGTGCGGCGGCAGGCCGAGGCCGAGAAACGACAGCGCGGTCTCGTGCCACACCGCGTGCGGGATCATCAGGGTGGTGGCCAGCGCCAGCCGGGGCAGGACGTGCGGCAGCAGGTGCCGCATCAGGACCCGACGCCGGCCGGCTCCGCCGCTGATGGCGGCGTCGATGAACGGCCGGGTACGCAGGCTCAGCAACTCGGATCGGACGATGCGGGCCGTGGAGAGCCAGTGGGTGAGCGCGACGGAGGCGATCACCGCGCCGAGGCTGGGACGCAGCATGGCGACGATGAAGATGCCCAGCAGCAGGTGCGGCATCGCGGCGATGGTGTCGACGATCCGCATCAGGATGCGGTCCACCCGGCCGCCGAGGGTGCCGGCGATCCCGCCGACCACGCCGCCGAGGACGGTGGCGACGAGCGCGGCGACCGCGCCGACGAGCAGCGACACCCGCAGCCCGTAGACGGCACGGTGAGCCACGTCCCGGCCGAGGTCGTCGGTGCCGGCGAGGTGGGTCCAGGAAGGTGTCAAGCGGGTCTGGTCCAGCGCGACCGCGCTCTGGTCGAGCGGCCAGAAGAGCGGAGCGAGAAGCGAACCGACGACGGCGACGAGGAGGACAACGCCGGCCGCGACAGCACTGGCCTGGCCGGGCCGCAGTCGGAGCCGGGACCGGGCCGTCCGCAGCAGCGGTCGTCGGGCAGCGAGGTCAGTCATCGAGTCGTACCCTCGGATCGGCGGCGGCGTAGGCGAGGTCGGTCACGAGGTTCGCGGCCAGCACCACCGCGGTGGTGACCAGCGTGATCGCCGCCAGCAGCGGGAAGTCGCTGCCCAGCGCGGCGGCGACCGTGACGGCACCGAGGCCCGGCAGCGAGAAGACCGTCTCGACCAGCACCGCCCCGCCGACCAGTTCGGGCAGATGGGTGCCGACCAGGGTAAGGAACGGCAGCAGCGCGGTCCGCAACGCGTGCCCGAACAGCACCGTCCGCCCGGGCAGTCCACGGGCCCGCGCCGCGAGCACGTGGTCGTCGCGCATGCTCTCCGCGACCGCGTCCCGGACGAACAGCACGAACCACGGCGCCTGGGACACGGCCAGCACCCCGACCGGCAGGATCAGGTGGTGCGCCACGTCGGACCACGAGGTGCTGGTCGCGGTGACGTCGGTCAGCCCGCCGGCCGGGAACCACCCCAGGGCCAGCGCGAAGATGGCGATCGCCGCCAGGCCCAGCCAGAACACCGGCATCGACTCCACCGCGTACGCGGCCGTCCGCAACGCCCGGTCGAACAGCCCACCCCGCCGGTACGCGGCCAGCGCGCCCAGCAGCAGACTCGCGACCAGGACCAGGGCAAGGGTCACGCCGATCAGTAACAGCGTCCAGCCGGCCCGGGCGGCGAGCACCGAGGCGACCGGCTCGTGTCGGCTGGTCGACCAGCCCAGGTCGCCCTGGACCAGGTTGCTGATCCACCGCAGATACTGCACCGGGAGCGGGTCGTCGAGACCCCAGTTGGCGCGGATCTGCGCCAGGTTCTCCTCCGTGGCGGTGAAGGCCGCCGCTCCCGCGTACTGCTTCGCGGGGTCGACCGGCGACGCGGCGCCGAGGGCGAACATCCCGATGCTGGTCGCGATGAGCACCGGGACGGCGACCAGGAGCCGGCGCCGGACCACCGCCCCCGCCCCGGCCAGTCGACCGGAGCGACGGCGAGGCGACGTCGTCCGACCGGTCACGACCGGGTCCAGGTGTTGATGTTCCACCAGACGCTGTTCGCCACCCCGTGCTCGTGCGCCTCAACCCGGGGGGTCACGCCCTGGACCGAGGACTTCAGCACGTAGGTGTGCCGCAGGTAGGTGAGGAACAGCCACGGTACGTCGGCCGCGAGCTGCTTCTGGAACTGGGCGTACGCGGCCTTGCGTCGGTCCGGATCGATCTGGTCCCGGCCCTCCTGCAGGGCCCGGTCGACCGCCTCGGAGCGGTACGAGCCGGGGTTGAAGTAGCCCTGCCCCGCGAACTGCGAGCCGAAGAGCTTGTACGAGACGAAGTCCGGGTCGTACGGCGTGCCATAGCCCATCAGCAGGGCGTCGGAGGTCATCCGCGGGTCGATGGCGTCCCAGGTGAGCCCCGCCGGGGTCACCTCGATGCCGATCTTCTTCGCGTCGGCGGTCACCGCCAGGGCCAGGTCCTTGCGCAGGGTGTCGCTCGCCGGGTACATCAGTGTGAATCGGGCCGGTCGACCGTCCTTGGCCCGCACCCCACCCGCACCGGGCGTCCAGCCGCCCGCGTCGAGCAGCGCCGCCGCGGCCGTCGGGTCGGCGGTCGACCTGGCGATGATCGAGGGCTCGGCGAACTCGGAGGTCGGGGGGATCGGGCCGAAGGCCGGTTCGCCGGCGCCGCCGAGGATGCCGGAGACCATCGCGGACCGGTCGACGGCCAGGCTGAGCGCCCGGCGGATCGCCGGGTCGGCGAGGACCGGGTTGCCCATCGGCAGCATCACGCCGCGGTAGTCGGCGGTCGGCACCCGCTGCACCCGGTAGGTGGTGTCCTGGTCGAAACCGGAGGCGAGCTTCGGCGGCAGCTCGGCCGCGTCGAACTCGCCGGCCCGCATCCGCTGGGCACGGACGTTGTCGTCCGCGACGAACGCGACCACCACCCGGTTGTTCGCCGGCCGGCCGCCGAAGTAGCGCTCGTTCGCCGAGAGCACCAGCCGGTCGCCCGGCGTCCAGGACTCGACCTTGTACGGCCCGGTCCCGACCGGCTTTCGATTGAACCCGGCGGTGTTGATGTCCTGCCCGCTGAGCAGCTTGGCCGGCACGATGCCGAGGGTGAGCCGCTGCAGGAACGGCGCGTAGGGGTAGCGCAGCCGGAACACGACCGTGGCCTGGTCGGGTGCGGTCACCGACTCCACCATGTCCAGATCGGACCGCAGCGTCGAGTCGACCTTCGGATCCAACACGGCCTGATACGTGAAGACGACGTCCTGTGCGCTCAGTGCGGTGCCGTCATGGAACAGCACGCCATCGCGGAGCTTCGCGGTCACGGTGCGACCGTCCGGCGACACCGTCGGCAACGCGGCGGCCAGGCCGGGGACGAGCCGGTTGTCATTGTCGCGGGAGACGAGCCCGTCGAAGATCAGCGCGGCGCCGTCGACGCCGTAGTTGAGGACCGGGTTCAACGCATCCGGCTCGTCGGACGTGGCCACGACCAGCGTCGCGCCGCCGGCTGAACTGTCGGGGGTGGTCGGGGCCGAGCAGCCGGCGAGGACGAGCATCCCGGCCGCTGCGGTCGACGCCACGAGGCGCCGGAAGGTCGGACGCATCCGGGTCACAGAACGCTCCTGTGGTGTGGGGAGTGGATGTGGACGTGCTGGCGCAGCGCCTGCAGCCGCAACCTTTGATGATCACGGTGGCATAGTTGCAACTCTTTGGCAATTGCAAGTTACCTGCATCATGAACGTGCGCGGCGACGGCAGGCCGTGGCATGACCGCGACCACCGTCCCCGCTGGTGGTCACGGTCGGGGCCGACCGGTCAGGGTGTCGGGGTGTTCCGCGCCGTCGTGTTGAGGGCGGACTGAAGCCGGTGTCGACGTCGGTCACAGCCACTCGTTGATGGCGGCGACACGCCGAACGGTCACTTCAGGTCGGGCACACCGCCCCTCGACGCAGGCCTTAGCATCGCCGGCATGGCAACGCGGCTCGTTCAAATCAACATGAAGGCTCGGGACGACTCGGCGCTGGGCGGTTTTTGGGCAGAGGTGCTCGGTTGGGCGGTCTCCAGCGAGGGACCCGGCGTCACCAACCTCGAACCCGAGGGCTTCGTCTACCCCGACCCCGTCGCCGTCTGCCTCGACCTCATCGCCTCCCCGGAACCCAAGACGGTGAAGAACCGGGTGCACGTCGACCTCGCCACCACCTCGGCGGCCCATCAGGCGGAGTTGGTCGCGCGCCTGGTGGATCTCGGCGCAACACCCGCCGACGTGGGCCAGGGCGACGTCCCATGGACGGTCATGGCCGATCCGGAGGGCAACGAGTTCTGTGTGCTGGACTGGCGCGACCCGATCCGAGACACCGGACCGATCGCCACGGTGGTGGTCGACTGCGCGGATCCGCGAGCCATGGCCCGCTTCTGGGGCAAGGCCATGGACTGGACTCTGCACAAGGTGACCGACCACAACGCGGTACTCCGCTCGGCCAAGGGCGTTGGCCCATATCTGCAGTTCCTCTGCACACCCGACGTGAAGAGCGTTTGGAACCGCGTCCATCTCGACGTCCGCCCATACCCGGGTGACGATCCAGAGGTCGAGGCCGCCAGATTGCTGACTCTCGGCGCCACCGCCATCGACCTGGGCCAGAACGACGTCCCGTGGACGGTCCTCGCCGACCCGGAAGGCAATGAGTTCTGCCTCCTCGCCCCAGCCTGACCCCAACCCTCGTCAGCCGCCAGCCCGGACTTCGCGACGCGCCCCCAGGCTGCCTGTCAGCGTCCCGTGGGACTGTCGTCGAGACCGACCAGGACGACTTCCAGCCTGCGGGGGCCGTGCACCCCCTCGACCCGGTTGAGCTCGATGTCGCTGGTCGCGGACGGGCCCGAGATCCAGGTCTGTGGCGCGCGCGGGTCCAGCCGGGTCAGCGCCTCCGGCAGCAGTCCGACGACCTGGTCGGCGCGTACGACGCAGATGTGCCGGTCGGGCACCAGGGTGAGCGCCCGCCGCCCCTGTGCCGGGCCGGCGTCGAGGATGATGGTGCCGGTGTCGGCGACCGCCACCGCACAGCCGGTCAGGACCGCGTCCAGGCCGTCCAGGTCGGCCGGTGACAGCGGGGGAGCGTCGCGGTGAACCTGCCCGGCGTAGCCGGCCAGCCAATCGGCGGGGATGTCGGTGGGAACGGCGAGCCGGTCGACCTCGGCCAGCAGTCCGGGCAGGCTGTCGATGCCCCGGTGGACGACAGCCCGGTAGTCCTCCAACCGGTCGATGAGGATCTCGACCAGGTTGGAACGATCGTCGACCCGGCGGTACCGGCGGGGCACCTCCACCGGCGGCGGGCTGTCGGCCAGGGCCGTCCGGAGCCGCGCCAGGATCTCGTCGCGTGCGGTCACTGCTTGTCCCACCATTCCCGGAAGGTCTGAGGCGCGGGCAGCGGCAGGTCCCGCGACCGGGTCCAGGCCGAGGCGGGCCAGGGCAGCCTGCGCAGCGTACGAGAGCCGGTGCGCCGTTCGCGGTACGCCCCGAGAGGGCCGGCGCCGCCCCGGGCCAGGCGTAGGGCGGCGGCCCACCGTCGAGGGCTGCGCATGATCCACGACAGGACGCGCATGGTGGCCCGTTCAGCCAGCGGATGCGGTGCCTGCTGGCGGAGGTGGACCAGGATCTCCGGAATGTTGATCTTTACCGGACACACGTCGTAGCAAGCGCCGCAGAGGGTCGACGCGAACGGCAGCGAAGCGTTGTCGGCCACGCCGGTCAGCTGGGGCGACAGGATCGCGCCGATCGGCCCCGGGTACACCGAGCCGTACGCGTGCCCGCCGGCCCGCTCGTACACCGGGCAGACGTTGAGGCACGCGGAGCAGCGGATGCAGGACAGCGCCGGCCGCCCGACCGGGTCGGCGAGCACCGCGGACCGGCCGTTGTCGACCAGCACGACGTGCACGTCCTGAGGGCCGTCACCAGGGGTGACGCCGGTCCACATCGAGGTGTACGGGTTCATCCGCTCGCCGGTCGAGGATCGCGGCAGCAGTTGCAGGAAGACCTCCAGGTCGCTGAAGGTCGGCAGCAGCTTCTCGACGCCGACGACGCTGATCAGCGTCTCCGGGAGGGTGAGGCACATTCGCCCGTTGCCTTCGGACTCCACGACCACCAGCGTGCCGGTGTCGGCGATGGCGAAGTTGGCGCCGGAGACGGCGACCCGGGCCGAGAGGAACCGTCGTCGCAGGTGGGTGCGGGCCGCCTCGGCCAGTGCCGCCGGTTCGTCGCTGAGGTCGGCCGGTACGTCGGGCATTCGACGCTGGAAGATCTCCCGGATCTGTGCCCGGTTGTAGTGGATCGCCGGCACCAGGATGTGCGAGGGAGTGTCCTCGCCGAGCTGCACGATCAGCTCGGCGAGGTCAGTCTCGTACGCGGCGATGCCGGCCGCCTCAAGGGCCTCGTTGAGCTCGATCTCCTGGGTTGCCATCGACTTGACCTTCACGACCTCGTCGGCCCCGGCGGCCCGGGTCAACGCGACCACGATGCGGCAGGCCTCGGCGGCGTCGCGGGCCCAGTGCACGGTGGCGCCGGCAGCGGTGGCGGACGCCTCGAACTGCTCCAGCAGCTCCGGTAACCGGCGTTGGACGTCCGCCTTGATCGCGGAGCCGGCGTCCCGGAGGGACTCCCAGTCAGGGACCTCGTCGACGACTCGGGCGCGCTTGCCGCGGATGGTGCGGGTGGCCCGGTGCAGGTTGGCCCGCAGTTGCGTGTCGGCGACGGCCGACGCGGCTGCGGTGGGGAAGGGCAGTGGTGTGCGGATCCGCCCGCCTCCGGTGGCTGGGGCGACCGACCCGCCAGACCGGTCGACGCCGGGACGGTTCATGAGGCGGCCCCTGTCGCGGCGAGGATCTCGGCGTAGTGCATGGCCCGCACGCCCGACCGGTGGCGGTCGAGGCCGCCCCCGATGTGCGCCAGGCAGGAGTTGTCGGCGGCGGCGAGCACCCGTGCTCCGGTGTCGCGGACCCGGGCGCACTTGTCGGTGAGCATCGCGGTGGAGACGTCCGGGTTCTTCAGGGCGAACGTGCCGCCGAAGCCGCAGCATTCCTCGGCGTCACCGAGCTCGACGAGCCGGATCCCGCGCACCTGGCGCAGCAGGTGCAGCGGCCGGTCGCCGAGCCGCAGCATGCGCAGGCCGTGGCAGGTGGGGTGGTAGGTGACCGTCTCCGGGAACTCGGCACCGACGTCGGTGACGCCGAGGACGTCGACGAGCAACTCGGACAGCTCGTAGGTGCGGGCGGCCACCGACGTGGCCGGCGGGTGCAGGTGCGGGTACTGGTCGCGGATCATCGCCGTGCACGACCCGGACGGCGCCACGATGGCGTCGTACCCGTCGAAGACGTCGACGTAGTTGCGCACCATGGGCATCGCCTCGGCCCGGTAGCCGGTGTTGGCGTGCATCTGCCCGCAACAGGTCTGGCCGGTGGGGAAGTCGACGGTGTGGCCGAGTCTTCGCAGGATGCGGGTGACCGCGATGCCGGTGGCCGGGTAGGCGATGTCGTTGACGCAGGTGATGAAGAGGGCTATCCGCATGGCGGCTCCTCGGATGTCTCGGGGCGGGTCACACCGGGTCGCGCGGTGCGCCAGGGTCGGGAAGCCGGTCGAAGGCGGGCAGGTGGCGCTCCCGGGCGGCGGTCAGGTGGGCCCGCATCGCCTCGGTGGCCGCCGCGGAGTCGCCGGCGGCGATGGCGGCGGCGATGCGCTGGTGCTCCGTGTTGGTGTCCGGAGCGCCGGCGACAGGGAAGTACAGCCGGTGCAGGTGCAGGTGCGAGTGCAGCCGCGTGATGCTGTCCCGCAGCAGTGGGCTGCCGGCGACCTCGGCGATGAGGTCGTGGAATTTCGCGTCCAGCGCGGTGAAGGCGGCGTGTCGGCGGTATCCGTCGCCGGCCTCCACGTCGATGCGCGCCGCCGCCTCGGCGCTGATCCGTTGCCGCGCCTCGGTGGAGGCGTGCGCGGCGGCCCGGCCGGCGGTGGCGCCCTCCAACAGGAGGCGGACGTCGAACAGGTCGTCGAACTCTGTGCGGCTCAGCAACGGCGTGGTGGTGTAGCCGGACAGCGGGCGTTTGCGGACCAGGCCGTCGGCTTCCAACCGGGCGAGGGCCTCGCGCACCGGTGTGGGGGAGACGTCGAGTTCCCGGGCGAGAGCGTCTATGTTGACCCGCTCGCCGGGGGGAAGGATGTGGTCCATGACCAGCGTCTTTATCGACTCGTAGACGTCCTCGGCGAGGGTGAGTCGTCGGGCGGGACGGAGCCGACCCTCGCGAGCTTCCTGCTGGGCCATCTCGTCTCCTAACAACCCCTTGACTGTGCCGGTGTGAGCGAGTACACACTAGCAAAGCAACATCCTATAGGAAATAGGTTTCCCCCGCTTCGCCTCCGCCTCACCACCACCCCCGAGGAGACGTTCATGTCGCGCAGCATGCTGTCCCGGATCGGCTCTGGCCTCACCGTCCTGGCCCTCGCCACGACGACCGTGGCCTGCACGAAGAAGAGCGACGCCACCGACACCGAAGCCGGCGGTCGGGAGCCAGCGCAGGTCAAGGTCGCGCTCGTACCCGGCGGCTCGCACCCGTACTTCCAGCCCTGGAAGGACGCCGGGGGCACGGCGAAGACGGAACTCGCACTCGGCGACGTCACCTTCAACGAGACCGCAGGCTGGGACCAGACCAAACAGAACGACGTGCTCAAGTCCCTGGCCGCCCAGGGATACAACGCTTTCGGGGTCTTCGGCGTCTCACCGGACAACATCAACTCCACCTTCGAGGACCTCAAGCGGCAGGGCTTCCCCGTCGCCTCCCTGGCCTCCTGCCCGGCTGGGGACAACAAGGCCGACTTCTGCCTGTCCACCGACGTGGAAGTCGCCGCGTACAAGGGCGCCAAGGCCGCCATCGACTCCATTGGCGGCCAGGGCAACCTGGTGCACCTGACCGGAAACAAGGTCGACTCCAACACCCAGCGCCGGATCAAGGGCGTGGAGAAGGCGGTCGCCGAGACCGGCGGAAAGGTGGTGCTGATCCAGAGCGTCACCGACATCGACAAGGACCTGCAGAGCGCCCAGAAGGCCGTGGCCGACCTGCTCGCCGCCAAGGGCCGGCAGATCCAGGCGATCGTGAACACCGCCTACAACCCGGCGGTCGCCTCCACCGAAGGCGTGCGCCAGTCGAAGCTGCCCATCAAGGTCATCGCCATCGACGACGACCCGGCGGTCCTCGACGGACTTCGTGGCGGGTGGGTGGCTGCCACCGTCCTGCAGAACCCGGTCGGCCAGGCCCGTGTCGGCTCGTACGCCCTGATGAAGCTCAGCGGCGGCTGCACGATGGTCGAGCCCGGAGTGACGATCGACTCCGGATCGTTCGTGGTGACCAAGGACAACCTGGAGGGCTACGAGGCCGACCGCACCGCGACCACCGACGCACTGAGGAAGAAGTTCGACGGCGACCTCCTCAAGTGCAGCTGATGTCGAAGATCACGAAGGCCGAGGCGTACCTCGTCGACATCCCCGTCGAGACCGTCCGCACCGACGCCGTGCAGGCGTTCCTCAAGCAGGAAACGATCTTCGTTGAGGTGCGGACGGCCGACGGCGGGCACGGCACGGGGTACGCGTACACGATCGGGACCGGTGGCACCGCGGTGCTCGCGCTGCTGCGTGACTACCTGCTGCCACACCTGGTCGGCCGCGATGCCGCCCGGGTGGAAGCGGTCTGGCGTGACCTGCATGCCGCTACCCGCGCCACCGCGGTGGGTGCCATCACCTCCCTGGCTCTCGCCGCGGTCGACACCGCGCTGTGGGATCTGCGCGCCCGAGCCGCCGGCCTGCCCCTGTGGGTGCTCGCCGGCGGCGCCAAGGAACGGATCCCGCTGTACGACACCGAAGGTGGCTGGCTGCACCTCACCGAGGACGAGCTGGTCGCTGGGGCGAAGGAGTCCCAGGCGGTCGGCTGGCCCGGCGTCAAGCTCAAGGTGGGCAAGCCGAACCCGGCGGAGGACGCCGCACGGATCGGCGCGGTCCGGGCGGCCCTCGGCGACGGTTTCGACGTGATGGTCGACGCCAACCAGTCCCTGACCGCCGCCGAGGCGATCAGCCGAGCCCGGCTCCTCGAACCGCACCAGCTCGCCTGGTTCGAGGAGCCGTTGCCGGCCGACGACGTCGCCGGGCACGAGCTGCTCGCCCGCGCGACCAGCATCCCGGTCGCGGTGGGGGAGTCGATGTATTCGATCGGCCAGTTCGCCGAGTACCTGCGCCGCCAGGCCGCCGGCATCGTCCAGGTCGACGTCGCGCGGATCGGCGGCATCACCCCGTGGCTCAAGGTCGCGCATCTGGCCGAGGCCTGCAACGTCGTCGTCTGCCCGCACTTCCTCATGGAACTGCACGTGAGCCTCTGCGCGGCCGTGCCGAACAGTCGCTACGTCGAGCACATCCCGCAACTGCGCGCGATCACCCGGACCGAGATCGCGATCGTCGACGGCCATGCGCTCGCCCCGGGCGAGCCTGGCCTCGGCATCGACTGGGACCGCGACGCGATCGAGGACAGGAGGGTGGCGTGAAGACGGAAACAGCGCCGGAGGCGCCAGCGGTGCCTCCGGCCGCCGACCCCAGGCCACCGGCCCGGACCCTACCGGTCTGGGCGAACCCCCGGCTCGGGCTGCTCATCGTCATCGCCGTGCTGGTTGTCCTCTTCTCGTCGCTGACCCCCGCGTTCCTCGATCCCCGCCTCACGCTCGCGCCGCTACAGGCCGACATCAGCGTGTACGTGGTGGTCGGTCTGGCCCAGCTCGCTGTGCTCTCGCTCGGGCACATGAACATGGCCGTCGGCCGGATGGCCGCGCTGTCCACCTTCGCGATGGGCCTGGCCTACGACCGGCTCGGCGTACCCCTGCTGGTCGGGCTGCTGGTGGGTCTCGTCGTCGGGGCGGGCATCGGCGCGCTCGCCGGCCTGCTCATCGCCAAGACCGGCGTGAACTCCTTCGTGGTGACCCTCGCGCTCGACTTCGGGCTGCTGGGTCTGGTCACGATCCTCTACACATGGGCGACCGGCGGGGTGGCGTTCGCGGTGCAGCCGAGCGGGCTGGCCGCTTTGCGCTTCGACACCTTCGCCGACTACTGCATGGGCGACGTCTGCGGACCTCGGATCCCGCTGATCGTGCCGATCGCGGTGGCCGCGGCGCTCGGCGTCGGGCTGCTGTTCCGGCATGCCCGGTTGGGGCGGGAGATCCTGATGACCGGCTCCAACACGGTCGCCGCCAAGCTGTCCGGCATCCCCACGCACCGCCGAGTCGTCGCCGCGCACGCGTTGAGCGGGCTGCTCGCCGCACTGGCCGGTTTCCTGCTGGCCGCCAACAACGGGGCCTTCTCGGCCAACATCGGTGAGTCGTTCCTGCTGCCGTCGTTCCTGGCCCCGGTGCTCGGCGGCACACTGCTCGCCGGTGGTGCGGTCAGCGTCCTCGGCACCGCACTCGGCGCAACACTCACCCAGGTCATCTACAAGGGCCTCAACCTGCTGCAGTTCTCGCTGGAGGAGCTGAAGCTCTACATCGGACTGGTCCTGCTCGCGGCGTTGTCGCTGGACCGGCTTCGGGCTGTGATCGCCGAGCGAAGGGCGGTGTCGACATCATGAGGAGCCTGATCCGGACCAACGAGTTCACCCTCGCGGTGATCGCCGCTGTCGGGTTCGCCGCGCTCGCGGTCGCCACCGACTTCAACCTGCTCACCGCCGGCACCCTGGACGCGTTCCTGCGGTTCCTCGCCCTGCCGATCGTCATCGGCCTGGCCCAGATGGTGGTGCTCGCCGTCGGTCAGATGAACCTGTCGGTGGGTGTGCTCACCGGGTTCTGCGCGGTGGCCTCGGGGTGGCTGATGGTCGACGCCGGGCTGCCCGCCCCGGTCGCGGTGCTCGCCGCGCTGGTCCTCGGCGCCGCCGTCGGACTGGTCAACGGTCTGCTGGTGATCTTCACCCGGATAAACGGGTTCATCGTCACCCTCGCCACCATGACGATCCTGGAGGGGCTGCGGTACGGGGTGAACGGCACCGGCACCTACCAGGGCTACTCGCCCGGCCTGCGGGAGTTCGGGCAGGCGTCCCTGGCCGGGGTGCCCGTGGTGTTCCTGTTGGCGGTCGCCATCGCGGTCGCGACGGCACTCTTCTTCCGTCGCACCGTGCCCGGGCGGCACCTGCTCGCCTCCGGCGGCAACCCGTTCGCCGCCCGGCTGTCGGGCATCTCCAACGACCGCGCGCTGGTGCTGGCGCACACCCTGTCGGGGCTGCTGGCCGGCTTCGCCGCCGTGATCGTGGTGGCCGCCTTCGGGTCGGTGAACGCCTCCATCGGCGACGACCTGCTGCTGCCCAGCTTCGCCGCGCCGATCATCGGTGGGGTCGCCCTGGCCGGGGGCATGATCAGCGTGACCGGCACGGTGCTCGCGGCCTTCCTCGTGCGGCTGGTCGACGTGAGTCAGTCGCAGTTCAACATCAACCGACGGTGGGTGGATCTCATCATCGGCGCGGTCGTCCTCGGCGCGGTGTTGCTCGGTCAGTTCCGGAACAAACTGTCCGGAGGTACGCGATGAGCGTCGTGCTGTCCGCGGAGAAACTGGTCAAGACATTCCCCGGGGTGCGTGCCCTGGACGAGGCGACGCTGACCCTGACCGCTGGCAGCGTGCACGCGCTGCTCGGCGAGAACGGCGCCGGCAAGAGCACCCTGATCAAGATCCTCACCGGGGTCTACCGGCCGGACGGCGGGCAGCTGCGGGTGCCCGGGCCGGACGGGCAGCCACGCGCGGTGCAGCTCGGCAACCCGCAGGACGCCCAGCGGGCCGGCATCGGTGTGGTGCACCAGGAGCGGAACCTGATCCCGGCGTTCACCGTCGCGGAGAACATCTGCCTGCAAAATCTGCCCCGGCGTGCCGGCCTGCTCGACCGGGCGGCTCTGCGTACCGAGGCACGCCGTTGCCTCGACCTGCTCGACCTTGACCTCGACCCCGACCTGCCGGTGTCGCGGCTGTCGGTGGCCCAGATGCAGTTGGTGGAGATCGCCAAGGCGTTGTCGGCCGACTCGACAGTGCTGTTGCTCGACGAGCCGACCGCGTCGCTCACCAACGACGAGGCCGACCGGCTCTACGGGATCGTGCGTCGGCTGTCGGAGCGGGGCCACGCCACGGTGCTGGTCAGCCACAAGCTGGAAGAGGTCTTCGCGGTCGCCGACACGGTGACCGTGCTGCGCGACGGGCGCAGCGTCGCCGAGGCGGAGTCCCTCGCCGACCACAGCCGCGAGCAGATCGTCGACCTGATGGTTGGCCGGGCGTACCAGCAGGTGCACCTCGCCACCCGCACCGTCGCGGCGGACGCCGAACCGGTGCTGGCGCTCGATCACGTCGCCACCACCGCCGGCCACCACGACG
Source organism: Micromonospora sp. NPDC005413 (assembly GCF_040606435.1). Classification (NCBI taxonomy): domain Bacteria; kingdom Bacillati; phylum Actinomycetota; class Actinomycetes; order Micromonosporales; family Micromonosporaceae; genus Micromonospora; species Micromonospora sp. NPDC005413. The sequence goes on from NZ_JBEXEV010000001.1 coordinate 564,022, forward strand.
TCAGCCTCGCCGTACGCCCCGGTGAGATCGTCGGCCTGTACGGGCTGGTCGGCGCCGGCCGCAGCGAGCTGGCCAAGGCGCTCCTCGGACTCGACCGGATCACCGCCGGCGAGGTGCGGGTGCACGGGCGCCCGGCCCGGATCCGGGACGTGGGCGACGCCCTGCACCGGTACCGGATCGGATACGTCACCGAGAACCGCAAGGAGGAGGGCCTATTCCTCGACCAGACCGTAGCCCGCAACACCGCGGTGACGGTGTGGCGCCGGCTGGCCCGGCTGGGACTGGTCCGCGATCGGGCGGAGCGGTTGTTGGTCGACGAGTACGCCGATCGGCTGGGCATCCGCCTCGCCTCGCCCGACCAGCACGCCGGCCAGCTCTCCGGTGGCAACCAGCAGAAGGTCAGCCTGGCCAAGTGGCTGGCCGCCGACTGCGACGTCCTCATCATCGACGAACCCACCGTCGGCATCGACGTCCGCACCAAGGCGGCCTTCCACGAGTTGATCGCCGGCCTCGCCGCGCGGGGCATGGCCATCCTGCTGATCTCGTCGGACCTGCCCGAGATGGTCACCCTCGCCGATCGGATCGCGGTGATGCGGGAGTTCGCCATTGTCGGCGAACTGGACAACGACCACGACTACGACCGGATGAGCCAGTCGGTGATCCGGTTCATCCACGACGGGCAGGGGGTCGCCGCGTGAAGGCCACCGAACAGGTGACCCTGGGGCGTACCGACGTGGCCGTGACCCGGCTCGGGCTCGGGCTCGCCCCGATCGGTGGGCTCTTCACCGCCGTCGGTGACGAGGTCGCCCACGCCACCGTCGAGGCAGCCTGGGACCTCGGGCTGCGCTACTTCGACACCGCCCCGCTCTATGGCTGCGGCCTCTCCGAGCGGCGGGCCGGGGCGGTCCTCACCGGCAAGCCGCGGAGCGCGTTCACCCTCTCCACGAAGGTGGGTCGGCTGCTCCTGCCCAACGGTGGCGACGGGCAGGAGTTCTGGGCCGAGCCGACCGACCTGGCGCCGCGGTTCGACTTCTCCGCCAACGGGGTGCACCGCTCACACGCGGAGAGCCTCACCCGGTTGGGGCTGGACCGGATCGACATCGCCCACATCCACGACCCGGACGACCACCTCGCCGAGGCGGTCGCCGGGGCGTACCCGGCGCTGGCGCGGTTGCGGGAAGCGGGCGAGATCGGCGCGGTCAGCGCCGGGATGAACCAGGCCCCGGCGCTGGTCGAGTTGGCCCACGCCGGCGACTTCGACTGCTTCATGCTCGCCGGCCGGTACACCCTGCTCGACCAGTCCGGTCTCGACGAGCTGCTGCCGCTGTGTCAGGAGAAGGGGATCTCGATCCTCGCCGCCGGGGTCTACAACTCGGGCCTCCTGGCCGACCCGAGGCCGGGCGCCCACTACGACTACGTCCCGGCCGACGGGGAGCTGCTCCACCGAGCCACGGCGATCCGGTCGGTGTGCGAGCGGCACGGCGTGCCACTGCGGGCCGCGGCGATCCAGTTCCCGCTCGGTCATCCCGCGGTCGCCAGCGTGGTGATCGGCGCCCGCGACCCGGAGCAGGTCGCCGACAACGTGGCGATGTTCGAGTGGGACGTGCCCGGCGCACTGTGGGCAGATCTCAAGGCCGAGGGTCTGCTGCCGGGGGACGTGCCGACGCCTTGAACATCGATGCGGAGCACCACCTGTGGGCCGCTGACCACCCCTGGCTCGCCGCAGGGGCGTGGAGCCGAACCGGCACCGCGATTCGTACCTATGCACTGGAGGTTGGTTCGTGAGATTCATGCGCGTCGGGCCCGTGGGGCGGGAACGCCCCGTGCTGTACGTCGACGGGCGGCACGTCGACCTCTCGTCGCTCACCGCTGACATCGATGGGGACTTTCTCGCCGGCGACGGCGTCCAGCGGGTCCGCGAGGCCACCGACCTGCCCGAGATCGACATCACCGGTCAGCGGGTCGGCGCGCCGATCGCCCGACCCGGGGTGGTCCTCTGCGTCGGGCAGAACTACGCCGCGCACGCCGCCGAGTCCGGCGCCGAGCCACCGACCGCCCCGATCATCTTCTACAAGGCGCCCAACACGGTCGTCGGCCCCCACGACGACGTCCTGATTCCGCGTGGATCGACGAAGACCGACTGGGAGGTGGAGTTGGCGGTGGTCATCGGCCGGCGGGCCCGCTACCTCGCCTCGCCGGCCGACGCCCTCGGGCACATCGCCGGGTACGTGCTGTCCAACGACGTCTCCGAGCGAGACTTCCAACTCGCCGTCTCCGGCGGCCAGTGGTCGAAGGGCAAGTCCTGCGAGACGTTCCAACCCCTCGGCCCGTGGCTGGTCACCGCCGACGAGATCGGCGACCCGCAGGCACTGCGGCTGCGCTCCTGGGTGAACGGCGAGCCCCGGCAGGACTCCAGCACGAAGGACATGATCTTCGACGTGGCGTACCTGGTGTGGCACCTGTCCCAGTACACCGTCCTGGACCCGGGCGACGTCATCAACACCGGCACCCCACAGGGAGTGGCGCTCTCCGGCCGGTTCCCGTACCTGGCCGCCGGCGACGTGATGGAGGTCGAGATCGCCGGTCTCGGCCGGCAGCGCAACACGCTGCGGAGCGCCTGATGGCAGTGATCACCTCCGTCGACACGTACGACATCCGGTTCCCGACCTCGCGTGACCTCGACGGTTCCGACGCGATGAATCCCGACCCCGACTACTCGGCCGCGTACCTGGTGCTGCGCACGGACGACGGCCCGGACGGGCACGGGTTCACCTTCACCATCGGGCGGGGCAACGACGTCTGCCGTGCGGCGATCGACGCGCTGGTGCCGTACGCCGTCGGCCTCGACCCGGACACCGTCGACCTCGGCGCGTTCGCCCGCTCGCTCACCCACGACTCGCAGCTGCGCTGGCTCGGCCCGGAAAAGGGGGTGATGCACCTGGCCGCCGCAGCCTTGATCAACGCGATGTGGGACCTCGTCGCCAAGAGAGCCGGCAAACCGGTCTGGCGGTACCTGGCCGACCTGAGCCCCGAGCAGATCGTCGACCTGGTCGACTGGCGGTACCTCACCGACGCTCTCACCCCCGACGCGGCGCTGGAGATCCTGCGCGCAGCCGAGCCGGGGCGGGACGAACGAATCGCCCAGCTGACCGAGCGGGGCTACCCCGCGTACACCACGTCGCCCGGCTGGCTCGGCTACCCCGACGACAAGGTGATCCGGCTGGCCGAGCAGGCGGTGGCCGACGGGTTCACCCAGATCAAGCTGAAGGTGGGCGCGGACGCCGCCGACGACGTGCGCCGCCTGAAGATCGCCCGCGAAGCGGTCGGCCCGGACATCCGGATCGCTCTCGACGCCAACCAACGCTGGGACGTCGCCGAGGCAATCGCCCGGATGCGGGAGCTGGCGCCGTACGACCCGTGGTGGATCGAGGAGCCGACCAGCCCCGACGACGTGCTCGCCCACGCGGCGATCCGTGCCGCCCTCGCCACCAGCGCACCCGACGGCGGGCCGATCCGGGTCGCCACCGGCGAGCACGTGGCGAACCGGGTGGTGTTCAAACAGCTGCTGCAGGCCGGCGCGGTCGACATCGTGCAGATCGACGCGTGTCGGGTGGGCGGCGTCAACGAGAACGTCGCCATCCTGCTGCTCGCCGCGAAGTACGGGGTGCCGGTCTGCCCGCACGCCGGGGGAGTCGGCCTCTGCGAACTGGTTCAGCACCTGTCCATGTTCGACTTCGTGGCGGTGACCGGCTCGACGCGGAACCGGGTCGTCGAATACGTCGATCACCTGCACGAGCACTTCCTCGACCCGGTGGTGATCCGGGAGGGGCACTACGTCGCGCCCGCAGCCCCCGGGTTCTCCGCCGCGATGCGTCCCGAGAGCCTCGCCACGTACGCGTACCCCGACGGGCCGGCATGGGTCTGACAGACCTCGACACGCTCGACCGCACGGCCTTCCTGACGGCGGTGCGTCAACTCAGCGGAATGGGAGAGAAACATGCGGTGTGACGGACTCGTGGCGGTGGTGACCGGAGGTGGCTCGGGGATCGGCGACGCCTGCGTGCGGGCGTTGGTGGCCGCCGGCGCCCGGGTGGGTGTTCTGGACCTGGATCTGTCGGGTTTGCCCGAGGATCCTCGCGTCCATGGAGTCCGGGCGGACGTGGCCGACCGATCCTCCCTCGCCGGGGCTGTCGCCTCGGTCGCCGAGGCGTTCGGCGGGATCGACATCCTGGTGAACAACGCCGGCATCTCCGCCGTGGGCACGGTGGAGGACAACGACGACGAGCAGTGGAGCAGGGTGCTCGACGTCAACGTCACCGGCGTGGCCCGTACGAGCGCCGTCGCCCTGCCGTACCTGCGCCGGTCGTCGTCCGCGGCGATCGTCAACGTCTCCTCGATCGCGGCCGGCGTCGGCCTGCCCCGACGCGCTCTCTACTCGGCGTCGAAGGGAGCCGTGCACGCCCTCACCCTCGCCATGGCAGCCGACCTGGTGACGGAGGGGATCCGGGTCAACTGTGTCGCCCCTGGCACCGTGGACACGCCCTGGGTGGCCCGCCTGCTCGCCGGTGCCGCCGACCCGACGGCGGAGAAGCGGCAGCTCGCTGCCCGCCAGCCAACCGGGCGCCTGGTGACCGCCGACGAGGTGGCCGCCGCCGTCGTCTACCTCGCGTCGCCCACGACCGGGTCGGTGACCGGGTCGTCTCTGGCGGTGGACGGCGGTATGTCCGGCCTGCGACTGCCCGCCCAGGTCACACCCGCACCCGCTGGTCAGGCTCGCACCGCCGGACCGGGCGCGTGACATGATTACGCCATGGGGAAACAGCAGGACGTCGGCGAGCCCGACCGTCAGAGCGAGTCTGGCACCACCGCCCACCGTCCGATCGGTGGCAGCGCTGACGCACGGCTCACCCTCGCGCAGGACCCCACAACGCCACAGATGACCCTTATCGACCTGGCTTCCGACCCGTCGCCATTGGTCCGTAAGGCGGTCGCCGCTCGGGCCGACGCACCCGCGCAGGCACTGCGACCGCTGACGCGGGACCATGATCGTCAGGTCCGGGAGGCCGTGGCGAGAAACCCTTCGACCTCGATCGCCAACCTCCTGCGCCTCGTCAAGGACGCCGACCGGTGGGTCCGCTGGGCGGTCGCCAGCAACCCGGCCTGTGACGAGTCGATCCGCCGGACGATGTCAGAGGCATCGGACAAGGAGCTTCGCGGTCTCCTCGCGGAGAGTCGGGAGTTGGAGCCCGAGTTGGCCGCCAAGCTGACCGGCGACGTCTCACCCGAGGTACGGGAACGACTCGCCACCCACACCCATGACCCCGACGCGATCACCGCGCTGCTGGCCGATCGCACGGCACGCGTACGCAAGGGGGTTGCCCGCAACCCGCGGACCACCGCCGAGCAGCGCAGCGTGCTCGCCGCGGACCCGGTGGTCGACGTCCGTGCCGCGTTGGTCCGTGCCGTCGAGTTGGACGAGGCGGATCTGGCGCGCCTGGTCGACGACCGTTCGGTGCAGGTCCGACTGGCGATGGCGACATCCGAGGTCATTCCGCCACACATTCGGCAGGCACTCGCTCAGGACCCCGACGAGATGGTGGCCAGCGCGGCACGGGACTTCCGCCCGGGATCCGGCAGCTCCCCGGTGGTGCGGGCTCCCCGCATCGGTCACCGACCCTCCGCTGCCGGTGCAGGTCGACCGGGCGGCACCGCCCGGTAAGGGCGTGCGGCACCGGCTGGGTCAGCGTCACGCCGGCATCAGCCGCAGGCACCGAGGGCTCAGTGCGCGGAGACCTTCCAGTAGCCGGCGAAGTAGATCCGCTCCTTGGCGATGCCGCGCTCGGTGCACAGATGCCGGCGGACGGTGGTGACCATTGTGGATTCCCCCGCGACGAAGGCGTACGGCGTGCCGGCCGGCAACGCCAGCTCGCGCAGCGTACGGATCACCACGTCACTGCCGCCCGCCGGTGTGCCGCCGCGGTGCAGCCAGGTCAGCGTGACACCGACGGGTGTGCGTACCTCGATCTCGTCCTCTGCGGAACCCACCTCGATCAGCGCGATCGCGCGTGCTTCCGGCGGCAGCGCCTCGATGGCCGCGGTGATCGCCGGCAGAGCGGTCTCGTCGCCGACGAGCAACTGCCACTCGGTGTCGGCGGGCGGGGCGTAGTCGGCGCCGTCACTGAGTACGCCGATCCGGTCGCCGGGCGCGGCTCTGCGTGCCCAGGCGGACGCCGGTCCGCCGTCACCGTGGAGCACGAAGTCGATGTCCATCTCGCGACGTCCGGCGTCGAGCCGCCGGACGGTGTAGTTGCGGACCACCGGCTGCAGCTCCGCCGGCATGGCCTGAATGCCGGGCCACCACTGCTCGGAGTCCGGCAGGTGCAGTTCGACGCCGGGTGCCGGGGCGAGGAAGATTCGCGCCAGCTGGTCCGGCCCCTCGTACGCGAAGCGGTCCAGCTCCGCGCCCGTCACGGTGATGCGCCGCAGATGGGGCGTGAGTAGCCGGCTGGCGACAACCTCGACGAGCATCGGGCGCCTGATCAGCGTGGCCTCGACCGGCATGGCGTCGACGGTCATCATGTCGCTCCTTCGTGGATCGTGAGCCACCATCCGTGTTCGGCGACCAGCCGATGGTGCGTCTCACATCAGGCGATGCGTCCGGTCGCCGATGCGCCGAAGGTTTAGGTTAGCCTAGCCTCAGTTCACGGCCCTCCGCGCCTGGTCGATGGCCGCCTCCACCGAACATCGATAGTGAGAAGCGCTCACATTCGTGTGTTAGGTTAGCCTCCCCTTACCTAGCAACGGAGTGCTGTTCTATGCGTGCAAACCGCTTCCTCGCCGGGGCCGTCGCCCTGGCCGCCACGTTGGCGCTCGCCGCCTGTGGCGAGTCGTCGAAGGCCGAAGACGCCCCTGCCGGTGGCAGCTCCGCCGCCTTCCCGATCACGATCAAGCACGCGCTCGGCACGACGACGATCAAGGAGAAGCCGAAGCGGGTCGCCACCGTGGCCTGGGCGAACCACGAGGTTCCGCTTGCCCTCGGCATCGTTCCGGTGGGGATGGCGAAGGCCAACTTCGGCGACGACGACGGCGACGGCATCCTGCCGTGGGTCGCCGAGAAGCTCAAGACGCTCGGCGGGACCGCGCCGGTGCTGTTCGACGAGAACGACGGCATCAACTTCGAGGCGGTCGCGGACACGCAGCCCGACATCATCCTCGCCGCGTACTCCGGCCTGACGACGCAGGATTACGAGACCCTCAGCAAGATCGCCCCGGTCGTCGCCTACCCCGAGGCGCCCTGGGCCACGGCGTGGCGCGACACCATCAAGCTGGAGAGCCAGGCCCTCGGCCTGGCGACGGAGGGCGACGCGCTGATCGCCGACTTCGAGAAGCAGATGACCGACGCCGCCGCGAAGCACCCGCAGCTGGCGGGGAAGTCGGCGATGTTCATGACGCACGTCGACCCGACCGACCTGAGCAAGATCGGCTTCTACACGACGCACGACACCCGGGCACAGTTCTTCGCCGACCTCGGGTTGAAGGTGCCGGGCAGCATCGCCACGCTGTCCGCCGGCACGGACAAGTTCAGCCTCAACCAGAGCGCCGAGCAGATCCAGGTCTTCAACGACGTGGACGTCATCGTCGCCTACGGTGACGACAAGCTCCTCGCCGCCGCCCAGGCCGACCCGCTGCTGTCGAAGATCCCCGCGATCAAGCGCGGCTCGGTGGTCATGCTCTCCGGCGCCACCCCGTTGGGCACCGCGGCGAACCCGACGCCGCTGGCCATCCCGTTCGTGCTGAACGACTACGTCGCGATGCTCGCCAAGGCTGCCGATCAGGTGTCATGACCCAGCTCGACTCGCGTGCCCTGCCGGACGCCGCCGTTGTGCGGCGTCCGGCACGTGTGCGCCTGCTGTGGTTTCTCGTCGCGGCAGCAGTGCTGCTGGCGCTCATGACGGCATCGGTCGCGCTGGGTTCCCGCAACGTCGGCTGGTCGGACATCCTCGCCGCGTTCCAGGGCGTGGACGAGACCATGGAACAGGCCGCTGTCACCAAACGGATCCCGCGGACCCTGCTCGCCGTGCTCGTCGGCGCGGCGCTCGGCCTGGCCGGCGCGGTGATGCAGGGCGTGACCCGCAACCCGCTGGCCGACCCCGGCATCCTGGGCGTGAACATGGGGGCGTCGCTCGCGGTGGTCACCGGGATGGTCGCGTTCGGTCTCTCCTCGCCCACCAGTTACCTCTGGGTGGCGATCCTCGGCGCCGGCCTCGCGGCCGTCTTCGTGTACGCCGTCGGCTCCCTGGGACGCGGCGGCGCGACGCCGCTGAAGCTCGCCCTCGCCGGCGCCGCCACCTCCGCCGCGCTCGCGTCGCTGATCAGCGCCTTCGTGCTGCCCCGCAACGACGTTGCCGGAAACTTCCGTTCATGGCAGATCGGCGGGGTCGGCGGTGCCACCTACGACAGCATCCGGCAGGCTCTGCCGTTCCTCGCCGTGGGTCTCGTGATCTGCCTCCTGTCGGGCCGAGCCCTGAACTCGCTCGCGCTCGGTGACGACCTCGCGGCAGGGCTCGGCGAGCGGGTCGCCATGGTGCGGGTCGTCGCGGGTGCCGGTTCCGTGCTGCTGTGCGGCGCCGCCACGGCGGTCGCCGGACCCATCGGGTTCGTCGGCCTGGTCGTGCCGCACGTGTGCCGCCTCCTGATCGGGCTCGACCACCGCTGGCTGCTACCGTTCGCCGCGCTCCTCGGCGCGTCGTTGCTGACCGCCGCGGACGTCGTCGGCCGGGTGGTGGCACGTCCGGCGGAGATCGATGTGGGCATCGTGACGGCGCTGATCGGCGCCCCGTTCTTCATCTACATCGTCCGCCGGCAGAAGGTGCGCGAGCTGTGAGCACCACGACTCTCCAGGCCGTCACCCACGGCCGGGTCCGCCGTACGCGCCGACGGCTCGTCGTGCTGATCGTCCTCGCCGTCCTCGTCGTCGCCGCGTTCGCCGTCTCGCTGATGGCGGGACGCACCTTCTATCCGCCGGCCGACGTCCTGGCGGTGATCGCCGGCGAGGACGTCCCCGGGGCCTCCTTCACGGTGGGCACGCTCCGCCTACCGCGGGCGGTCCTCGCGGTCCTGGTCGGCGCCTGCTTCGGGCTCGGCGGCGTCACCTTCCAGACGATGCTGCGCAACCCGCTCGCCAGCCCCGACATGATCGGCATCAGCTCCGGCGCGAGCGCCGCAGCCGCCTTCGCCATCGTGACACTGCACCTCGGTGGGGCGGGGGTGTCCGCCTTCGCGATCGTCGTCGGGCTGGCGGTGGCGCTGGTCATCTACCTTCTGTCGTTCAAGGACGGCGTCGCCGGTACCCGTCTCGTCCTGATCGGCATCGGCATGGCCGCCATGCTCGACAGCCTGACCGCGTACGTCCTGACCCAGGCCGCCGAATGGGACCTGCAGGAGGCGCTGCGCTGGCTCACCGGCAGCCTCAACGGCGCCACCTGGAAGGAGACCATTCCGGTGGCCATCGCCGTGGCCGTCCTGGCGCCGGTGCTGCTGAGCCAGGCCCGCAACCTCTCCATGATGCAGTTGGGTGACGACACCGCGGCGGCGCTCGGGGTCCGCCTCGAACGCACCCGGATCCTGATCATCATCGCGGCCGTCGGCCTGATCGCCTTCGGCACCGCGGCGACCGGGCCGATCGCCTTCGTGGCGTTCCTCTCCGGGCCGATCGCCGCCCGGATCATTGGGCCGGCCGGGTCGCTGCTGCTGCCGTCCGCCCTGGTCGGCTCTCTCCTGGTGCTGGTCGCGGACTTCGCCGGCCAGTTCGCCTTCGACACGCGCTACCCCGTGGGTGTCGTCACCGGTGTGCTCGGCGCTCCGTACCTCATCTACCTGCTCATTCGTACGAACCGCGCGGGAGGCTCGCTGTGACCACCACTCATACGCTCGCGGTCGAGAGTCTCATGCTCGGCTACAAGGACCGCGTCGTCATCTCCTCGCTCGACCTCGACGTGCCGCCCGGGAAGATCACCGCGATCGTCGGCGCGAACGCGTGCGGCAAGTCGACCCTGCTGCGGTCGATGTCGCGCCTCCTCGCGCCCCGCGCCGGCCACGTCCTGCTCGACGGCAAGCAGGTGCACCGGCTGCCGGCCAAGCAACTGGCCCGTACCCTCGGCCTGCTTCCCCAGTCACCGACAGCGCCCGAAGGGATCACCGTGGCCGACCTCGTCGGGCGCGGGCGCAATCCGCATCAGCGCGTACTCTCGCGCTGGAGCAGGGAGGACGACGCCGCCGTGGCGGCGGCCCTGGACGCGACCCAGACGGCGGACCTCGCCGACCGCTCGGTCGACGAACTCTCCGGTGGCCAGCGGCAGCGGGTCTGGATCGCCATGGCCCTGGCCCAGCAGACAGACCTGTTGCTGCTCGACGAGCCGACGACGTTCCTCGACGTCAGCCATCAGGTCGACGTCCTCGACCTGCTCACCGACCTCAACCAGACGCGCGGAACGACGATCGTCATGGTGCTGCACGACCTCAACCTCGCGGCCCGGTACGCGGACCACCTCATCGCGCTGGCCGATGGGAGGCTGCACGCCGCGGGTGAGCCGGCGCAGGTCCTGACGGAGGAATGCGTCCGCGCCGTGTTCGGCCTCGAAAGCAAGGTCATCATCGATCCGACGTCGGGTAAGCCGCTGATGCTGCCGATCGGCCGCCATCACGTCGTCCCGCCCGCTGGGGTTCTTGCGCCTGGCGCGGGCGCATCACCTCGCCGGCACGCGTGACCCAGGCCAGTGCCGAGGAGCCTCTTGCCGAGGCGGCACCCACTCTCCGGCGACTCTCGGTGGGGGAGCGGTAGCCGACGCTGCAAGCCGTTTGCAGGGGACCTGCAGGGCGGCCGTCGAATAGTGGGTGTCCCGGCGAGCGACAGCTCGCCGGGACACCGCGTCAGGTTGGGCGCGGACGATCGATGGGAGGACGTTCGTGAAGCTTCGGCGGATGGCCACGATGTTCGTGGCTATCACGATGGCACTTTTCGGAACGGTCATGGTGGGCAGCCCGGCGCAGGCCTATGCCGGTCCGCACTACTGGATGTACACCAATGACGGGACGCCGGGCGGACGCGTCGACTTCTGGCCGGATGGCGACATCATCCAGGTGTGCGACATCCAGGCGGACGGCGCGCACGTGAACATGGTGGTGACCCACATCTTCACGGGCGCGGGCTTCAGCATCCAGGCGTCCGGAAACGGCAACTGCACCACCCGCCGGGCAAGCCAGGGCGGCGCGTACGACCTCGTCGAGCGTGGGGTCGGCAAGGGCTGCTACCGGTTCAACATCAGGCTGTGGGACGACATCCACTATGTCCAGGGCAGTGAGGACAAGGCTGCCTGGTGGAACGACAACAGCACAAAGGTCGCGGATTGTTGAGGAGTGTGTTGAGAACAAAGCGCTGGTTCGCTGCGGCGGGCATGTCGTTGGCCCTGATCACCGGGTCGTTCCTGTTCGCCGCACCGGCAATGGCAGACACCTGGATCAGGACCTCGGACGACAACCCCGGCGGCGACCTGATGTTCAAAGCCTACGGCGACATCGTCGAGATCTGTGACCTCCAGGCCGACGGGTTCTATGTCGATGGCCGGGTGTATTACGGCTCCAAGCTGATCTACGTGATTCAGGCCCATGGTAACGACACCTGCACGATGGCGCGGGCCAGTCAGGGCGGGTCACATGACCTCGTCGAGGGCCGGGAGTACCGGATCGTGGTGTGTCTCGACAACGCCGACGGCGGGTTGCGGTTCTGCCGGAGCATCAACCAGACCGCGTAGGTCGGGGAGGAAACGCAATGAGAATGCGTCGTACGCTGACCAGCCTCGGCATGTCCGGTGCCGCAGTCCTGGCGGCACTGGCGGTGGCCGTGCCCGCCCACGCGAGCTTTGGTCCGGTGTGGACGTGGAACGGCGATGCCGGTTCGATGACCTTCACCAGCTACGGGGACGTGCTCACCGTGTGCGATGAAGAGGCAGACGGCCGTTACATCGACCTGCGGGTCTACACCGCCAGCACCAACACCCACCGCTACACCATCCAGGCCAAGAGCAACGGGAGTTGTGTCACCCGGTCCGCCTCCAATGGCGGGGTGTACGACCTCGTCGAGGGCGCCAACTACAAGTTCGTGCTCTGCGTCGACTGGGGCGGCGGGGATCGGTACAACTGCGTCACCGAGTACGACAAGGCCTGATCGGCTTGTGGACGAGGGCGTGGCGGCGGTCACCGGATCGTCGCCGCGCCTCCGTGCCACCGGGTTCCTCTGAGAAACTGTCGGCACCCTCCCGCCCAGCCCGGTCTCGCGACGGCGTGTTAGGTTAGGCTGCCCTAATCAATAGTGGAGTCTGCCGCCATGCCCTCATCGATCCGAGCATGACAGTCGCCGAGATCAGCGGCACAGTGGTGCTGCGCCGCGCCCTGCGCCGACAGCGCGGACGGGTGGTTCTCGGCATCGCGCTGCTCTGCACACACCAGGCCGCCGAAGCCCTCGTCCCGGTCGCCATCGGCGTGGTCATCGACCGTGCCGTCGCCACCGGGGACGTCCGCGCGCTGCTGCTCTCACTCGCCGGTCTTGCCGCCCTGTTCACCGTTCTCGCCTTCGCCTATCGGACCGGTGCCCGAATGGCGTACGCCGCGGTGGAACACGAGGCGCACGCCATCCGCGTCGAGATCGCCCGCAGTGCACTCGACCCACGAGGGCACCGCTCGGGCATGCGTGACGGAGAACTGCTCTCCGTCACGGCCTCCGACGCCGAGTTGTCCGCCCTCGTCGTCCGGGTCGCGGGACTCACCGCGGCAGCGTTCACCGCCATCGTGGTCGCGGCCGTCGCGTTGCTCGTCGTCGACATTCCTCTCGGGCTCGGGGTGCTCATCGGCGTACCTCTGCTGGTCGTCGTCCTGCAACGGATGGCGCCGTTGCTCACCCGACGCAGCGCATCGCAACAGGAGGCCCTCGCGGCCACGACCGCACTCGCCGTCGACCTCGTCACCGGCCTGCGCGTGCTGCGCGGCATCGGCGCCCAGGATCACGCCGCACGCCGGTACGCCGGCGCCAGCCGTCACGCCCTCGACGTCACCCTGCGTGCCGCCACCACCAAGGGCCTGCACCTGGGGCTCACCACCATGGTCAACGGCCTCTTCCTCGCGACGGTCGCCGGCGTCGCGGGCTGGCTCGCGCTACAGGGCCGACTGACCATCGGCGAGCTCGTCGCCGTCGTCGGGCTGGCCCAGTTCATCGCCGAGCCGGTGCAGACGCTCGGCTACTGCGTCCAGCTGTTCGCCATGGCCCGGGCCTCCGCGGGTCGGGTCGCCCGGGTCCTGGGTGCCGCGCCGGTCATCCGGCCGGGCAGCGCGGGGCCGCCCGCCCCGAGCTCGTCGCGGCTCACCCTCGACGCGGTCGGTCACGTCGGCCTCGACGACGTCAGCCTGCACGTCCGCGCCGGTGAGATCCTGGGCGTGCTCGCCTACGATCCGAGCGACGCCGAGGCGCTGGTCGCGCTGCTGTCCGGTCGGGTGCCCCGCCCGGACTACCGGGGAACGTTGTACGTCGACGGCGTGCCCGCCGAAGAGCTGCACATCGACGCCGTACGCGCCACGGTCCTGGTCGAGCAGCATGACGTGGCGCTGTTCGAAGGAACCCTGCGCGCCAATCTCAGCGCCGGTGCCCACCTCGACGACACGGTCCTGCGTGCCGCTGTGCGGGCTGCCGCGGCCGAGGACGTGCTCGCCGCGCACCCGCACGGATTCGACCGCCTGCTCACCGAGCGGGGGGCGAACCTGTCCGGCGGGCAGCGGCAGCGGATCGGACTGGCCAGGGCACTCGCCGCCGACCCGCCGGTGCTGGTGCTGCACGACCCCACCACGGCGATCGACGCGGTGACCGAAGGGCTGCTCGCCGAGGGTCTGGCCTCGGCTCGCGGGACGGCGACCCGCGGCACGGTGCTGATCACCACCAGCCCGGCCCTGCTGCGGGTCACACACCGGGTGGCCGTGATCGACGGTGGGCGGGTCGTCGCCGAGGGCCCGCACGAGCAGCTGCTCGCCAGCGACGCCCGCTACCGGGAAGAGATCCTGCGATGACCGACAAGTCGTTGATGACCGGCGTCGAGCCCCGGCAACTGCTGCCAACGGCCACCGGCCGGCAGACCTGGGCCGCTCTTCGTACCGAGTTGACCCGCCTGCCCTGGCTCAGCGCCGTCGCCGGCACGTTGCTGGTCGCCGCGGCGGCAACCGGGCTCGTCGCCCCGTGGGTGCTCGGCCGCCTCGTCGATGACGTCATCGCCGGGTCCGACACGCCACAGATGGTGGCCTGGGCCGGTGTGATCGCGGGCGCGGCGGTGCTCGCTGGACTCCTCACCGCGGTCGGAGCGGCGGTCGCCGCACGACTCGGCGAGACCGTGCTGGCCCGGCTTCGGGAGCGGGTCCTCGATCGCGCACTGCACCTACCATCGGCCACCCTGGAACGAGCCGGGACCGGGGACCTGGTGGCACGCGCCGGTGACGACGTGGCCGTGGTGACGAACGTGATCGCCACCAGCGGCCCCGCGTTCCTCGGCGCGCTGCTGTCCGTCGTGTTGACCGCAGCAGGGCTCTTCGCCCTCGACTGGCGACTCGGCATCGCCGGGCTGGTCGCGGCCCCGGCGTACGCGTTGGCGCTGTACTGGTACCTGAAGCGTTCGGTTCCGTTCTACGCGCGCGAGCGGGTGGCGACGGGCGAACGCGCACAGGCGACGGCGGAGGCGCTCCGCGGCTCGGCAACCGTTCGCGCCTACCGGATGGAGGACGCCCACGTCGCGCGGATCGCGGACCGCTCCGCGGTGGCCCGCGACCTGTCGCTGGAGATCTTCGGTCTGTTCACGCGGTTCGGGCTGCGCATCAACCGGTCCGAGTTCGTGGGGCTCGCCGCCGTGCTGCTCGCCGGTTTCCTGCTGGTACGCGACGACCTCGTCACCGTGGGAGCGGCCACCACCGCCGCGCTCTACTTCCACCGCCTCTTCAACCCCATCGGCCTGCTGCTGTTCGAATCGGACTCGGTGCTGCAGGCCGGGGCGAGCCTCGCCCGGCTCGTCGGCGTCACCACACTGCCGGACACCGCGTCCTCCGACGGCTCCCGGCCCGCTCGACAAGAGCGGCCCGAGCCGGCGGCGCTGGAGGTGACCGTCGCGCAGCACCGCTACGACGACGGACCCGTCGTGCTGCGGGACATCGCCCTCCGTCTCGCACCCGGGGAGCGTGTCGCTCTCGTCGGCGCGAGCGGAGCGGGCAAGAGCACGCTCGCCGGCATCATCGCCGGCATCATCGCGCCCAGCCACGGTTCGGTGAGCCTGCGCGGCGTGCCGCTGGCGCACCTCGGCGAGCACCGCCTCCGGCGCGAGATCGCCCTGATCAGCCAGGAGGTGCACGTCTTCGCCGGGCCGCTCGCCGACGACCTGCGCCTGGCCGACCCGGATGCCACCGACGTCGAGCTGACCGCCGCCCTCGACCTCGTCGGTGCCACCACCTGGCTCCGTACCCTGCCTGACGGTCTTGCCACCTCGGTGGGGGAGGGTGGACGGCACCTCACCTCGGCTCAGGCCCAGCAGCTCGCACTGGCTCGCCTCGTCCTCGCCGACCCCGCCGTCGCGGTCCTCGACGAGGCCACCGCGGAGGCGGGCAGCGCCGGCGCGCGCGACCTCGACCGTGCCGCCGCGGCGGCCACCGAGGGCCGTACCACCCTGATCGTCGCCCACCGCCTCAGCCAGGCGGCCACCGCGGACCGCATCATCGTCATGGACCACGGGCGTATCGCCGAGCACGGCACGCACGCCGAGTTGCTGGCGGCCGGGGGCGGGTACAGCCAGCTGTGGCGCTCCTGGAGCATGCCCGACCTCGTGGTCCCGAGGAGACGCGAGAGCGCCGAGCAGATCCAGGACCAGCCCGTCGCAGGCTGAACGGCAGACCCGCGCGTCATCCGGCCGTGGCCCTGGCCTGGCGGGTCCGCCAGGCCCCGGTGACAAGGTCGAGGGCGAGGAAGGCCAGCAGGGTCACCCCGAACACCGGTAGCACCCAACCGGCGGCGACGACGACGGGTACGCCGAGGACGAGGCCCCAGCCGGGCACCAGCCGCCATGCGCCGCGCTCGGGGGCGGTGCCGACGGGGGCGCGACGGTCGGTGCGGGTGGGTCGGCGTTGCCACCACATGCGGTAGCCCCACACGATGACACAGAGCAGCCCGAGGGCGAGGGCGGCGAGCAGGATCTGATTGACCGGCCCGAAGAGCAGCCCCATGTGGGCCTGGATGCCGAGGCTGCTCAGTTGTGCCAGCAGCGGCCAGGACCCGAAGTCGCTGCGGGCGGTCACGGTGCCGGCGGCAGGATCGACGGCGACGCTGTCCTTGCGGACCGGCCAGGTGTCGTCCACCTGCGTGACGGTCCACGCCGTGTGGGCGTCGGCGGCGGGCGTGATCTCGACCGGGCCGTCGAGCCCCGCGCTGCGGGCGATCGCGAGGACGCGGTGGGTGGCGGCAGGGTCGATCGCGGTGGCCTGCCCGCTGTGTCCGCCGCCGTGATGGCCAGTGTCGTCGGCGGGTGCGGCCGCACCCGGCAGAACGGTGGACACCTCGGGGGTACGGGAATCGAGGGCGTCCAGCCCCGCGCCGAAGTTCTCCCCGGCGTGGCGGGACCAGGTCAAGCCGGTGGCGGCGAGGAACAGCAGACCAACGGCGAGCCACAGCCCGGTCGCCGCGTGCCAGCCACGGGTTCGCCGCACACCCCGACGGGCCGCGAGATCGGGGCCGACGAGCCGTCGCACCCGACCGGCACCGGGGCGCTGCCGACGCCACCACAGGACGATCCCGCCGAACACGAGAACCCACAGCCAACTCGCGGCGATCTCCGAGTAGTAACGGCCCACCGCGCCGAGGTGCAGGTTGCGGTGCAGGTCGTCCAGCCAGGTGGTGACCGGCGTCGACCCGAACCAGGTCGTCAGCGTCCCCTTCACCTCGCCGGTGTACGGGTCGACGTAGACGGTGTGTTGCCGGTCCCCGAGGGCAGCGACGTCGAACACCACCCGGGTCGTGGCGTCCCCGTCGCCCGGCGCGACGGATGCGAGGGCGCCGTCAGGATGGGCGACCCGGGCGGCGGCGATCTGCTCGGCCAGCGGACGCGCGTCGTCGCCGACCTTGTCGACCATGAGCTGCTCACCGTGGACGATCCTCTCCAGTTGTGGCGTGACCGTGTACGCGAGGCCGGTCAGCGCGGCCACGACGAGGAACGGGGCGACCAGGATCCCGGCGTAGAAGTGGATACGCAGCAGCAGTCCGCCCCACCCCGCGCGGGCCCCGGACGTCGCGGCCGGAGCCGGCGAGGGGGGAGTGGATTCGGGCGTCTCAACGGTGGACGTCATGCGGTATCCGATCGACTCGATGCGCGGGGCGGTCGGAATCGGTAGTCGGATGGCGGGCGGTGTCGGTTCCCGCCGAGTCGGACATCCGGGAAATCAGCCGAACGGGGAGATCCGGGAACTTTTCCGGACCGGCCTCCGACAACCAGAGTGCGCGGCTGACCGGCGGCGTTCCGACGACGGCATCTCGGCATGGAGGAGCGCCCGTGGCACACAGGACGGTGGTCGGTGCGGAAGGGCGTCGTTGACGACGACCAGGTGACCCGGTGGGCGCAGGACGCAGGCCAGGGCGACCGGCAGGCCGCCACGGCGTTCGTCCGGGCCCTGCAGGACCAGGTCTGGCGGTTCCTGTCGCATCTGGCCGGGCCGGGTGAGGCCGACGACCTGACCCAGGAGACGTTCCTGAGGGCATTTCGCAGCCTGCCCCGCTTTGCCGGTCGCTCGTCCGCCCGGACGTGGGTGTTCACGATCGCCCGGCGCGTTGCCGTCGATCACGTCCGGACGGCGGTGGCCCGGCCGAGGACGGCATCGGTGCCGGACTGGCAGGCAGCAGCCGAGGCTGCCGGGGCGATCACCGCCGGCATCGACGAGGGCGTGACCCTGCACCGGTTGATCGCCGGCCTGACCCGGGAGCGTCGCGAGGCGTTCGTCGCCACCCACGTGCTCGGCCTGTCCTACGCCGAGGCTGCCGACGTCTGCCGGTGCCCCGTCGGCACGATCCGCTCCCGTGTCGCCCGCGCCCGCGAGGATCTCGTCACGGCCTGGCAGGCCGACACTGGCCCGACCCGCGAGCAGCAGACCGGCTGAGGGCGGATACCGGTTCCGGCCCCGCCCCGCCTCGTTCCCTTATCCCAGGCGGGTCTCGATGGCCTCGATGATGCGCGGGCGTAGCTCGGCGGCGCGGATGACGGCGTCCACCGAGCCGACCTCGACGGCGCGTTGGATGTTGTGCACCCGGTCGAACTCCGTCGCCACCTCGCCGAGCTTCTCCGCGCGTACCGACGAGCGCAGTTCGTCGAGTTCGGCGGTCAACGCGGCGCGTTCGGTGCCCGTCGCGGCCCCGGCGCGGGTCTCCAGGTCCCGCACCCGGGCGTCGGCCGCCGTACGGGCGTTGACGTCGGCGGCGAACACCACCGCGGCGGCGGGGGCGCCACCGAGCACCGAGGCGAACGAACCCTCCAGGGCGAGCACGGTCATGTTCGGGTTCAGCGCCTTCGAGAACACCACGAACGCACCGCCGTGGTAGCGGGAGATCACGCAGAAGACGATGGGCCCCCGGAAGTTCACGATCGCC
This sequence comes from Micromonospora sp. NPDC005413, assembly GCF_040606435.1. Lineage (NCBI taxonomy): Bacteria > Bacillati > Actinomycetota > Actinomycetes > Micromonosporales > Micromonosporaceae > Micromonospora > Micromonospora sp. NPDC005413. Next base: position 582,725 of record NZ_JBEXEV010000001.1, read on the forward strand.
CGGCCGATCTCGGCGCCGTACTCCAACTGCAGCTTGCGCATCGACTCCGGTGAGCCGTCGAAGCCGGACAGGTTCGCCAGGACGACGAGAGGTCGGTTGCCGCTGGCCGCGTTGATCGCCCGCGCGGCCTTCTTCGACGAGCGGGGGAACAGCGTGCCCGCCGTGTAGGTGTCCGGACCGTCGGTGGGCGGGAAGCCGTGCCGCGGCACCGACCGGGACTCGATGCCGAGCAGGCAGACCGGGATGCCACCGAGGTGGATGTCCTGCACGACCGCGGTGTCCGCGTCGGCCATGCCCGCCCAGCGCTCCAGCACCGGGTGGTCCTGGTCGGAGAGGGCACGCATCACCGTACGGATGTCGAACGGCTTCTTGCGGTCCGGGTTCGACTCGACGGAGAAGATCTCCCCGACGGTGCGGAAGGCGCTGCCCGCCACGTCGTGCGGGAAGTCGGAGATGTCGCGGTCCGCGGGGTCGGTGGTGGCCGCCCGCCGTGGCGCGTCCTCGCCGGGTGCGACGTACGTGTGGTCGTAGTGCGACATCACCACGTCCCGTGCGGCCGTCAGGTTCGGCGCCCAGTACTGCGCCTGCCCGTTCGGCCCCATCACCCGGTCGTAGCCACCGATGCCGAAGTTGTCCTCTGCGGACACACCACCGGAGAAGTCGAGCGACTGCTTGCCGGTGAGCACCATCGCCGAGTCGGGTGTCATCACCAGGATGCCCTTGGTGTGCATGAGCATCGTCGCCTCGGCGTTCCAGTACGGCTGCGCGCCGACGTTGATGCCCGCGACCACGATGTTGATCTCACCGCCGGCCTGGGTGAACTCGACGATCCGCTTGAGCGCCGCGGCCACCCAGTCCATGTTCTCCGTGCCCGAGGTCATGGAGATCCGAGCGCCGGCGGACAGCGCCCACCACTCCAGCGGCACGTGCATCCGCTCCGCCAGGTCCAGTGCGGCGATCACGCGCCGGCACTCCGGCTCCGACAGGGCACCCAGCGACTTCGTCGGGTCGCCGAGCAGCACCACGCGGGTGACACCCTGCGGGTAGCGCTCGGTCGGCGTCGTGACCACCCCGGCGACGATCGCGGCGCTGTTGCGCCCCTTCGGCCGGTCCACCGGCACCAACACGTGGTCGTCGTCGAGGTCGTACTCGACGAAGTCACCGAGCCGGCCGGTCAGCTCGTACGGGTACACCGTGTTGCGGCTGCTCGCGCGCAGCACCTTCAGCCGGTACTCGTCGAGCGGCTCGAGCGGCTCGACCGGCGGCTCACCGACGGCCAGGTCGGCCCCGCCCGCGGCATCGAACGAGATCCGCACGGCGATCTTGGTCAGCTCGCCGGTCCGGCGGTCGCGCTGCCGTGCGATGAACAGGATCTCCTCCAGCCCGGCGCCCACGGTCGTCGGGCGTACGCGCCCGGCGATCATCTCCATCTCCTGGCGGGTGAGCTCGCTCGGCGGCCAGACGTAGACCACGATCCGGTTGGTGTTGAAGCGCGTCTTCGACGGTCGCCGCGACTGGGCGCGGCGGATCGAGTCGAGGCAGGCGGCGATGGCGTCCTCGGTCGTCGGCAGCGCGACCAGGCGGCCGTCCTGCTCGCGAAGCTCGGTCAGGTCCCGCACCTGCGCGAACGCGACGAGGCGCTCGTCCGCCCGGTTTTCCCGCGCCACGCACTGGAAGAGGTAGACCTCCTCGTCCGACGACGGCAGCCGGGTCAGGTCGAACTTGTGCAGCCGCTCCAACTGCATCCGCTGCGCGATGTACGGGTGCAGACCGCGGATCAGCCGGTCCTCGGTCATCTCGGTGCTCGACGGGCGGAAGGTGAAGTGGTGGTGCATCACCGCTCCGCCGCGACCCGCGACGGTGGTGGTGACCCGACGGACCTGGGGCGGCAGCGGGTGCGCCGCGATGACCTCGGCCAGCGCGGCCGCCATCGCGTCGAAGTCCTCCGGCTGGTTCTCCCAGCCGAGGTAGATGTCGGCGTCGACGGAGTCCTCGCCGCCGGCCAAATCGGCCAGCCCGCGCAGTGCGCTGCCCAGCGCATCGAAGCTCACCGCGGCGGAGACCACGCTCGAGTCGGCGCGCTCGGCGACCACGAACGTGCAGCCCGCGACCTCCCGGGTGCGCACGCTGGTGAGCGCCTTGTTGCCGTAGTACCGCCGGGTCAGCACTTCCAGCATGACCGCGTTGTCGAGGTGGTCGCGGACGAGCCGCTGGCCGAGCAGCCGGACCAGTGGCTCGGTGCTGCGTACCATCTCGGCGATGCGCTCGGCGCGGTCCGCCGCGTCCGGGTGGGCGTCCAGGTGCCGCAGGTGCCCACGGACCCCGGCGTAGACGCGGGCGCGGTTGCGGCGCAGCAGCGGCTGGGCGAACCAGGCGAACACCACGCCGCGGGCGAGGTCGGCCACCGCGGGGAAGCGGACCTGCGTGGCGGCGATCAGCCGCTCCAGCGCGAGTCCGGCGGGCTCGCGCAGCGTGTCGTCCGGCGGGGTCTCCCGCAGCCACGCGCGCAGCAGCGTCGCGACGACCGTCGCGTCGGCGGACGCGCGTTGCTGGGCGAGGAAGATCCGGAAGACGGCGGCTTCGAGGGCGGGGGAGCGCTCCAGGTCGGTGACGCCGTACCGGCCGAGCGCCTTGGCGAGCTTGGTCTGGAAGGCATCCGGCAGCCCGGCCCGCTCGACGTCGAGGCTCTGCAGGTAGGTGTGGAAATACTCCCGGGCGCTGTGGACATGCGCGGCGCCGCCGTCCTCGCCCGTCGGCCGGTTGCGGCTCAGCTCGACCAGGTCGGCGAACACCTCGATGAGGTCGAGCTCGGCGGCCAGCGGCCGCTGACCGGCCTCGGTGGCAGCCCGCCGCGCGGTGAGGTAGCCGTCGAGCACCCGACGGTCATCGTGCGGATCGACGTCGAAGCCGAGCAGCAGAGCGCGCAGGTCCTCCTGACCGCGCCTGCTGCGCTCGTACGCCGGAATGTCCTCGGCGGAGGTGGGCAGGTCCAGTTCGACGGTCTCGACGGTCGGGTCGTCCGCGGTCTCGTCGGCCTCGTCGGCGAGCGGCTCCAGCCGCATCAGCGGCGCACCCGCTTCCACCTGGCTGCCCACGGAGACGGCGCACTCTTTCAGCCGCGCCCTGAACGGCGCCCGCAGCACGGTCTCCATCTTCATCGCTTCCAGCACCAGCACCGGTGCGCCCGCCTCGACCTCGGCGCCGACCTCCAGCGGCGTGGCGACGACCAGCGCGGGCATCGGGGAGCGCAGAACGCCACCCTCGTCGCGGCTGACCCGGTGCGTCACGCCGTCCACCTCAACGAGGTGGGTGGGCCCGTACGTGCCGGTGAGCAGGCGGTACCGGATGCCGTTGACGACGATCTGACCGGTGTGCCGATCGAAGCGGTCGAGCTCGACGTCGGCGGTGCGCATGACGGCACCTGCCTCGATGCCGACGCGGAACCGGTGTGCGCCGACCCGCGCCACGCGCGTGCGGTAGTCGACGCCACGCAACTTGAGGTCCAACGGTCGGCCGCTGGCATGCTGCACCTGCGGGCGTCCGCCGGACGCCGTCGACAGCAGCCGCTGCCGCTCGACGCGTTCCTCCTCCTCGTACGCCTCGATGGCGGCGGCCGCCAGTGCGACCGCGGAGTGGCGGTGCGTGACGAGTCTGCCCTCGCCGCGGACGCGGTCGATCCAGCCGGTGTCCGCGCTGGCGTCGATCACCTCGGGCTGGTCGAGCAGGTCGAGCACGAAGCTCTTGTTCGTCGCGCCGCCCTCGATGATCACCGTGGTGTTCGCCATCGCTCGCCGAAGCTTGCCGAGTGCCTCGTCGCGATCGCGGCCGTACGCGATGATCTTCGCGATCATCGAGTCGAAGTCGGCCGGGATGGTGTCGCCCTCGCTGACGCCGGTGTCCACCCGGACGCCGGGGCCGCTGGGAAGGTCCAGCCGCGCGATCCGGCCCGGCGACGGCGCGAAGTCGCGGTCGGGGTCCTCGGCGTTCAGTCGAGCCTCGATGGCGTGCCCGCGCTCCATCGGCGGTTCGCCGTCGAGCCGCCCACCCGAGGCGACGTGCAGCTGTGCCTTGACCAGGTCGAACCCGGTGGTCAACTCGGTGATCGGGTGCTCGACCTGCAGGCGGGTGTTGACTTCGAGGAACGCGAACAGCTGGTCGCCGGGGTGGTACAGGAACTCGACGGTCGCCGCACCGCGGTAGCCCACTGCCAGGGCCAGCCGCTCGGCCGACGTCCTGAGCTCGGCAGCCTGCGCCGGGCTGAGCACCGGCGACGCCGACTCCTCGATGACCTTCTGGTTGCGTCGCTGCACCGAGCAGTCGCGGACGCCGAGCGCCCACGCGGTGCCCTGCCCGTCGGCGATCACCTGGACCTCGACGTGCCGGGCCCCGGTGACCAGGCGCTCCAGGAACACGATGCCGCTGCCGAACGCCCGCGCCGCCTCCTGACTGGTGCGCTCGTACGCGTCGACCAGCTCGGCCTCGTTCCTGACCACACGGATGCCGCGCCCGCCGCCGCCCGCGGTCGCTTTCAGCATCAGCGGGTAGCCGATCTCGGCCGCCGAGGCCCGGGCCGCTGCCAGGGTTTCGACGGCACCGCGGCTCCACGGCGCGACCGGCACGCCGACCTTCTCGGCGATCAGCTTCGAGCCGATCTTGTCGCCGAGCTGGCGCATGGCGTCCGCGCTGGGCCCGACGAACGTGACGCCGATCTTCTCGCACAGCTCCGCGAACGCCGGATCCTCGGCGACGAAACCCCAGCCGACCCACGCGGCGTCGGCCCCGGTCTCCGTCAGGGCGCGCTCCAGCACCGCCAGATTGAGGTACGGGCGGGCAGATGCCGGGCCGAGATCGTAGGCGATGTCCGCTTCGCGAACGAAGGTGGCGGTGCGGTCGACGTCGGTGTAGAGAGCGACGGTCTCGATCTGGATGCCGGTCTCCGCGGCCAACTCGCGGACCGCGTGGATGAGCCGCATGGCGGCTTCACCACGGTTGACGATGGCGACACGGTTGAACACCCGACTGACCCCTTAGCTAGACCTCGAACTGCGTGCTGCGAGACGACGGCTCCCAGCAGTGATCACCTTTCCGCCTGACGGCTGCGAGCGCTATGGCGCAACCACCGAACCAACTGTCCCTCAGTTGTAGGAAGTGAACAAAAGTTTTTGGCCCTGACCGCTTCACCTGCCATCGTCGTTCCGTGCCGAACGACGACCGGAAGGACCCGATGACCGTTCTCGACACGCGGGCGCTCAACCGCGCGACGCTCGCCCGGCAGTTGCTGCTCGACCGCGCCGGCCTGCCAGCCCTCGACGCCGTCGCGCACCTCGGTGGCCTGCAGGCACAGGAACCGCAGGAACCGTTCGTCGGGCTCTGGTCGCGGCTGCGCGCGTTCGACCCGGCGGTGCTGTCGAGCCTGCTGACCCAGCGGCACCTGGTGCGCACCCACCTTATGCGCCGCACCGTCCACCTGCTCGTCGCCGACGACGCCGTGGCCTGGCGACCACGGCACGACGTCATGCTGCGCCAACGGGTGCTCGGGGTCTACCGCGGCGAGCTCGACGGGGTGGACCTCGACGAACTCGCCGCGGCAGGGCGGGCGGTGATGGCTGATGATGAGCCCCGCTCGATGACCGAGATCGGGCGGGCGCTCGGCGAGCGCTGGCCGGCGGCAGGGCCGCGGGCACTGGGCGAGATGGCGATCGCCCTCCTCCCGATGACGCAACTGCCGCCACGCGGCGTGTGGCGTACGAAGGCGGGCGTGCGCAACGTCCTACTCTCCGAGTGGCTGGGCCGGGAGATCGACCCGTCGACCCCGGAGGGCCCCGACCCCATCGGCCAGGTGCTCGTACGGCGTTATCTGGCCGCGTTCGGCCCGGCGGCCACGGCCGATCTGCGCGCCTGGTGCGGTCTCGCCGGGTTGCCGGCGGCGGTGGCCGCGATGCGCGAGGAATTGGTCACGTTCCGTGACGAGCGTGGCCGGACACTGATCGACCTGCCCGACGCGCCGCGCCCCGACCCGGAGACACCCGCACCGGTGCGGTTCCTGCCGGCGTTCGACAACGCGATCCTCGGCTACGACGACCGCAGCCGCATCATCGACGACGCCCACCGCGGCCTGTCGGTGGCCGGTGAGCGCGTGGTGCTGGTCGACGGCCGGGTCGCCGCGACCTGGAGCGTCGATTCAGGCACGGTGACGGTCAGCCCGCTGCGGGGCTTCTCCCGAGCCGACCGCACCGCCGTCGCCGAGCAGGGGCGGGCGCTGGCGGCGTTCCTCTCCGACAACGAGAGCGACCGGGTGCGGGTCGCTCCGTCTCTCCGATGAGCCGATCGTCCTTCTATTGATATTTGTCGAATGAATTGCCGTGGACGGGATGACTCTTACCTGCGACCGGTGAACGGCGTCCGCCCCGCTCCGGCCGTCGTGGCGGAGCGGGGCGGCCTCGCGTCGGTCAGGGCTTGCGGGCCACAGCGCCGTAGGCGTCGATCCCGGTGGCGTCGGCTTCGTCCGGCCGCCACAGGGGGATCGGCACCAGGCCCGGCTCCACCATCGTCAGCCCCGCGAAGCAGCTGTCGAGGTCCTCCGGGCTGCGCAGAACGTACGGAACGCCGCCGCTCTGCGCCAGCCGCTCGGCACCGGAAACCACGGCCGGGCTGGTGTCGGTGCCGTCCCAGAGCACCAGGTGACTGCCGGACGGCATCGCGTCCATCATCCGCCCGACGATCGAGCGCACCACGGCCAGGTCGGGCTCGTAGCCCATCACACCCATGAACATCACGGCGATGGGCTGGTCGAAGTCGAGCGTCTGCGCCGCTTCGACGAGGATCTTCTCCGGGTCGTGGTAGTCGGCGGGTACGTAGGTGGTGACGCCCTCCGACGTCGTGCTGGCCAGCAGCGCCCGCGCGTGCACCAGCACCATCGGATCGTTGTCCACGTAGACGATCCGTGAGTCGGGCGCGATGCCCTGGGCGACCGCATGCGTGTTCTGCATGGTGGGCAGGCCGGTGCCGATGTCCAGGAACTGACGGATGCCCGCCTCGGCGGCGAGGTAACGCACGGCCCGCACCAGGAACAGGCGCGACTGCTGCGCCATGAGGACGATCTCCGGGTAGACCTCGGCGACGGCGTCGCCGGCCGCCCGGTCGGACTGGAAGTTGTCCTTGCCGCCCATCCAGTAGTTCCAGATCCGTGCCGCGTGCGGCACGTCGGGCTGAAGCTTTGCGGCGAGTTCGGCGTCCGGGCCGGCCATGCCAGGCTCCTATCGAGGGGTCGACGACTGGAGTTCACCACTGCGGTACGACCGGGATCGTACTCCGACGATGTCCACTGTCGACGTCAGGCGTCAGGGGGTGCGCATGCCGAGCCCGGCGCGGCTGTCACCGTCGGAACACTCCGTTCTGGTACGCCCACACGACGGTTCGCGTGAACCGCTGCCCGTACCGGTGCATCCAACCCTGTGACAGAACCTGCAGAGGAAAGGACCGTCCATGCGCGGCAAACTGCTCGTCGGTGTGGTGCTGAGCCTGACAGTCGCCACCGGTTGCACGTCACCGATCGATCGGGTCGGCGGCGACGCGGCGCCGGCCGGCTCTCCGTCCGGCGGCACGAGCCCGCCGAGCCCTTCGGCGACCAGCGGCTCCGGCCCGAGTGCACCGGCTACCCGCGAATCCACAACGGGGACTCCGGCCACCCGCACCTCCGGGCCGGGCACTCAGGTGAGCGAGATCCGGCGGACCGACTGGCGCAACGCGGTCATCCGCAATCTGGGCTTCTGCGGCGAGTCCGACGGCAGCGTGACGTTCCGCAACGGGTCGAACGGCTTCGACGTGCCGTGCAGAATCCTGCCGGGCGGTGCACGGCCGGTGTACGCCGAGTTCGTGGTCGAGGAGCCGGCGAACGCGCCGTCGACCGAGGACGCTCTCGTCCTCGTCGAACTGGGCAACCCCGACGCCGCACGTCAGCAGGCGCTCGTGCCCGTTCAGCTCTCGGACAACGGCCGGGGCCGGTACGCGTGGCCGGTCATCAAGGGCGACGCGCCCAGCCCGGCCGGCGACCGGGTCATGACGTTCGTCTCGTACCGGGTGGTGGGGCAGGACGTGCAGGCCACCGTCCGCAAACTCGACGGCGGCACCGAAACCCGTCGGTGGCGCAAGGCCGACGGCAGCGGCAACTGGGAAAGGTACTAGCGTTGAGCGGCCGTCGAGGTGTCCACCCGCAACGTGCCGAGGATCTCGTCGGTGCGGTCGTCGCCGCCGGTCTGTTTGACCTGGACGTACACCCCGAAGGAGCCTTCGGCCGCGATCAGCGTGACCTCGCTGAACGACGTCTGCGCACCCCCGCAACGCGTCCAGCGCCCGATGCTTCCGCGCAGGATGCCGACGGTGACCGTCCGGTCGGCGGCACGAGTGCAGCCGCTGTGATCGGGCAGGGCCGGCTCCTCCGTTCCAGCGAGAGCACGGCTCGTCCCGACGAAGACCCCTGGCGTCGGGGTGTCGACATCGGCCCAGTCTCTGAGGTCCGGTCCGATGAGCAGGCCTGGGCCGCGTTCACCGGCGAGACCGACCACGGCCGGGTCCCAGCCGCCGTCGCGCAGTTGCCTGGCCCAGCCGTCCGGAACGGCCACCGAGACCGTTCCGGTCGCGTCGCCCACCCGTGTCCAGCCGTGCGGTGCCGTGGAGGCGGTCGACGATCCGGCCATGACCAGCGTGGCGACCACGGTGCCGACGGCGGCGAGGGACCGGCGGGTGCGCCGCAGCGGCGCGCGGGCCGGGCCCCGTCGCGCGGCGAGCAGGTCTTCCAGCGCGGACGCGTAGGCGGCAGCGGTCGGCCAACGGCGGCCCGGATCGCGATGCAGAGCCCGGCGGACGACACGCTCGACGGCGGCGGTTGTCCGGGACGCCGCCTCCACCGGCTGCCCTGGCGGCATCCCGGTCAACATGTGGTGCGTCAGGGCGCCGAGCGCGTACACGTCGGCGCGCGCGTCCAGCCCGCCACCCGGGACGAGCTGCTCAGGCGCCATGTAACCAGGTGTGCCGGCGACCAACGTGAACCCGGACGCGTGCGCGAGTGTCTTGGCCAGTCCCAGGTCGGCGACGAGCACCCGGTCTCCGGCCGGCGTGGTGTCGAACAGGACGTTGGAGGGCTTCAGGTCGCGGTGCAGCACACCGTTGTCGTGCAGGACGGCCACCGCCCTGGCGATGTCGGCGGCGATACGCAGTGCCTCGTGCACCGGCATCGGGCCGCCGGTCAGCCGATCGGCGAGCGTGCCGCCAGCGGCGTACGTCATCACCAGGTAGGGCCGGCCGTCGGGCAGCTCACCGATGTCCAACACACGGACCAGGTGGTCGGAGTCGACCTGCCGCATGAACCGGGCCTCCTGGCGGAAGCGCGCCCGGATGTCGGCCCGCTGCGACCAGTTGTCGGCGAGCACCTTGACGGCCACGGGCGATTGCAGCTCGTCGTCGTACGCCAGCCACACGGTCGCGAACGCACCGGCGCCGACGGGGCGTGCGACGCGATACCGGCCGACCTGCGCAGGGATGGACACGACCGTATTATCCGACGACCGGAACACCGGTGAGGTACACGAACGGGGAGCGCCGGTGGCGGACGGGTCCTGCACCGAGGAGATGGCACGCCGGGCGGCGGCCGGCGACAGCGCGGCACTCGACCAGCTGCTGGCCGCGATCGGTCCGCGGGTGCTTGAGCAGTGCGGGCGGTTCCTGCCCTGCCGGCAGGACGCCGAGGAGGCAGCCCAGGACGCGCTGGTGCAGGTGGCCCGACACATCGAGCGCTTCGAAGGTAGGTCGCTCTTCTCCACCTGGTTGCACACCGTGGTCGCCAACTGCGCCCGCCAGACCTACCGGTCGCTGCGGCGACGGGCAGCGGAGCAGCCGAGCGCGCTGCTGCCCGTCGAGGTACCCGATCCCCGGACGACGAGCGTCATCGCCGGATCGCGTCTCGACCTTCTCGACGCGTTGGACAGGCTGGAGGCCCACCGGCCGGAGCTGGTGACGGCACTCGTGCTTCGCGACCTGTGTCAGTTGGACTACCAGGAGATCGCCGGGCAACTGGGCATCCCCGTCGGCACGTTGAAGTCCCGGATCCATCACGCCCGCAGGCACGTCCGGGAGTCGTTGCAGGGCGGCTGATTCCCGTACCGCCGCGCGCGCATTCGCCGCGCGCTCTCGTCAGGCCGGGTGCTTGCTGAGACTCTGTAAGCCCCCTGCCCGCTGCGCCCGGGATCGCGACATCTCCGAACTCCGTTGTCCACGGCCGGGACAGCGTGGCCGGTGCTCGCCACAGGGCCACCCGCGGCCCCGGCCCGGCCGTCGAGTCGGTGCGCATTCCGACACCGGATCCGGCGGGCTTGGCGCGGGTGTCACCGGCAGCCGGCGCGATCCCCAGCTCCCGGGTGCAGGTCCTGGCTCACCGGGTGACCCCTTCGACGTCCGCACCCTCGGCCGTCGACGCGCCGCTCAACAGGCGAGCCAGCGGGGGAGGGGAGTCGTGCAGGTAGAGGTGTCCCCCGGGTACGACCGTCCGTTCCAGCTCAGCACGGCGACGACGGGTGGTGTCGCCATGCCCGCACACGCTAGGAACGGCCCGTGACGGCGGTCTTAGCGTCGGATGAGGGTTCGCTGCGGTGTGTGCTGCGGGTGGTGGGTCCGGAGCGGATTACGGTGCGTCGACGACCTCGCGGCCGAGGGGCCAGAACGCGGCGGGGACGAGCTTGAAGTTGGCGATGCCGAACGGGATCCCGATGATCGTGACGCAGAGGGCGATGCCGGCGACGATGTGGGACAGCGCGAGCCACCAGCCCGCCAGCACCACCCAGAGGATGTTCGCGAACCCGGAGGCGACGCCCGCGCCAGGCTTCGGCACCAGGGTGCGGCCGAAGGGCCACAGCGAGTAGACGGCGAGGCGTAGCGAGGCCACGCCGAACGGGATGGTGACGACCAGGACGAAGCAGATCAGCGCGGCGACGCCGTAGCCGACCGCCAGCACGATGCCACCGCCGAAGATGAGCCACAGCACATTCAGTACGAAACGAATCACCACTCCAGCATGAGGCATGCTCGCCACCTGGCCGCGCGAGGGCTTTGCAGCCGTCCCGGCACACCGTCCTCTCAGGAGCGAGCCGTCGGGGTGAGCGGGCGGGGGTCGTTGACGATGCCCGCGAGGGGAACATGGGGGAGGGGCGTTTCGCTGCCCTCGGACAGCTGGGTGAGGGCGTCGTCGTGGCTCTCGAAGATCGGGAACGCTCCGTCCAGACGCATGGTGTGCAGGACGGTGCGGATGAATCGCGACGGCGCGGCGAGGCAGAGCGCGACGCCCCGTTCCCGGGCGTCACGGTGGGCGCGGACGAGGAGACCGAGGCCGGTCGAGTCGATGATGTGCACCCGGCTCAGGTCGACGACGACGTGCTCGCCCACCTCGCTCACGTGCCGCAGCGCCGTACGCACGGTGTCGTCGGTGTCGAGGTCACCCGCAGCGGCGATGACGGTCACGTCGTCGAGCTGGTCGATGCCGAGGATGCCGCCGGGGCCGTGGTCGTCGAATGCCACGTGCCCGCCGCCCGAGGGTGGCAGCAGGCTGCAGTGGGGGCAGCGGTGCGGCCCGGTGGCGAACGGAGACCCACTCCAGCCATGCTCGGCCACCAGGGTCCAGACGACCTCGGCGTCGGGAAGCACGCACGCCGTGCCGCGAATGGTCTCCCCGCAGGTGTCGCAGATCAGGGTCATCAGGTGCTCGTCCGGGACGACGGTCATTCTGCTGTTCCTTCCTCACTCACGATCGACAGCACCTGGTCCAGGCGGGCGATGTGCAGGATGCGTCGGACCCGAGTGTTCGGATTGCGGACGGTGAGGACCGCGTCGGCACGAGCCAGCCGCCGGTGTACGTCGAGGAGCAGACCGATGGCGGCGGCGTCGAGATGCTGACAGTCGGACAGGTCGACCACGACCTGCGCGGGGCGCAGGGGCAACAGCCGATCGAACACCGCGCCGACCTCCGGCAGGCAGACCAGGTCGAGTTCGGTGACGCGAACCTCGACCAGCGGCAGCGTGTACTGCGGAGCCATCACCGGCGTTGTCATGGCCGCACCCCTCTCCGTCAACCCTCGCTCCACCACCACCCTGGTGGGCGGGGTTGGCGATCACTGCAAGGCTCTGTGACAGTTGTGTGACAAAACCGCCGGCTGCCGGGCACGGTTGGCCGGCCGGCGGGCTGCCGAGGATGATGCCGGCATGACGGCCGTACTGGTGATCGAGGACGACGACCGCATCCGGCTCGCGCTGCTGCTCGCACTTGAGGACGAGGGCTACGACGCTCTCGGCGCGGCGACGGCCGAGGAGGGCCTACGCGCGCAGCGCCACCACCCGGCCGACTACGTGCTCGTCGACCTGATGCTGCCCGGCCTCGACGGCTTCGAGTGCATCCGGCAGCTGCGCCGTAACGACGACGTACCGATCGTGGTGGTCAGCGCCCGCGACGACACCGACGACATCGTCGCTGCCCTCGAAGCCGGCGCCGACGACTACGTCGTCAAACCCGTGGCGATCAGAGAGCTGACCGCCCGACTGCGGGCCCTGCGTCGCCGCGCCCGCCCGGTGGTGGCGGCATCGACGCGGGCTCCCGTGCCGGCGGTCGCCTTCGGCGAGTTGGAGATCAGTCCAGAGGCGGGGGAGGTGCGCCGCGCCGGCCAGCAGGTCACGGTCACCCGCACCGAGTTCCGGCTGCTCTGTGAGCTGGCCGAACACGCCGGTCGGGTGCTGTCCCGCCAGCAACTGCTGCAACGGGTCTGGGGGTACGACAGCGGCGACGAACGGCTGGTCGACGTGCACGTCGGCCGACTACGGCAGAAGATCGAATCGGACCCGGCGAACCCCCGGCACCTCGTGACCCTGCGGGGTCTGGGCTACAAGCTGCAGCGATGAGACGACTTGGACTGCGGACCCGGGTGACCGCCGCGTTCGCCGTCGGCGCGCTGCTGCTCTCGGCGTCGATGGCTCTGGTCTCCTACGAGCTGACCCGCCGGTCCCTGCTCGACGACCGGGAACGCATCGCCCTGCGCGCCGCCTACTTCGACGCCGCCGTGGTGCATGCCGGGCTCGACACCGACACTCCCGACGTGGTGGAGGTGCTCCGGTCGCTGGACACCGGCGGGAGCCGGCGGCCCGTGCTGCACCTCAACGGCGAGTGGTACGCCCGCACCGCCGACCCGGGCACCACCGCCGCCATTCCCGTCGACCTGCGTCGGGTCGTCGCCTCCGGGGAGCCGGCAGTGCAGCGCGTACGCGTCCACGGACAGCCCGCCCTGGTGGTGGGGGTGCCCCTGTCCGCGACGGCGACGTACTTCGAGGTCAACTCGCTGCGCGAGCTGGAGCAGACGCTCCAGGTCCTGGCGCTCGCGCTGACCAGCGTCGCGGTGATGGTCGCCGGGTCCGGTGCCGCCCTCGGCTGGTACGCCACACGGCACGGCCTACGGCCGCTGACGGCGGTCGCCGACGCGGCCGAGAAGATCGCCGCCGGCGACTTCACGGCCCGGCTGGACCCGGCCACCGACCCCGACCTGACCCGCCTCTCCTCCTCGTTCAACCAGATGGTCGACCAACTCGCCCGTCGCATCGAGCGGGACCGCCGGTTCGCCGGCGACGTCAGCCACGAGCTGCGTTCACCACTGCAGACCCTCGCCGCGGCGGCCAGCGTCCTGGCCCGTCGTCGGGAACACCAGGACGAACGAACGGCGACTGCCGCCGGGCTCGTCGCCGACGAGATCGACCGCTTCCAGCGACTGGTCAACGACCTGATCGACCTGGCCCGTAGCGACCAGCCCGCCCACCGTGCCCCGGTGGACGTGGTGAAGTTGGCCGGGGAGGCGTGCCACGCGTACGACCTGCCGGTCAGCCTCGTCCACCTGGCACCGGACGTACCCCCGACCTGGCAGGTCGAGCGGCGGCGGATCGCCCAGGTCCTGGCGAACCTGCTCGACAACGCCGTGACCTACGGCGGTGGCCCCGCAGCCGTTCGCCTGTGCCGCGACGGTGACACCGGCATCATCGAGGTCGACGACGAGGGCCCGGGCGTGCCCGTCGATGATCGCGAGACGATCTTCGACCGTTTCGTCCGGGGGCGAGCCGCCCACACCCGCGGCGCGGGTGACGGCACGGGGCTCGGGCTCGCGCTGGTCGCCCAGCACGCGGTCGCGCACGCGGGGCACGTCACCGTCGCCGACCGTCCGGGCGGAGGCGCCCGGTTTCGGGTCACCCTGCCGGGGAGCCTGCCGTGAACCGCCGCCGTCTCGTCCCGTTGGCACTCGCCGTGCTGCTGACCGGTTGTGGCATCCCCACCGACGACAGCCCTCGAACGGTGCAGCCCCCGCGAGGACCGTTCCGCGGCTCCGTTCCCGCCGACACCACCGCACCGGCCGGCCGTGCCATCGAGACAATCTGCCTGGTCCGCGACAGCCACATCATCCCGGTCGACCGGCGCGCCGATGAGCCGCCCACCATCGAGGAACAGTTGCGACACCTGCTCGCCGGACCCACCGGAGCCGAACGCGACAGCAACCTGACCAGCGCGCTGCCGGGCGCGGTCAACACCGCTGGTGCGACCGTGACCGGCACGCAGGCCATTGTCGCGGTGGACGAACCCGCCGACGACGCCGGTCGCAGCGACGAGGTCCTCGCCTTCGGGCAGATCGTCTGCACTCTGACCAGTCGAGACGACGTAACCACCGTGGCGTTCCTGCGCGACGGCAAAGCCCTCGGCGTGCCCCGGGCCGACGGTTCCCTGTCCACCGAACCGCGCACCCGCGCCGACTACGCCCCACTGATCAGTGAGCGGTGACCCCACTCACGCCGGATGGCCCGTCGCGCCACGCCCCGCACCTGCGCGATCTTGCACTTTCTGTCCCGACTCAAGGGGCATGCCGCGCAAAACAGCGACCGGAACTGCAAGATCGTTGGGCGGGCCCGGACCCGGGGGCCCGGGACCCGAGGGTTGGCGTCTTGGCGGTTTCTGCCCCGCTAGCGTGCGGGTGGATCAAGGGTTGCTCGGTGGAAGACCTGAGTCGGATCTCGGGGCCAGGCAAGGGACGTGCCCGGAGGTCGGGCGGCATCGGCGACCAGATGATGGCTGGCATGAAACGCGCTGCGCTCTATGTGATTGCCGGGCCGGTCGGTATCGCGGCCTACGGCTTGGTACGTCTGTGGGCACGATCCGACGGGGTGTACGGCCCGGGGATCGACTGGCAGGCCGCACATCTGGTCGGCCTCGCCGGCATGGTGTTCTTCGTCCCCACCGTTCTCGCGCTGGCCCGCCTGCTGCCCCGCAGCCCGTGGCGCACCGGGGTGGTGGCTCTGACGTTGGTGGGGCTCGCCGCGACGATGGTGCAGTTCGGCGCTGACATCGTGGAAGGGCTCCTGGCCGCGGACCGGGCGGAGATGTCAGCGCTCGGCGCGGACTTCAAGGACATCCCGGGCGTCGAGGTGGCCTTCTACGACGTCGTACCCCAGCTCTTCTTCCTGGGCCTGGTCGTTCTCGCGGGCATGCTCGCCGCCAGGCGACGCCTGCCGTGGTGGAGCGTTCCGCTGCTGCTCGCCGGCATCGTCCTGCCGGTGGTCACCCTCGATCTGCTTCCGATCGGCGGCCTGTGCATGCTGGCGGCACTCGCGCCGGCACTGCCGGCTTTGCGGAAGCAGGGGGAGCGGGCTGAGCCGCCGGTGGCCGTCCACTGAGACGCGTTGGTCCCCGCCGTCGGGGCGACGGCGGGGACCGGTCTGGACTACTTCAGCGCGAGGGTACGGGCGTCGGCGGCGATGACGCTGGCGACCTCGGCCGGGACGAGCTTGCCGGCCTGCCGGTCGGCGTAGGTAGCCAGCTCGGCGTACTGGGCGTGGACCAGCTTGGTGGTCATCGCGGTGATGGCAGCCGCATCGGCGCCGGACGTGAGGATCAGGTAGCCGAGGCCGGCCTGGCTCACCGTCACGGTGAAGGTGCTGGTCGCGGTGGCGGTGCCCTCAGGCCCGGTCACCTGGGTGGAGATGGTGTGGCGACCCGCGGTCAGCTTGGCCAGGTCGAGCTTGCGCCCGGCGGCTGACTTCTTGCCGTCCAACGTGACGGTGACGGTGTCCGCGTTGGTCGCGGCGACCGCGATCACCGGGGACTGCGCCCGGTCGAGCCGAGCCCCGTTGGCCGGCGAGGTGATCTCCACCGTCGGGTCGGCGGAGGCCCGCTGCAGGAATGCCGAGTTCCATCCGACCAGCTCGGACGCACGGTTGGTGATGATCGCGTCGGTGCCGATGCGCTCCAACCGCTGCCACAGGCCGGCCGAGTCCATCGTCCAGGCCATCACGGCGACCCCGGCGGCGTGCAGCGGGGCGATGACCTCCGGCTTGGCGAGCAGCGCGTTGCCGTCCGGGTTGTACGCGGTCAGATGCAGCTCCTTGGCGATCGCCGCCGGGTCGGCGTCGAGGTTGCTGCGGAGCAGGCCGAGCGGCAGCTCGGGGGCGAGTTCGTAGGTGTACTTCAGCGCGTCGACCTCGAAGCTCTGGATGAAGACCCGGCCCATCATCTGTTCGTCCCGGATCACCTGGATGATCGTGGCGACCTCGTCCCGGGTGTGCTTGCCCTTGATCTCCACGAGCAGGTTGCCGCCCCGGGTCCGCAGGTCGGCGAGCTGCTCGGCGAGGGTGGGCACCCGCTCGCCGACGTACTGCGGGCCGAACCAGGAGCCGGCGTCGAGTGCCTTGATCTGCGCGGCGCTCAGGTCCCGGATATTGCCGGTGCCGTCGGTGGTCCGGTCGACAGTGCCGTCGTGCAGGATGAACGGGATGCCGTCCTTGCTCGGCTGGACGTCGTTCTCGATCCAGTCGGCACCGCCCTTGCGGGCGATCTCCTGCGCGACGAGGGTGTTCTCCGGTGCGGCGGCGGACGCGCCCCGGTGGGCGATCACGGTGAACGGGCTGCCCTCGGGCCGGATGTAGCCGTTCGGTGCCAGCTCGGTGACGGTGACGTCGTCGTACGACACGGTGGAGCCGTTGACGAAGAGCCCCTGGACGCCGTTGGCAGAGCGCTGGAGGCTGTTCGTCCGCATCGCCTCCCGCCCGTCGAAGATCCAGCGGGCCTGGTTGCCGCGCACCTCGACGGCGACGCGGATGTCCCGGCCGGTGCCGGCGGCGTACGGGGCGGAGGCGGTGTTCGCCACGACCCAGGCGTTGGCCGTGGTCCGCTGGGCGAACTCGAGACCGTTGGCGGCGGTGGTGCCGCTGCGCATGGTGGCGATCCACCACGGGGTGGCGCCGTCGGCGGGGACATCGATGCCGAGTGAGGCCCAGCGGGTGGCGGCGGAGACCGACTCGAAGCGCATGGTCGCCTCAAGGCGGAAGTCGTTCAGGTGCCGACCGAAGGTGATCTTGTTGTTCTCGCCGGAGCTGGCGGAGGTTCCGTACAGCCGGCCGTTCTCGACCTTCCAGGTGCCGTCGACCGCGTTCCAACCGGCGGGCAGTGACCCGGTCGAGAAGTTCTCCGAGACGACGACGCTGCCCGGCTCGGCAGTGGCGGGCGACGAGGCCGCGACGGTGACCGCGACGGCAGCGCCGGTGACGGCGAGGGCGGCGACGGTGGCGGCGACCCGGCTACGCAGGGCGCCGAGCCTCGATCCGGAGCGGTCGGGCGACGATGATGCGGGTAGGACAGTCATGGCGGGAACGGTACGAAGCGCACCCGAATTCATGATCAATGACGTGTGGCTGCCGCCGGAACGCTGGGTGTACCCCACCCCATCGGGCGGGGTGGTCAGTTCGGCAGGCCGGTGCAGGCGGCACCGTCGATGGTGCACGCCTCCGGGGCGGAACCGGCCGGCGAGCCGTTGACTCGGAACGTGACCCGGACCGAAGCGCTGCCAGGCACCTGACCGGCGCTTCCGTCCGGCACGAACGTCCACACCGCACCGTCCCGGCTGACCCGTGCGCCCTCGACCGCACTGACGCGCAGAGACTCCCGGGGCAGGGTGACGGTCAGCGACCACTGCGGCACCGACACGGGCCCGGGATTGCTGATCGTCACGGCCGCGCCATAACTGAGCAGGGCGTTGTCCGCGATGGCGAAGTCGGCGTGCAGCGCGGCCGGTGGGGGCGCTGCCGTCGAACCGGTCGGTGTGGGCCGGACCGACGCGCCGACGATCGGCGGGGTTGGGGTGGCCGAGCCGGCTGCCGGGGGAGCGGACGCAGCCAGGCTGGTGGCAGCCGGTCGCGGCTGTGCCCGGGAAGTGCCGGCCGGCGGTGTGCGCACCTGCTCGGCGGACGGCGGCGGATCGAGGGTCACCGGTGTCAACTTCTCCGGCGTACGCAGGACCCCGATGACGGAGACGGCCGTCGCGATCAGCACCCCGAACGCCGCGATCATGGCCACCCAGGTGGCCCGCGAGACGTCGTCCCGACCGGTGAGCACCCGCCGTGCGGCCGTAACGAGGGCCACGATGCGGTCCAGCAGAATGATCGCCACGGTACGGCGTGGTTGGGGTGGTGTTGCCGGCACTGCCTGTCTCCCCTTCAATTCGGCGCCGGGTGCGCGCCCGCGATCCGTCCGGGTCGCGGATGGCACCTGCCCTCTCACAGGGCGCGAAGCCCGACGAGTATCGCCTCAAGCAGATCGTCGGTCGGCAGCTCCGACAGCACCGGCGGGTCATGCGTCTCGATCAGCCCGGCCGTGACCAGGTCGCCGAGCAGCACCCGGACGGTGCCCAGTGGAAGGTCCAGCTCGGCGCCGACCTCAGCCACCGACACTGGATGGTGACACAGCTCGACGATCCGCGCCTGTTCGGGGAAGAGCGGTGTGGAAGGCGTGACCGCCCGCCGGGCGACGACCAGTGAGATCAGGTCGAACTGGCCGCGCGCGGGCGCGGTGCGCCCGCCGGTCATCGTGTATGGCCGGGCGACCGGGCCCGCGTCGTCGTCGTACCACGCCTCGTCAGCGGTGCCGGTGGTGTGCACCAGTGTCCTCGATCGTCGCCGAGGAGGCCGGTCCCAGACTGATCGGCAGGTGCCGCTCGGCCTGCCCCACGAAGAGCGCCACCTCGTACGCCATGTCGCCGACCTCGACGTCGTCACCGGCGATCCGGACGGTGAGGATGGTCCCGTTCGGGATGGTGGCGATGAACAGGAACGCTCGCGACATCTGCACGACGACCTGGCGCAGGCCACCCGCGTCGCAGACCCGGGTGGCGGCGAGCCCCAACGCGATGAGGCCGGCGACCACGCCGGAGATCTGCTCGGCCAGCTTCGCCTCCACCTGCCGGGAACCGCCGAGGGGCAGCCCGTCGGGAGAGAGCACCACGGCGAACTCCGCGCCGTGCACTCGGTCGACCAGGCGGTCCAGGGCGCCGGTCAGGTTGTCGTCGGTGACCACTGCAGACGTCATTGGTGTCTCCTCGCTGCTCTCGCGACCGGCAACTCGACCGTGTCGAGGCCGGTGTTGCGGTGTTCGGGGCCGGTCGGCCCGGTGTGACGGACCCGCGTCGGCAGTTCGCCGCCGCTCGGGTTGGGCAGATGGGCGCCGTTCCCGGCCTGCGGGAACGGGTCGCCGGGCGCTGCTGCGGACGGGCCACGGCCGGTGTCGGTCGCCGTGACCAGCCGGGCCGAGAGGAGCACGATCGCGGCCGTCCCACCCCGCTGGCTGGGACGCAGCGAGACGTGGGCACCACAGCGGTCGGCCAGCACGGCGGCGGTGTACAGCCCCGCCGGGCCCGTGGGCGGGCGGGCCGGTGGCGGGCTATCGAGCAGGTGGTTCGCCTCGGCGAGCGCGGACGCGTCCAGGCCAGGCCCGTCGTCGATCACCAGGACGGCGCACCCCTGCGGTCGGCGCTCGCCGGTGACCCGGACGGTGGTGTCCGCCGGAGAGAAGGCGAGGGCGTTCTCGATCAGCTCCGCCAGCAGGTGGATGACGTCCGTGACGGCGGGACCCGCGAGCGACCACGGCCAGTGCGGCGCGATCAGGACCCGGTGGTAGTCCGGCACCTCGGCGACCGCACCGCGTGCGACGTCGAGCAGTGGCACCGGGCGCCGCCAGCGGCGGGCGGGCGTCGCGCCCGCGAGGGCGATCAACTTCTCCACGTTGCGTCGGATGCGGGTGGTGAGGTGGTCGAGTTGGAACAGCTCGGCGGTCTCCTCGGCGGACCGCTCCCGGCGCTGCATCCCGTCGAGCAGGCTGAGCTGATCGCGCAGCAGAACCTGGTTGCGTCGGGTGAGCCGCAGGAACAATTCCGGGTCGGCGCCGTCCGGCGTGGCCGCAGCATCCCGCGCCACGACCGTTGCCGTGGCATCCCGCGCCAGGACCGTTGCCGCAGCATCCCGCGCCAGGACCGTGGCCGTGGCATCCCGCGCCACGACCGGGGAGTCGACGTCCGGCCCGGTCAGTTCGTCGGCCAGGCGCCGGACGGTGCCTGCCCAGCTCAACAGGAGCACGAGCACGACGATGAGGCCGAGCCCCACCACCGCGCCGGTACGTGCGACGATCACGGCGGCACCCGGCGTGGCCCGCTCGACGCTGCTACGAGCGGTGGCCGTCACCAGTGTCTGCAGCGTGTCGAGGGCGGTGTCGGCCGCGGCCCGCCAGGCCGGCATGGTGATCCCGACCAGGGCGTTCGCGGTGTCCGCCCATAACAGCCTGTCCTCCAGGGCGACCAGGCCCGCGAACTCGGGGCCCGTCGTGAGGAGTTGGCGCTCGCCCGACAGTCCGGCTGCGGCCTCGGTGCGCGCGTACCGCTGACTGCTGACGAGTCCGGTCAGTCGGCGCCGTTCGTCGACACTGAGCCGTTCACCGGTCAGGGCCGCGCTGACCAGGGTGTCCTCCCGGGCGAGCAACTCGCGGGCGCGGGCCAGCGCGATGACCGCCCGGGTGTCGGCGGCCAACTCGCTCTCGTTCGCGCCCCACTCTTGGCCGTACACCCGGAAGGCGACGTCGATGACCTGGTCGTACCCGTCGACCGCCTCGGCCTGGTCGAGCCGCCCGGCGTCCACCTGGGACCGGATCGTGCCCAGGCCGTCCAGCCGTCGGACCAGTTCGCCGGCCCGGTCGCGGACCTCGCCGGCGCTGAGCAGCCGAAGGTCGCGGCCCTCGGTGAACTCGCGGACCTCGGTGGCAGCCCGGTCGGTGCCCTCGCGTGCCCCGATCAGCGGGGTCGCCGTCGGCCCGGCCCCGGCGATCGTCTCGGCGGTGAACCGGCGTTCGGTCTGCAGGCTCAGGATCAGGCGGTCGATGGGCTGACCCAGGGTGTCCGCCAGGGCCCGCACCCGCAACAGGTCGACGGCGTCCTGGCTGGTCACGTAGGCCGCGTACGACCAAAGCGTGATCAGGACGGCGGCCAGCACGGCCAGCCTGGTCCGGATCAGCCGGACCTCGCTACGCGTCACCTGCCGCCCCGCTCGGTGCGGCGGCGCCCGTGGCGTGGGTGCCTCATCGGGTCGCCCGCTGCGGCCACGGCTGGCCGGCCGTGTCACTGGCCCGGTCGGCGACGAGGGTGCGCAGCAGAGCCAGCAACTCGGTGCGGTTGGCGCAGTTCAGCCGGTTGCGCATTCGCGCCACGTGGTGTTCCACGGTCTTGGCCGAGATGAAGAGCCGGTCGCCGATCTCCCGATAGGTCAACCCGGCCAGCACCAGCTCGGCGACCTCGTACTCGCGGTCGCTGAGCCCCTGCTGGGTGGGGCCGGCGACCCGCGCCGTGCTCTCACCGGTCGTCGGTGCCGGTCCGACCGAGCCGCTGGGTGGCCGCCCCTGCAATGCGCGGGCGCACTCCAGCAGGGTGGTCATCGCCCGCCGGTCCGCGGTACGGATCGCGGCCTGGCCGGCGAGGCGAGCACCGTCCCAGCGCAGCCCGGTGTCGTGCAGCCCTCGGGCGGCGGCCTCCACCCGGGCGGGGTCGACGACGCCCCGAAGGACCTCCACCCAGCTCTCCCCGGCTGCGGCGACCACGGCGGCGTACCGGCTGTGGCCCGCGGCGGCGAGTAGCGCGGCGACGTGTTCGTCGGCGACGGCCGGCTCGCCGGTCAGGATCGCGGCGTGCAGACCACTCCAGTGCAGCGGCACACTCCACAGTGGTGGGTCGCCGAGTCGGCCGAGCAACGAACGCCCCTCCCGCAGGTACGGCTCCAGCCGGGCCAGGTCACCGAGCCGTGCGCCCGCGATGGCCAGCTCACCCAGCGGGAGCAGCGTGAACAGGTCGACGGGGTGCCGAACAACCGCCTCCAGCGCCTGCCCCCAGCCACGCTTGAGCGCCCCGAGGTCGCTGTTGCGCCGGCCGATGCCCATCCGGATCGCGGCGGCGAAGAGCAGGTCGCGTGACTCCAACTGCCGACCGTCGAGCGTCACCGTGACGAGGCGCTCGGTCGCGGCGTGCGTCTCGCCACGGACCATCAGGATCCAGGCCTGCAACAGTCGATGGCGGCGAGCCATCAGCGGGCCGCCGACACCGGCACCCAAGGCCCGGTGCAGGACCCGCTCGGCGATCTCCAGCTCACCGCAGTGCACCGCCGTCAACGCGGCCAGCGCCGCTGGGCTGTCCGGTAGGAGCGCGGCCCGTCCGTCCGGCTCCAGCAGCGCGGCGGCCTGCACGAGCGCGGAGAGCGCGCCGGTCGGCGCGCCGGTCACGCTCTCGCGTACCCCGTTGGCCATCAGTCGGGCGGCGCTGGCGTGCGAGGTTAATGGTTCGCTCGCGGGGTCGCCCGCCGGCTGCTCGGCGGTGGCGCCCAGGTCGCCGCCGGCGAGCCCGCCGACGACGGCGAACGCCACCGCCGAGGCGGTGCCCGACCACCGGTACAGCTCCACGCTGCGACCGACGTGACCGCGATGGGCCAGGGCGGTCGCGGCCACGACGGCCGCCTCGCAACGCTCGGGCGGAAGGGCCGTGGCCAGCAGTCGGTCCGCCAGCCGCAGGGCGTCGTCGAGGTTGCCGGCGAGCGCGGCGGCGAGCGCCTGCTGGGCGCTGGCCGGCCGTCCGGCCGCCGTGGCGGCGGCGAACAGGTCGGCGGCGAACGCCGGGTCATCGGCCAGAGCCTCACTCGCTGCCGCTGCGAGGGTCGAGGCCGGGCAGTCGCCGAGCGCGCCGACCGCGAGCAGGGAGCGGACCAGCGGCAGCACCGCGCCGCCCCGAGCGAGCTGCAACTCGGTGAGCCGGCGCCAGACCGCGGTCCGGTCGGTGGTCGGGCTGAGCGTGGTGACGGCCCGCCGGACGATCGGCGCGAGCCGGCCGTCGGCGCCGAGCAGCCCGGCCGCCCTGGTCGTGGCGATCAGCTCGTCCACCGCCGCCGGCTCGCGGCCCAGGAGTACGCCGAGCATGCTCACCGGCAGCGGCTCGCCCGCCGCGACGGCGAGCAGCAGTCGTCGTACGGCGGCGGGCTGAACGTCCAGGTCCGGCCCGAACTCTCCGACGACGGACCGGGGCGGGTCGACCACGGTGCCGGTCAGGGTCTCCGTGCCGGCCAGGCCGCGCACGAGCCGTTCGACGTCCCGGGGTACGCCGGAGGTCTGTGTGTGTACGAAGTCGACCAGGTCGTCGCGGCGGCCCAACTCGGGCGTGGAGGCGAGGTAGGCGGCGGTCTGCTCCCGGGTGAACGGCGTGAGCAGCACGGTCTGCCCGTCGCGCCGCAGGGTGTCGACCAGCTCGCTGAGGGCCGCTGGCCGGGGCCACGGGCGATGGGCGACCACCAGCCGGTGCCGACGGGCGGCCACCAGACGCAGCAGCACCCCGATCCGCGCGT
Organism: Micromonospora sp. NPDC005413; assembly: GCF_040606435.1. Classification (NCBI taxonomy): domain Bacteria; kingdom Bacillati; phylum Actinomycetota; class Actinomycetes; order Micromonosporales; family Micromonosporaceae; genus Micromonospora; species Micromonospora sp. NPDC005413. Next base: position 606,479 of record NZ_JBEXEV010000001.1, read on the forward strand.
CGTCGAGCAGGTGCGCGTCGTCGACCAGCACCAGTGTGTCGGGGTCGACCGTTTCGCCCGGCTCCGGCGCGGCCGTGCGTACGGTGATTCCGGCGCGTCGGTGGACCCGTGCCAGCTCCGCGAGCAGTGCGGTCTTTCCGTGACCGCCTGGGCCGGCGATGCCGACGGTGAGCGGGCTGGTCGGATCCTGCACGACCGTGTCCAGCAGGGCCTGCGGGCCCTTGTCCAGCATCAGCCCTGATTCGGCGATGTCATTCATGATCATTGGGGTCATCCTTCGCGTCCCCGGCTGCGGGCCAGCGCCAGGCGGGACGGCTTCGGCAGTTCCAGTGGGAGGACCCGGACCGGGGGCCGCGGTGGCGGATCGCCCGGGACGGTGGTGTCGTGGTGCGGGCGGCGCGGTGCCGGGATGGTGGCCCGCCCGGTGCCGACGACCGGGGCCGGGTCGCGTACCGGTGCCGGGTGGCGAGGGCGTGGCGACACCACCTGGCAGGCTGCCATGGCTGCCCCGGTGGCGGCGGTCAGTTGTGAATCCGGCTCCACCTCGACGGGGACTGGGAGGGCCGCGCTGATCAGCTCGGCGACGAGCGGGACGCGGGTGGAGCCGCCCGCCAGCAGGACGCCGTCGAGCTGCGCCGACGTCAGGTTGGCACTCTGCACGGCCCGAAGCAGGAGGTCGACGGTGGCCTGCACCGTCGGGCGGATCATGTCCTCGAACTGCGCCCGGGTCACCGGTATCCGTGCCGGGCCGCTCGGCAGGGCCAGCACCACGTCGGCCGTGAGATCGACGGTCAGCACCCGCTTGACCCGGTCACACTCCGCGCGAAGCCCGCGCAGCGCGGCCTGGGCGCCCCGACGTGCGGTGGCGGCCAGCTCCCGGGCCAGGACGGTACGGGCATGCTCGGCCAGCGCCTCGTCGAAGTCGGCGCCGCCGATCGAGTCGAGACCCTGCGGCGTGCCGAACGTCTCGTACGTGCCGCGCGCGGTGCGACGCACCAGGGCGGCCTCGAAGCTGTTGCCCCCCAGGGCGTAGACGACGGCCGTGGTGCCCGCGAACCCTCGGGCCGCGTGACTCTCGGCCACCGTGACCGTGCGGGGCAGCAACGTCACGTGACGCAGGCCAAGGTCCGACAGCGCCCGGTGCAGCATCTCGCGCCGGTAGGGGCGCCACCCCGCCGGGTGGCTGAGCACGATCGCCTCGGCCGCGCGGCCCTCCAGGGCGTGAGCCCGTTCCACCACCCACGCCGCCAGCTCCGCGGTCAGCGTCTGCGGGGCGCATGCCTCGCCGCCGAGCAGCAGGGGCACGTCATCGCCGATCCGGTGGACGAAGTCGCGGGTGGTGCGGCTGCCGTCGTCGGTCGCGGGCTCGCCGACGTGCAGCGAGCCGTCCTCCGACAGGCACAGCACCGACGGTACGAGAGCTGAGTCGGCGGTCAGCGGGATGACCTCGGGACGCGTCCAGGTCGTGCCGTGTCGCCGCGCGACGGCGGCGGCCGTGTTGGTGCTTCCGATGTCTATCCCCAGGACGTACGGCATCGTCTCTTCTCTCCCCGTGAGTTGGCCGTTCGGTGGCGATGGCGTCGGTGCTGCCGACGACCCACCCCCGGCGAACCCCGCGGGCTCCTACGTTCGTACCAGAGATCAGTCCCTGGTCGGGACCCTAATCTTGCCGGGACGGTTTCCCCCTGTCCCCCTAACGTACGAGGCGGAGGAGCCCCTAGTTCAACCGGGGCGGATGCGGGCTGAGCCCCGATGTCCGGGGGCGTGCCCGGCAATAGCGTCACTGTCGACGTACGACATTCGCCGACGCCACTTCCGAGGAGAACCGGCACATGGACTCGCACCAGACCCTCCACGACTTCGTGCTCGACCTGCTGACGAACCCCGACGCGCGGTCGGCCTTCGACCTCGACCCCGAGGGTGCGCTGCGGGCTGCGGGGCTCACCGACATCACCGCGACCGACGTGCAGGACGTTGTACCGTTGGTCGTCGACTACGCGCCGGGGCAGGGCCTCGCGCCGTTGGCCCCGTCCGTCAGCCAGCTCGGGCTGGACCCGCTGGTGACCGACACCACCGACGTGGTGGGCCAGCTGCAGAGCGTGGCGCAGCAGATCAGCGTCACGAGTTCTCCCACGGGCGTGGACGTCAAGGCCGGTGTGCTCGGCGCCATCGCGTTCGACCCGGCAACCGCCGCCGCCGGGGTCACCGTGCTGCCGGGGATCGGCCTGGGCGTCGGCCCGAACGGCCTCGACACCGACCTGGCCGGTGTTTCCGACGTGGCGTACACCCTCGATGCCGACGTGGTGCAGCCGGTGGACGCCATCACGGACCCGGTGCTCGGGGACGTCACCGGCGCGGTCGGCGACCCGACCGGCCTGCTCGGCGCCACCGACCCGGGTCTGCTCGGCGGTGATCTGACCGGCGGTGTCCTCTCCGGCACCCACGGTCAGATCAATGGTGTCGTTGGCTCCCTCGGTATCGACGACACCCTGGGCGGGCTCGGCCTCGGGCACGGCGGCGTTGTCGGCGGCGTGGTCCCGCCGCTCGACGTACCGTCCGCCGTGGGCGGTGTGACGCACCAGGTGGACAGCCTCCTCCCCGGTGTCACCGGCACGGTCGGCGATGTGACCGGCGGAGTCACCGATGGTGTGCTGGGCGACTCGCACGCCTCGTCTGACCACGGGCTGCTGGGTATCACCGGTGGTCTGCTCTGACGGGGATTTCCGGTAGGAACGGGAGGCCGGATCGCTTCAGGCGATCCGGCCCTCTCCGGTTCCACATCCGGTCCCTCTTGATAATTGAGCCGAAATCCGCACACTTGGTGCGGTGATGGCCGGGATCTGGTTGGACGTGCTGGACGAAATCGCCCGCACCTGCAGTGCACACGGTCGTGGCGATCTACTCCAGACGGTGCGGCAGAAACGCGCCCAACTGCTGGACCCGACGCTCCGCGTCCTGGTCATCGGTGAGCCGAACCAGGGCAAGAGTCAGTTGATCAACGCGATCATCAACGCGCCGGCCTGCCCGGTCGGCGACGGCCGCACGACCGTCCTGCCGACCGTGGTGCAGCACGCCGAGGTCCCGTCCGCCGCCGTGGCCCAGGCACCGCCACCAGCCCCGGGCCGTCCCGCCGGCACTGCCGTCGCGCTGACCGTCGAGCGGACCCCGGTGGCGCTCAACCAGGTCGCGGCGGGCGTGGCCGGCATGATCGGGCGGCGGCCGGGTGGCGGCCCGGCGTACGTCGAGATCGGGGTGCCCCGCGCCCTGCTCGGTGCCGGGCTGGTGCTGGTGGACACTCCCGGCACCGACGAGATCGCCGCTATCGGCGGTGCCGCCTCGGTCGCTGCTCCCGCCCGCGCCGACACCGTGCTGCTGGTCTCCGACTCCACCCGGGAACTGTCGGTTGCCGAGCTGAACATGCTGCTGCATGTCATGCGGTCACATCCGAACGTGGTCGTGGTGCAGAGCAAGACCGATCTGGTGGCGGACTGGCGTGCGGTCGCCGAGCGCAACCGGCAGCACCTGGCCGAAGCTGGCGTCCCGGCGACGTTGATCCCGGTCTCGGCGACGCTGCGACTGCGCGCTGCCGCGGTCGACGACCGTGGCCTCAACGCCGAGTCCGGCTTTCCCGTGCTGATCGCCCGGCTGCAGCAGGATCTGGCAGGCAAGGCCAACCAACTGGCCAGGGCGTCGGTGCAGACGGTGGCCCGGACGGTGGTGGAGCAGTTGGCCGCGCCGCTGCGCGCCGAGCTGGCGACCCAGGAGGCCGAGGAGCAGTCCGGGCCGATTTCCCGGCTGCATGCGGCGCAACGCGAGGTCGACGAGCTGCGCCGGTGCTCGACCCGGTGGCAGAACACGCTCAACGACGAGATCGGCGACCTGCTCTCCGACATCGAGTACGACCTTCGAGACCGGACCCGTCAGATCCTGCGCACGGTGGACGAGGCGTTCGACACCGCCGATCCGTTGGTCGCCTGGGACACCTTCCACGACTGGCTGGAGAGGAGCCTGGTGGAGGCGGCGGAGGCGAACCACGAGTGGCTGATCCAGCGCTGTGACTGGATCGCCCGCCGGGTGGCCGCCAACTTCAACCGGTACGGCTACGACGTGCTGCCGCCCTGGTCGATGACGATGCCGGACGACATCGGCGAGCGACTGCCAGAGCTGGAACGGCCGACGATCGACCGGTTCACCACGGGCCAGAAGCTGTTCACCGGCATGAAGGGCTCGTACGGCGGCATGCTGATGTTTGGTCTGGCGACCACCTTGGCCGGGATGCCGATGATCAACCCGGTCTCGGTTGGCATCGGGGCGCTGTTCGGCGGCAAGAGCATCCGCGACGAGAGCAAGCAGTTGCTCCGCCGCCGGCAGGCGACCGTCAAGGCGTCCATCCAGCGGCATGTCGACGACGTCTTCGTCCGGATGATCCGAGACTGCCGGGACACCGCCCGGCAGGTGCAGCGGATGCTGCGGGACCACTTCACGGGGCTGACCGAGGAGCTCCAGGAGGCCATCGTCCAGTCGTTCCGGAGCGCGAAGCAGGAGGCCGACACCGATGCCTCGCTGCGCGAGCAGCGGCAGCGCGAGATCCGGCTGAAGATGACCCGGCTGGCCGCGCTCTACGAGCAGGCCCAGCAGGTGACCGGTGCCCGTTCCGCTCCGATGCTGGTGGAGCCTCGAGCATGACCGTGGGGCTGCGCTTGGACGAGGCGGCCTGGGGGTTGCTGCACCAGGCCATCGACCTCTACCAGGACGACCCCCGGGCCGTCGGGCAGTTGCGACATCAGGTGGCCCGGTTGGAGCAACCGCTGCGGATCGCGGTCGCCGGCCCGTGGCGATCCGGCAAGTCGACGGTGCTCAACGCGCTGATGGGGGAGGAGGTCGCACCGGTCGAGAGGGCAGATGGCGTCTTCACCTGGTACGAGGACGGCGCTGCGCCGCGCGCCACGGCCTACCCGGCCGGTCAGCCTCCGCAGGAACTGACGGTGGTCAAGTCGGCCACCGGGCTGCGGGTGGATCTCGGCTGGGGCGCGGGGGCCGTCGGGGACATCGTGGTGCAGTGGCCGACGCGGGCGCTGCGGCAGGTCACGCTGATCGACACCCCGGCGGTCAGCGGCACCGATGAGCAGGGCCGCGTGCCAGTGTTGGACCGGGTGTTACGGGATGCGGACGCGGTGTTGTACCTGACCCGCGACGGTCGCGACAGTGATCTGCGGGTGCTGGAGTCCGGCCGGGACAGCGCCGTCGGGCAGACCGCGCCGGTCAATGTGATCATGGTGCTGTCCCGGGCGGACGAGACCGGCGGAGGCCGGATCGACGGGCTGCTCACCGCCCGTCAGCTCGCTCGGCGGCACTACCGCGATCCGCGGGTTCGCGCGGTCAGCGTGAACGTGGTGGCGTGCAGTGGGATGATCGGCCTGGCGGGCAGAATGCTCAGCGAGTCGGACTTCGCCGCGCTCGCGACGCTGGCCCAGGTGCCCCGGGCGGAGCTGGACGCCCACCTGATCTCCGCCGACCGCTTCCTTCGCGGCGAGCTGCCGGTACGGCTGGACACCGAGGTGCGCGCCGCGCTGCTGGATCGGTTCGGGGTCTTCGGTGTCCGGCTGGCGGCCACATTGGTCCGCAGCGGCTTTGACAGCCGGGTGAAGCTCTCCGCCGAGCTCATTCGGCGCAGCGGTCTCACCGAGCTGCGCGAGTCGGTGACCCGCTGTTTCATCGACCGCCGCGACGCGCTCAAGGCCCGGTCAGCGCTGGCCGCGGTCGAGGCGCTGCTGCGGGCCCAGCCCACCCGGGGTTCTGCCGAGCTGGCCGGCGTGGTCGAGCAGATCCTCGTCGGTGCGCACGAGTTTCGGGAGCTACGCCTGCTGGTGGCGCTGCGGAACACCCGGCTCGGGTTCGACGCCGAGCTGGCTGCCGAGGCGCAGCGGCTGATCGGGGGTGACGGCGTGGGCCTCGCCGCCCGGCTCGGTGTCGAGCACGAGGCGACCGTGCAGCGGCTCTGGGAGGTCGCCACCGATGCGCAGTGGCAATGGCGGGACCGGGCGGAGGACCCCCTGCTTCCGCTCGTGCAGCGGCGCGGGGCCCAGGTCGTCGTCCGCAGCTGCGAGGGAATGATCGCCGAGCTGGTCGCGGGCGGTCGCTGAGCGCTGACGGCGTCCGCCTCGCAGCGGTGGCCGCCCCGCATCGGTGCCTGCGGAGCGCTCAGCGTGGCTGATACGTCTGGCAGTCGGCGATGTCCTGGCCGGGCCCCACCCGAATGGACTGCGCGTGGCACTCCAGTTCGGCGTTGTGTTGGCAGTCGGAGCGTTTGCAGGCCCCGACCTGGGCGATGACGCGGTCCAGCCCGCCCTTGGCCGAGGTGTCGATGAACGTGGCGCAGCTGGCGTTCTGCTGTCCGATGGTGATGGCGAACGCGTGGCAGCCGTCGTGGTTGTAGCCGCAGTCGGTGACCGTGCACTCGTGGACCCGGGGCATCTCCAGCATGTCAGTCATGAGCGGTCTCGCTTCCGTCGGTGGTGCCGGGCAATCGCAGTACCCGGCTTCGACGGGACAACTCCCCATCAGAAGCCTCTTTTGGGGATATTTTGGGAAGGGCAGCCTTCCCTAAGCGATGGATTGCCGCTGGCGCATCAGGCCCTCCAGGCGCGGATCGCGGCCCGAAAACCGTTATTTGATCTCGCCCGCCACAGTCGCCCCTGACCTGCGGAGATAACGCTCTCACGGATAGTGGGAGAGCGCTTGACGCAGCGGTGATCCGAACGCAACGATGCATTCGCATGTCTCGTCCCACCACCGCTAGGCGTGATCGGCGCACGCCGTCCTCGCACCGCGAAAGGACCTATCGTGCGCAGATCCCTGAGATCGTGGCTCGGCGTCGCGCTGAGCGCGATCCTCGTGGCGGGCGGCATCGTCGCCGTGCCACCCACGGCCAGCGCCGCACCGTTCTCCGTGCTGGTCTTCAGCAAGACCGCCGGCTTCCGACACGGAGCCATCACCCCGGGCATCACCGCCATCCAGCAACTCGGCGCCGCCAACGGCTTCACCGTCGAGGCCACCGAGGACGCGGCCCAGTTCACCGACGCCAACCTCGACCGGTTCGCCGCGGTGATCTGGCTGTCCACCACCGGTGACGTGCTCAACGCCGCCCAGCAGGCCGCCTTCGAGCGCTACATCCAGGGCGGCGGCGGGTACGTGGGCGTGCACGCCGCCTCCGACACCGAATACGACTGGCCCTGGTACGGCGGGCTGGTCGGGGCGTACTTCGCCTCGCACCCGGCCGAGCAGACCGTCACCGTCAAGGTCGCCGACCAGGTGCACCCGTCCACCGCGACGCTGCCGCAGCGGTGGAGCCGGTTCGACGAGCTGTACAACTACCGCATCAATCCCCGGGGCAACGTGCACGTGCTGGCCACGCTGGACGAGAGCACCTACACCGGCGGGAGCATGGGGGCCGACCACCCGATCTCCTGGTGCCAGAACTACTCCGGCGGCCGATCCTGGTACACGGGCCTGGGCCACACCGACGCGTCGTACACCGAGGCGAACTTCCGTCAGCATCTGCTCGGCGGCATCAGGACCGCGGCGGGTGCGGCCGAGGCCGACTGCGGTCCCACCGTCAACAGCAGCTTCCAGCAGGTGGAGCTGGCCAAGGGCGCGGCCGAGACCGGTGAGCCGATGAGCCTCACCGTCCTGCCGGACCGGGGCGTGTTGCACACCTCCCGCAATGGCGTGATCCGGCACACCGACGCCGCCGGCAACACCAAGATCGCCGCGACTCTGCCGGTCTACACCGGCGACGAGGAGGGCCTGCAGGGCATCAAGGCCGACCCGAACTTCGCCACCAACCGCTGGGTGTACGCGTACTTCGCGCCACCACTGAGCACCCCCGGCGGCGGTGCCCCGGCCACCGGCACCCCGGCCGACTTCGCCGTCTGGGATGGCGTCAACCGGCTGGCCCGGTTCACCGTGAACGCGGACAACACCATCAACCTGGCCAGCGAGACGCTGATCCTGAACGTGCCGACCAGCCGGGGCATGTGCTGCCACGTCGGCGGTGACATGGACTTCGACGCGGCCGGCAACCTCTACCTGTCCACCGGTGACGACACCAACCCGTTCGACTCGGCCGGTTTCACCCCCATCGACGAGCGGGCCGGGCGCAACCCGGCCTTCGACGCGCAGCGCACGTCAGCCAACAGCAACGACCTGCGCGGCAAGGTGCTCAGGATCAAGCCGAGCGCCGCGGGCGGCTACACCATCCCGGCCGGCAACATGTTCGCACCGGGCACCGCCCGGACCCGCCCCGAGGTCTACGCGATGGGCTTCCGCAACCCGTTCCGGATGAGCGTGGACAAGGCCACCGGCATCGTCTACCTCGGTGACTACGGTCCCGATGCGGGCACCGCCGACCCGAACCGGGGACCCGCGGGCAACGTCGAGTTCGCCCGCATCGACCGGCCCGGCTTCTACGGGTGGCCGTACTGCACCGCCCGCAACGACGCGTACAACGACTACACCTTCCCGTCCGGGCCGTCCGGGCCGAAGTTCAACTGCGCGGGCGGGCCGGTCAACAATTCGCCCAACAACACCGGCATCACCCAGCTGCCGCCGGCCGTCTCGGCGTGGCTGCCGTACGGCGGCTCCGGCTCGCCGCCGGAGTTCACCGGCGGCGGCCTGTCCCCGATGGGCGGCCCGGTCTACCGGTACGACCCGAACAACACCTCGCCGGTGGCGTTCCCCGAGTACTACGACGGGACCTACTTCGCCGGTGAGTTCGGCCGCCGCTGGATCAAGAACATCAAGCTCGACCCGGCCGGCCAACCGCTGAAGATCAACCCGTTCCCGTGGACCGGCACCCAGGTCATGGACATGGAGTTCGGGCCGGACGGCGCGCTCTACGTGCTCGACTACGGCACCGGCTGGTTCAACGGCGACGCCAACTCGGCGCTCTACCGCATCGAGTACGCCCGTGAGGGCAGGGCACCGGTCGCGGTGGTGTCAGCCACCCCGACCAGCGGCACGGCACCGCTGACCGTGGCCTTCTCCTCGGCCGGCACCCTCGACCCGGACGGTGACCCGTTCACCTACGCCTGGGACTTCGACAACAACGGCACCACCGACTCGACCGCCGCGAACCCGACCTTCACGTACACCACCAATGGCACCCGCAGCCCGACGCTCACGGTCCGGGACACCACCGGCAAGACGGCCACCGCGAGCGTGGTCGTCACGGTCGGCAACAGCGCCCCGGTGGTCACCGTGAACACCCCGTTGAACGGGCAGACCTTCAACTTCGGGGACGCGGTGCCGTTCTCCGTCACCGTCACCGACGCCCAGGACGGTGCGATCAACTGTGCCCGGGTCAAGGTGAACTACGTCCTCGGGCACGACTCGCACGGTCACCAGCTCGGCAGCGTGCAGGGCTGTTCCGGGGTCATCCAGACCTCGGCCGACGGCGAGCACGACTCGGCGGCGAACATCTTCGGCATCATCGACGCCGAGTACACCGACCTGGGCGGGGGCGGCCAGCCGCCGCTGACCACGCACACCCAGGCCGTCCTGCAACCGCGGGTGCGCCAGGCCGAGCACTTCGGTGACTCGTCCGGCGTCCAGATCGTCGCCGGGGCAGCCGGGCACGGCGGCGCGGCGGTCGGTTACGTCGACAACAACGACTGGATCTCGTTCCGCCCCTACAACCTGACCGGCGTCCAGTCGTTCAGCGCCCGGGTCGGCGCCCCGGCCGGCGGTGGCGGCACACTGGAGCTGCGGGTCGATTCACCCACCGGGCCGCTGGTCGGCTCGGCCACCGTGGTGCCGACCGGCGGGTACGCCAATTTCGCCACGGTCACCGGTGGGGTCACCGCCCCGACCGGCACCCGGACCCTGTTCCTGGTCTTCAAGGGCGCCGGTCCGTGGTTCGACATCGACGAGTTCACCCTCTCCACCAGCCCCGGCGGCCCGGGACCTGACCCGGATCCCAACCCGGGGGGCAATCTGGCCCAGGGCAAGCCGGCGCGGGCGTCCAGCTTCGAGGGGGCCTTCACGGCGGCGAACGCGTTCGACGGCGTGGCCGGCACGCGCTGGGGCAGCGCGTTCAGCGATCCGCAGTGGATCGACGTGGACCTCGGTGCCACGTACGCCATCAACCGGGTCAAGCTGACCTGGGAGGCCGCGTACGGCAGTGGGTACCAGATCCAGACCTCGCCGGACGGGGTCACCTTCACCACGGTCCGGACGGTGACCGGCGGCGACGGCGGTGTGGACGACCTGACCGGGCTCACCGGCTCCGGCCGGTACGTCCGGCTCCTCGGCACCACCCGGGGCACCGCCTGGGGCTACTCGCTGTTCGAGTTCGAGGTGTACGGCAACACCGGTGGCCCGACCGGGCCGGGCACCAACCTGCTGTTGAACAAGCCGACGCTGACGTCCAGCAACGAGGGGGCCGACGTGTCCGGTGCCCAGGCGGTGGACGGCAGCCTCACCACCCGCTGGTCGAGCACGTTCTCCGACCCGCAGTGGATCCGGGTCGACCTCGGCAGCCCCACCGTGATCGGTCGGGTCAAGCTGAGCTGGGAGGCGGCGTACAGCAGCGCGTACCAGATCCAGACCTCGAACGACGGCACCACCTGGGCCACCGTGAAGACGGTGACCGGCGCTGACGGCGGGGTGGACGAGCACACCGCGCTCGGTGCCAACGGTCGGTACCTGCGGATCTACGGCACCGCTCGGGGCACCGGATACGGTCACTCGCTCTGGGAGGTGGAGGCGTACACCAGCTGAACCACCACCACTGACGTGCCCGGCACGGATTTCCGTGCCGGGCACGCTCGGCTGCGATCCATATTGCATATACCGGCTGTCGGTATATGCTGCTGCGTATGGCCGAGAGTCCACTTCGGGAACCGACGTTTCTGGTGCTCACCGCGCTGGCTGAGGCACCCAAGCACGGGTACGCCGTCATCGAGGACGTGCTGCGCATCTCCGACAACCGGGTGCGCCTACGCGCTGGCACCCTCTACGCCGTTCTCGACCGGCTCCGCGTCGACGGCCTCATCGAGGTCGAGCGCGAAGAGGTGGTGCAGTCGCGTCTGCGTCGCTACTACCGACTTACCGCGCTCGGCGCGCGCCGGCTCGCCGAAGAGGCGGCCCGCCTACGACACAACGCCGACGCGGCTCGCGTGCGGCTGCGCCGCGGCGGCCTGCTGACCGATGGGGGTGCTGCGTGAGCAGCGTCGATCTGGAGCGCCGCTACCGGCGGCTGCTGGCCGTCTATCCGTGGGAGCACCGCCGGGCGTACGAGGACGAGATGCTTGCCGTGCTTCTCGCCGGCGCGCGGCCGGGCCAACGGCGACCCGCCGCCAGTGACGTGCGGAATCTGGTCAGCGCCGGCCTGCGGGCTCGGCTGCGGGTGGGCGCACGGGGGTTCACCGAGTCGACCTGGGCGGACGCGGCGACGGTGACCGGCCTGCTGGTCGGGCTCGTCCTGCTCTCCCTGGCCGGAAAGTCACTGCTCAACCAGCTCATCCACAACCCGAGTCTGCCGCCCGGGTACGAGCCGAGCGGCCCGGACCTCGTCGAGTGGCTGCGGGTGGCCGGCTGGGCGGGTGTCTGCGCGGCGGTGCTGGTCGGGTGGCGCTGGGTGGCCGCCGGCCTGGCCTGGGCAGGCGTGCTCGGCTGGGGTTGGCTGGTCGCCCCGCAAGCCAGCGACAATCTGACGTACGTGGTGGACACGCTGCCGCAGTTCGCCCTCGCCGTGGTGGCTGCCGCCGCGCTCACTGTGCCCGCGCCGCGTCGTCGGGTGGTCGCGCTGCTGGGCGTACGCCGGTTGCTGGTGCTGCTGCTCGCGCCGGCCGCGATGGTCGCGCTGTTGGTGACGAACCGGGTGACCAGTCCCACGTTCGACCCGGTCAACGGGGCGTCCTACCAGGTCCTCTACGGCATCGAGGCGGGCAGCGAGCTGGTCCTCTGGCTCTATGTCGCGGGCCTGGCGGCCGCCGCGTTGGCCATGGTGGTCGCGGTGGTCACGCTCACTCCGGAGGTACGCCGGCGGATCGTCGTCATGCTCCTGCCGGTGGCCGCGCTCGCCCTGGTGATCGACAGCGCCCTTGCCGGCTGGGCGACCTCCACCATGCACATGGGCCACGTCATCCCCCTGGTGCCCGCGCAGTGGGCGATGCTGGTGTTCATCCCACCGGTGACGTTCCTGGCCGGGGCCCTGCTCGTCCGTCGTCGAGAGGAGACGCTGCGCATGGTTGCCCTCGGTCGGGCCGCGGACCGCGAGCAGCCGGTGGGTTAGTCGTCGGCGACGGCCACCGGCTCCGAGCCGATGCAGCGCACCTTCAACTCGTACTTGTGGGTCGACCCCTCGAACGTGACCTCGACGTCGTCGTCCGGGCCTCGGTCCACGTCGTGGACCCGGTAGCCCTGGGCGGGCGCCCAGGAGACGAGGCGTACACCATCGGCACTGCACTCGGCGACGGCCGTGCCACCGTCGGTGGCGAACCCCCGGCGGACCCCGGAGCTGGCGCTCGGCGCGACGCCCGTCGTGCCCGGCCCGGCTGAGGCCGTGCCTGTCGTGCCTGGCCCGGCCGAGGTCGTGCCTGGCCCGGCCGAGGTCGTGCCTGTCGTGCCTGGCCCGGCCGAGGTCGTGCCTGTCGTGCCTGGCCCGGCCGAGGCGGTGCCCGTCGTGCCGGTGGGCACCGGCTCCGGCGAGGCGAGCGCCCGTTCGATCTCCGCCTCGCTGCGCACCCCGCCTGGGGTGCCCGTGATGCTCTCGCCCACCAGCCGGATCGCGCCCAACCCGATCAGGGTCGCCACGGCAGCGGTGGCCACCCAACCGCTGGCGACGAGGATCGAACGACGGCCCATCCCCTGACTATCCCCGATCCGACGTTGTCGTCGACACATCCGGACGCTAAGGCACGGTTAACGCGCGCCGTACTGCCAGCCGCAGCGGTTAGCCTGCCAGCGTGGCCCGCCTGCTGCTCATCGAGGATGACCTGACCATCCGTACCCCGCTGATCCGGGCGTTGCGGGAACGCGGTCATGCGGTGGCCGCTGCCTCGACCGCGATGGCCGGGCTCCGCGACGCCCTGGAGGATCGGCCCGACCTCGTCGTGCTCGACCTGGGCCTGCCCGACCTGGACGGGCGCGAGTTGCTGCGGATGCTGCGCGCGGTCAGCTCCGTGCCGGTCATCGTGGCCACCGCGCGTGACGACGAAACTGAGATCGTCCGGGTGCTCGACGCGGGCGCCGACGACTACGTGGTCAAGCCGTTCACCGCGGCACAGCTCGACGCCCGCGTCCGGGCGGTGCTGCGGCGAGGCCCCGCCGGTGCGGACGCGCAGGACCCGGCGCTCGTCGTCGGCGGGTTGCGCGTCGACCCCCGAGCCCGACAGGTCACCCTGGACGGGGTCGCGGTCGAGCTGACGCCCCGTGAGTTCGACCTGCTGCACCACCTCGCCGGCCGGCCCGGCCAGGTGGTCACCAAACGTGAGCTGCTCACCGAGGTCTGGCAGATTCCGTACGGCGGCGCCGACAAGACCGTCGACGTGCACCTGTCCTGGTTGCGCCGCAAGTTGGGGGAGAGCGCCCTGCAGCCCCGCTTCCTGCACACCGTGCGCGGTGTCGGGGTGCGTCTCGAGGCGCCGGCGGCGCAACCGTGAGGGCCCGGCTCGCGTTGCTGGTCGCCGCGGTCAGCGTGCTCACCCTGATCGCGTTCCTGGTGCCGCTGGCGCTGCTGGTTCGCACCGTCGCCGAGGACCGGGCCACCGTTCGGGCCACCGCCGACGCGCAGAGCCTGGTGCCGGTGGTAGGCACCGCCGACGCGACGACCATCCGGCTCACCGTCGAGCAGCTCGCCGCGGAGTCGGGGCGACCGGTGAGCGTCTTCCTGCCGGACGGGACGGTGCTCGGCGCGCAGACACCCCGTACGCCCGCGGTGGCTCTGGCCGCGCGTGGGCAGAGCCTCACCGGGGAGTCGGCGGCCGGCCGGGAGGTGGTGATCGCCGTGCAGGGTCGGGCGGACGGCACCGGGGTGATCCGGATCGCGGTGCCACAGCACGAGCTGACCGCCGGGGTCACCCGGGCCTGGTTGGTGCTGGCGCTGCTCGGCGTGATCCTCGTGCTGATCGGGCTGCTGGTCGCCGACCGGCTGGCGCGCACCCTGGTCCGGCCGATCAGCGACCTCTCCGCCGTCTCGCACCGGCTGGCCAACGCCGAGCTGGACGCCCGGGTCACGCCAGCCGGCCCGGCGGAGCTGCGCGAGGTGGCCGGCGCGCTCAACCACCTCGCCACCCGCATCCAGGTGCTCCTCGTGCAGGAGCGCGAGCAGGTCGCCGACCTGTCGCACCAGTTGCGTACGCCGCTGACGGCACTGCGGCTGGAGGCGGAGTCGCTGCGTGACCCGGACGACGCCGCCCGGATCACCGCCGCCGCAGACGGGCTCGAACGGGCGGTCACCGGGTTGATCCGGCAGGCCCGGTGGCGTCGCTCACCGACGGCGGGAACGGTCGCCTCGGACGCGGCGGCGATCGTCGCCGACCGGGTCGCGTTCTGGTCGGTGCTGGCCGAGGACACCGGCCGTGCCGTCACGCTCGACCTGGCTCCCGGCCCTCTTCCCGTCGGTGTGCCCGCCGACGACCTGACGGCGGCCGTGGACGCCCTGCTCGGCAACGTCTTCGCGCACACCCCCGACGGGACGCCGTTCGCCGTCCGGCTCGCCCGCGACGCGGGGGAGGTGCTCCTCACCGTCGCCGACGAAGGCCCCGGCATGCCGGTCGGTGCGGTCCGGCGGGGGGCCAGCGCGGCCGGGTCGACAGGCCTCGGCCTGGACATCGCCCGGCGCGCTGCGCAGGCCGGCGGCGGTCGCCTGGAGGTGCGGACCGGTCCCGGCGGTGGGGCACAGGTGCTGCTCCGGCTCGGTCCACCGACGCCGCAGCGGGAGGCATAGGCGCTGCTGCCCCGGGTAGCTGCGAGCTATGGCGCGGTATACGAAACCCGAGCTCAGAGAGCAGATCAAGGAAGAGATCAAGGCTTCGGACAAGGGCGGCAGGCCGGGGCAGTGGTCGGCGCGCAAGTCGCAGCTGCTCACTCAGGAGTACAAGAAGCGCGGAGGGGGATTCCTGGGCGAAAAGGACGAACGGCAGAAGTCTCTCCAGCGGTGGGGCAACGAGAAGTGGCAGACGAAAGAGGGCGACACTCGTGCGCGCAAGGGCGACACGACGAGTCGTTACCTGCCCAAGCGGGCCTGGGCCGAGATGTCGGACAGCCAGAAGCGCGCGACCGACACCAAGAAGCGTGAAGCGTCCCGATCCGGCAAGCAGTACGTCGCCAACACCGGGCCGGCCAAACGGGCGCGGCGAGATGCCACCACGGCCGGCCGGATGTCGGAGATGTCGGTCGCCGAGGCCGCCAAGCTGGTCCGTGGTCTCGACAAGCGACAGCTCAAGACCGCGCTGCGTAACGAGCACGCAGGCAAGGACCGCAAGACGCTCGTCCAGCGGCTCGAGGCGGAACTCAACCGGCGCGGCTAACCAGCCCTCGACTGCCCGCCCGGGGCGTTGCCGCCCCGGCAACCGCGCCGAGCTGACGGAAACTGTCCAATATTCACACGGAAGCGCCGATTTAACCCCGCCTTAGCATCGGTGCAGCGCGGTGCTATCCCGATTCGACCGATCCTCGGAGTCGACAACCGAGGAAAGGTGGACACCACGATGAAGCGCAACAATCTGCTTCTGGCGACGGTCGGCGGTTCGGCGGTGCTGGCGGTGGCCGGGGTCGCGCTCGGCGTCACCGCCGCGAACGACTCGCGGGCCGGCGGCACGGCACTCGTGGCGGCAACCGCCGCCCCGACGGCCACGAACGCGCCGGACGACAGCGCCACCACCCCCGCGCCGGGCACCAGCGCTACGCCGTCGAGCGGCACCCCATCGGGTACGCCGTCGGCTGGCTCCCCGTCGGCTGGTACGCCGTCGGCCGACAGCTCGACGGCGGGCAGCGCGGTCGACGAGCAGCGCGCCGGTGAGATCGCGCTCGCCAAGGCGGGTGGCGGCCGGATCGTCGAGGTCGAGGCCGAGCAGGAGAACGGCCGCCCGGTGTGGAGCGTCGAGATCGTCGCCGGCGACACCGAGCACGAGGTGGACGTCGATCGGGACAACGGCTCGGTGGTCAAGGCCGAGCAGGAGCCGGTCGACGACGACGATGACGACCAGGCCGACGACGACCAGTCCGACGATGACGATGACGACGATGACGACGACAGGTCCGACGACGACGACTGACCCTGCCATGCCGCCGCCCGTCACGGGGATCACCCGCGGCGGGCGGCGACAGCGAGTCCGCGCAGGGCGGGGGAGGGCGGTCAGATGGCGACGCGTTGCTCCTGGACCGTCGGCTGCTCCTGGTCGAACTGTGTGCGGTACAACTCGTGGTAACGGCCGCCAGCGGCGAGCAGGTCACTGTGTCGCCCGCGTTCGACGATGCGTCCTTCTTCCACGACGAGGATCTGATCGGCCGCCCGGATGGTGGAGAGCCGGTGCGCGATGACCACGCTCGTCCGGCCCGTCAGGGCTTCGGCGAGAGCGTCCTGAACCGCCGCCTCCGACGTGGAGTCTAGATGCGCGGTGGCCTCGTCGAGGATGACCACGCGCGGCCGGGCCAGCAGCAGCCGCGCGATGGTGAGCCGTTGCCGTTCCCCGCCCGACAGACGGTATCCGCGTTCGCCGACGACGGTGTCGAGCCCATCCGAAAGTGAGCGGATCAGGCCGTCGAGCCGGGCCCGCCCGAGCACATCCCACATCTCGTCCTCGGTCGCGTCCGGCTGAGCGAACGCCAGGTTGGCGCGGATGCTCTCGTGAAAGAGGTGCCCGTCCTGGGTCACCACGCCCAGCGAGGCCCGGATCGACTCGGCCGACAGATCGCGTACGTCGATGTCGGCGAGCCTCACCGCGCCGTCCTCGACGTCGTACAGGCGTGGCACGAGTTGCGCGATCGTCGACTTGCCCGCACCGGAGGAGCCGACGAGGGCGACCATCTGCCCCGCTTCGGCGCGGAACGACACGCCGTGCAGCACCTCGTCGCCGCCGCGCGTATCGAGCTTCGCCACATCCTCCAGGGACGCGAGCGACACCTTGTCTGCTGAGGGGTAGCCGAACCGTACCCCGTCGAACTCCACCGCGACCGGCCCGTCGGGAAGGGGGCGGGCGTCGGACCTGTCGAGGATCAGCGGCGTGAGGTCGAGGACCTCGAACACCCGCTCGAAGCTCACCAGCGCGCTCATCACCTCGACTCGGGCACTGGCCAGCGATGTCAACGGTGCGTAGAGACGCGACAGGAGCAGCGCGAGGGCGACCACGGTCCCGGCGTCGAGGCTGCCCCGGAGGGCGTAGAGACCGCCCAGCCCGTAGACCAGTGCCAGCGCCAGCGAGCCAACGACGGTGAGCGCGGTGATGAAGACCCACTGGAGCATGGCGGCGCGGATGCCGATGTCGCGTACCCGTCGTGCCCGCGCCGCGAACTCGGCCGACTCCTCGGCCGGACGCCCGTACAGCTTGACCAGTGTGGCGCCGGGTGCGGAGAAGCGTTCGGTCATCCGGGTACTCATGGCCGCGTTGTGCTCGGCCGCCTCACGCTGCAGCTGGGCGAGCCTCGACCCCATCCGCCGGGCCGGGAGGACGAAGATGGGCAGCAGGACGAGCGCCAGCAGCGTGATCTGCCAGGAGAAGGTGAGCATCACGGCCAATGTCAGGATCAGCGTCACGGCGTTGCCGACGACACCCGACAGGGTGTCGCTGAAGGCCCGCTGCGCGCCGATCACGTCGTTGTTCAAACGGCTGACCAGCGCGCCCGTGCGGGTCCGGGTGAAGAACGCCACCGGCATGCGCTGAACGTGGTCGAAGACCGCGGTCCGCAGTTGGACGATCAGCCCTTCACCGATGCTCGCGGAAAGGAATCGCGTCACCAGACCCAGGCCGGCTTCGGCCAGGGCGATCACGGCGATCAGCACTGCCAACCGGATCACGACGCTGCTGTCGGCGCCGTCGACGATCGCATCGACCACCCGGCCGGCGAGTACGGGCGCCGCGACCGTGAGAGCCGCTGTCACCACGCTCAACAGCAGGAATCTCATGATCAAAGCGCGGTGCGGTTGCGCGAACTGCGCGATGCGCTTCAAGGTGGCCCGGGACAGTGGTCGTTCGTCCTGCGCGTTCATCGTGTGGTGTAGCGATGTCCACGCGGCAAATTCCATGCTCATTCAGTACCTCCGATACCGGAGGTTAGGACCTCACCCGAGCTTGAGGTCAAGCGGCGCGCGGAGGCACAGGCGTCGAGGACGCAGGACGACCGGCCGGGCCCCGGGAGGAGCCCGACCGCCGCTGAGCGTTACAGGCCGGCGTACGTGGTCAGGCTCTGCCGTAGGTGCGTCTTCGGCCTGGACCCCACGATCGAGCCGACGACCTCGCCTTGGCGGAACACCAGCAACGTCGGCAGGGACATGACGCTGTAGCGCCGAGTGGCCTGCGGGTTTTCGTCGGAGTTGAGCTTGGCCACGACCATCCGGTCGCCGAACTCCCGCGCCAACTCGGCGAGGCTCTTCTCGATCATTTTGCAGGGCGGGCACCACTCGGCCCAGAAGTCGACCACGACGGGTCGTTCGCTGGCCAGCACCAGCTCGGCGAATGTGTCGTCGGTGACGGTGATCAGAGAGCCGATTGCCGTTTCCTGGGGCATGTTTCCTCCCGGTGCGCGATGGCGTGGGTGAGTTGGGCGTTGAGCTGCTGCCGTACGGCGCCGAGCCGGTCGATGTAGGCGTCGACCTCAGCGAGCTTGCGTCGCAGCACCAGCACCGAGTCCGGGCAGACGCCGCCGGACGAGTTGCCGGCCCGGAGGCACGCGACGAACGGGCGGACATCGTCGAGGCCGAAGCCAACGTCGAGCAGTGTCCGGATCTCGCGGACGACCCGAAGCTCGGCCTCCTCGTAGACGCGGTAGCCGTTGGTGGAGCGCTGCGCCTGCACCAACCCGTGCGCCTCGTAGTAGCGCAGGGTTCGCGTGCTCGTGCCGGCCCGCTCGGCCAGCTCGCCGATCAGCATTCCGACCTCCTCGATCAGCCGTCGCGACCAGGTTAAACCTTGTCGCTGGCGTCAAGGCAAGATGCGCTCAGGGCGCCGCCGACGAGGCGACGCCCTGAGCATCCGGGTGAACCGGAGAACCTAGCCGATGCGGAACTGGTCGCCGTAGACGGCGAACACCAGCGGCGTGTTCAGGTTGAAGTTCCCGTTGTTGAGGAACACCCGCTGGGCGGTGTCGACACGGGACGTGTCCGAGTGGGCCGCCTCCTTGCGCATCTCGATGACCCGCTCGTCGAGGAACGCGTTGAGCCAGGTCCGCTCGTCACCGCCCTGAGCCGGGGGCTTCGCCCGAGCGAGGGCGCGGCTGCGGATCTGGCGCATGCCCTCGTACCCGTGCATGACCGCCGCGTCGTAGTAGGCGAACTGTCCGAGTGCCCGGACCTGGTCGTTCTTGCCGTCGCGTACCGACGGGTTGAAGTAGACCCGGTCCCGCTCGGCCTCCTGCGCGGCCCGGAACACCGAGTCGGTGGCCGCGGCCCGCCAGTCGCGCGGGAAGTTGGGGTCGAGACCGGCGTGCGAGGGGGTGCCGTTGACGGCACGCAGCGCCGGCAGGTACGCGGCGAGCACGTTGCCGGGCTTGGTGCGGGTGTACGCCTCGACCAGTTCGAGCATGTCGCCGGTGCCGGAGCAGAAGCCGATGATGCCGGCGGTGTAGCCGCGCCCGTCGCCGATGTCCTCGATGTAGGAGAACTGCGCACGCCAGTCGAGCGAGGAGTTCTCCGCGGCCGAGACGATCTGCATGGCGACGTCCTTCTTCGCCGGGTCGTCGA
The DNA here is from genome assembly GCF_040606435.1 of Micromonospora sp. NPDC005413. Lineage (NCBI taxonomy): Bacteria > Bacillati > Actinomycetota > Actinomycetes > Micromonosporales > Micromonosporaceae > Micromonospora > Micromonospora sp. NPDC005413. The sequence continues at coordinate 626,379 of NZ_JBEXEV010000001.1, forward strand.
GGTTGGTCCCGGCCGGGGTGGTGGGCGTGGGGGTGCCGGTGCCGCCGCCGGGCAGGGTCCATCGCTGGTTGGTGGTGCCCGAGCAGGCCCAGATCTGCAACCGGGCGCCGTTGGCCGTGTTCCGGTCCGTGACGTCGAGGCACTTGCCCGAGCCGGTGTTGACGAGCGCGCCGTTGCTGGCGGTCCACTTCTGGGCGCCGGTGTTGTTGCAGTCGTACAGCTGCACCTTGGCACCGTCGGTGGTCGACGCGGCCGTGACATCGAGGCACTTGCCGAGTGCCCGGACCGAGGTGTCGGTGTTGCCGACCGTCCACGTCTGGGCCGCGCTGCCGTTGCAGTCGTAGAGCTGGACCGGCGTGCCGTTGGCCGGGTTGGCACCGGCGACGTCGATGCACTTGCCGCCGAGGCCGGTGATCGGGCCGGCGGTCGCGGCGCTCGCCGACGGCAGGCCGTAGCCGACCGCCGCGACGCCGATCAGCAGGGCGCCGACGACGTAGGCGGCTGTTCTCTTGCGAACCATGGTGTTCCTCGGGGAAGGGGCGGCGGGCCGCCGGCCGGTCGGTGGCCCGGCGCGGCGGTTCGGCCCCGGCGGGCACCGCGAGCATCAGGAAACTGTATTAACAGATACCAGTACGTCGATGCACCGTCAATCGACGACCGCAGGGCGTGACGGAGCCTGTTCATCTCGTTGTTGGCGGGCGGCACCCGACTGGGTCGGGTGCCGCCCGTGTGTCAGTGCTCCCGGTAGGTGGCCAGGTCGAAGTCGGCGTGCACACCGTCGCCGCCGAGGTCCTGCACCCACAGGCCGAGGAACGCCCCGGTGAAGCCCCACGCCGCCGGCTCGCCGTCGATGATCAGTGCGGCGTGCTCGTCGGACAGGATGGTCGCGTCCAGGTCGACGGGGAGCCCCTGCCAACCGGCGCCGAGGTCGTAGTCGAAGCGCACCACCGGCCCGTCGAACACGGCCCGCAGGCCCACCCGGGTTATGCCACTGACGTCGACGGTCAGATCCGGGTACGGGGTGCGTCGCCCGTTGTCGGAGCTGAGCAACTCCAGCACCGTCCGCCCGTCGTCGGCGCGAGTCAGGTAGAGGTGGTGCCAGTTGAGGGTGTTGTAGTAGGCGGTGATCCCGGCGAGCTGACGGTGGTCGACCGGGTCGAACTCCACCACGGTCTCCAGGGAGCAGTGCGTCGCGCCGACGCGTCGCCCGACCAGGCTGGGGGCCTGTCGACCGACCGGTGACTGCCCGCCGTGGACCCGCAGGTGCGACGGGCGGGTGTGCAGGTCGATCCAGTCCGCGGTGGCCGGCCGGCGCAGCGTCGACCAGCACAGACTCAGCTCGGGGGCGTCGAAGTGGTCGGTGTCGGGCTCCGCCGGCCACGGGTGCGCGGGCAGGTCGGGCGCGACGACCTCCTCTGCTGGCACCCCTCCGGCGATCCGGGGCCAGCCACCCGACGGCCACTCGACCCGCTGGATCGCGGTTTCCCGGCCCAGCACGCAGTTGCCCAGCGGTGAGTAGGGGCGGCCGACCAGGTGGGCCAGGTACCACCCGCCGTCGGGGGTGCGGACCAGGCTGCCGTGACCGGCCTTCTGCAAGCGCAGGTCGGGGCGGCCGACGGAGCTGAGCAGCGGCCCGTCCGGGTCCACCTCGTACGGCCCGAACAACTCCCGGGACCGCGCCACGGTGACCTGGTGCTCCCAGCTGGTGCCGCCCTCGGCGGTGATCAGCCAGTACCAGCCGTCGTGGCGGTACAGGTGCGGACCCTCGGTGACCCCGACCGACGTGCCGGTGAACAGGATGCGGGGCCGGCCGACGAGACGGCGCGCGGCCCGGTCGTACTGCTGGATCTCGATGCCGCCGAAGCGGTCCCGACCGGGTCGCCAGTCGGCGCTCATGCTCAGCAGCCAACTGGTGCCGTCGTCGTCGTGGAACAGCGCGGCGTCGAAACCGCGCCCGTGCAGTTTCACCGGATCAGACCAGGGCCCGGCGATGTCGGGAGCGGTGACCAGGAAGTTCTGCGGGTCCCAGTAGCCGCTGGCGAAGCTGGCCACATCGCTGTAGACGAGGTGGAACTCGCCGTCCTGGTACGTCAGGTCGGGCGCCCACACCCCGTTGGAGTCACCGCAGCCGCGCAGATCGAGCAGGCGGCGGTCGGTGATGATCCCGCCCAGGGTGCGCCAGTTCACGAGATCACGCGAATGGTGCACACGCACACCCGGATACCACTCGAAGGTCGAGGTGGCCAGGTAGTAGTCATCGCCGACGCGCAGGATCGACGGATCCGGGTGGAACCCGGCGAGGACGGGATTGCGGATCGACCGGGCAGCGGTCACCACGTCAGCGATGTCGGTCGACACGGGGGCTCCTCTGGGCGGCGGTCTGGAACTTCCGGAAACTTGCGGTCCAGGATCACCGGAAGTCCTGACTACGCTAGCCGGTCTTTTCGCAATAGGACAGAGGTCTTGACCGTTGCGGCAACAGCTCGTAGCGTGCCGGCCATCGATCGGTAATACCGGCGAAGCAATGAAAGTTCCGGAGATCCATGTTCGCACCATTGCCGGCTCGACCGGCGTCCGAGCACCCCGTGAGTCCCCGAAGGGATGGATCATGACGACGCACCTTTCCCGCCGAACGCTGCTCGGTCTCGCCGGCGCAGGCGCAGGCGCCTATCTGCTCAGCGCCTGCAGCGGCGACGAAGAGTCCAGCGACCCGAACGCCCCGCAGACCATCAACTGGTGGCACATCCAGAACACCGAACCGATGCTGCCCGTGTGGGCGGCGATGGCCAACGAGTACAAGACCGCACACAGCAACGTCACGTTCACCATCCAGCCGCTGGAGAACGAGGCGTTCAAGGCCAAGCTCACCACCGCCACCCAGGCCGGCGACCCGCCTGACCTCTTCCAGTCCTGGGGCGGCGGCGTGCTCAAGCAGCAGGTCGACGCGGGCCTGGTCAAGGACCTCACCGACGACGTGAAGTCGTTGGTCGACGGCATCCTGCCCGCCGCCATGAAGCCGTACACGATCGACGGCAAGGTCTACGGCATCCCGTTCGACATCGGCATGGTCGGCTTCTGGTACAACAAGGATCTCTTCATCCGCGCCGGCATCACCACCCCACCCACCACCTGGGCCGGCCTGCTCGACGCGGTCCGCAAGCTCAAGAGCGCCGGGATCACCCCGGTCGCCCTGGCCGGCAAGGACAAGTGGCCGGCCCACTTCTACTGGTCGTACCTGGCCATGCGCATCGGCGGCGTCGACGCGCTGCAGAAGGCCGTCGACGACAAGAACTTCGACACCCCCGACCTCGTCGCCGCTGGCGAACGGCTCAAGGAACTCGTCGACCTGCAGCCGTTCCAGAAGGGCTTCCTCGGCGCGGAATTCGGCTCGCCCGACGGCCAGGCCGCCACAATGGGCAACGGCGGGGCCGGCATGGAACTGATGGGGCAGTGGGCACCGGCGGTGCAGGCGTCCGCCTCCACCAGCAAGAAGGGCCTCGGCGACAAGCTCGGCTTCTTCCCGTTCCCCGCCGTGGACGGCGGTAAGGGCTCCTCGACCGAGGTCTTCGGCGGCGGCAACGGCTTCGCCGTCGGCAAGGACGCGCCGGCGGCCACCATCGACTTCCTGAAGTTCCTGCTCAGCGCCGCGAACCAGCGCCGGTCCGCCGAGACTGGCGCGGTGCTGCCCACGGTGAAGGAGGCCACCTCGGCCATCAGCGACGCCAACAACAAGGTCGTCGCGGAGACCCTGGCCAAGAACACCGGCTTCCAGCTCTACCTCGACCAGGCGTACGCGCCGGCACTCGGGCAGCAGATCAACGACAGCGTGGCCGAACTGATCGCCGGCAACAAGCAGCCCGCGGCGATCGTCAAGGACATCACGCAGGTGGCAAAGACCGTCTGATCGTGACCACCCATCCATCCGTAGCCGGCCGTAGAACCCGAGTGGAGCAGGCATGACCAGGCCATCGACCGTGTCGGACATCAGGCGCGGCGACACGGCGACCGACCCGCCGGCACCGGGGCAGGGCACCGCGCGACAGCGCGGCCGCCAGCCCCGGCCCGGCCGGGGCAGCGTCCTCGCTGTCTTTCTGGCGCCTGCCCTGGCGCTGTTCCTGCTGCTGGTCGTCGCACCCATCGTGGTGGCCGGCTACGCCAGCTTCTACAAGTGGAACGGCTTCGGGCTGCCGGAGAACTTCGTCGGGTTGGACAACTACACCCGTGCCTTCAGCGACCCGACCTTCCGCGGCGACCTGTGGCGCGGGCTCCTGCTGGTGGTGCTGTCCCTGGCCGTGCAGCTGCCCGCCGCGCTGGCCCTGGCCATGCTCCTCAACCAGCCGCTGCGGGGCCGGGCCGCCTACCGGCTGATCTTCTTCGCACCGTACGTCCTCTCCGAGGTCACCACGGCCGTCCTGTTCACGCTGGTGTTCTCACCCAACCGGGGCCTGGGCGAGGGGGTCGCCCAGTGGTTGGGCGCCGACGCGGGCACGATCTTCGCTGACCCGGACACGGTGCTGTTCGCCGTCTTCCTGGTGGTGTCCTGGAAGTACTTCGGCCTCTACATGATGCTGTTCCTGGCCGCTCGCCAGGGCATCCCCAAGGAGCTGTCCGAGGCCGCGGTCACCGACGGCGCCACCGCCTGGCAGGCGTTCCGGCACGTCACGCTGCCTCTGCTCGGGCCGACGATCCGCATCAGCGTGTTCCTGTCGGTCATCGGCACCATCCAACTGTTCGACATGGTCTGGGTGCTCACCGGCGGCGGCCCGGTCCACTCCTCGGAGACCCTGGCCGTCACGATGTACCAGTACGGCTTCCGCCGCTTCGAGGTCGGCTACGCCAGCGCGATCAGCATCATCATGTTCCTGCTGAGCCTCGTCTTCGCACTGTTCTACCAGCGCATCGTTCTGCGCCGTGACACCGCGGGCGCGATCACCAACCAGGGAGGCCAGCGATGAGCGGCACGGTGAACCGCGCCCAGCGGACCCGCAGTGTCGTCCTGCACCTCGTCTGCATCGCCGTCGGCGCGCTGATCGTCGTACCGGTCTGGTTCGGGGTGCTCGGCGGCTTCAAGGACAACGGACAGCTGTCCACCAACCCGCTGGGCTGGCCCGACCCCTGGGTGCCGAACTACCTCGACATCCTGGGCACCGGGACGTTCTGGCGGCAGCTCGGCAACAGTCTGCTCATCGCCGTGAGCAGCACCCTCATCGTCGTCGGCTCGGCGGCGATGGCGGCGTTCGTCTTCGCGCGCTACGCGTTCCGGGGCCGCGAGTTCCTGGTCACCCTGTTCGCGATCGGCCTGATGTTCCCGTTCGCGGTGGCCATCCTGCCGTTGTTCGTCCTGCTGCGGAGCGTGGGTCTGCTGGACAACCCGCTCGGCGTCATCCTGCCCCAGGCCGCCTTCGGGCTGCCGATCACCATCATCATCCTGCGGCAGTTCTTCCGAACCATCCCCGCCGAGGTCGAGGAGGCCGCGGTCCTCGACGGGTGCGGCTCCTTCGGGTTCTTCTGGCGGGTCCTGCTGCCGATGGCCCGTCCCGCCCTGGCCACCGTCTCCGTACTGGCGATCGTGACCAGCTGGAACAACTTCATGCTGCCGCTGGTCGTCTTCAGCGACCAGAGCTGGTGGACCCTCCCCGTCGGGGTCCAGGCCTTCCAGGGCCAGTACGCCGACGACACCGCACGGGTGCTCGCCTACGTCGTGCTGTCCATGCTTCCCGCCCTGGGCTTCTACGCCGTGGCCGAACGCCAGCTCATCGGCGGCCTGACCGGCAGCGTCAAGGGATGACCCCGCACCACTGCGAGCAGACCTGAAGCTTCCAGCCAGACGAAGGGGCTGACCGTGGGCTCGGAGAACGGCCGAAACGTCACCATCGCCATGATCGCGCGGCTGGCCGGTGTCTCCGTGCCCACGGTCTCCCGGGTCATCAACGGCCGCTCCGACGTCGCCCCCGACACCAGGGAACGCGTCGAGGCGCTGCTCAACCGGCACGGCTACCGCCGCCGGTCACCGGCACGGCGTACCGACGCCGCCCTCATCGATCTGGTCTTCAACGACCTGGACAGCCCGTGGGCTGTGGAGATCATCCGTGGGGTGGAGGACGTCGGCCAGACCAGCGGCGTCGGCACCGTCGTGTCGGCCATTCACTGGCGCATCTCCTCGGCCAAGCAGTGGCTCGACAACATGCTCACCCGCTCCACCGAGGGCGTCATCTTCGTGACCTCGATGGTGAACCCACCCTTGCAGGCCGAGCTGCGCCGACTCCACCTGCCGGTGGTCATCATCGATCCCGCCGGGGTCGACCCGCAGGAGTCACCCACCATCGGGGCCACCAACTGGGCCGGCAGCCTGAGCGCCAACCAGTACCTGATCAGCCTCGGCCACCGTCGCATCGGCTTTATCGCCGGGCCGCCGCACCTGATGTGCAGCCGGGCCCGGATGGACGGTTACCGGGCCGCCCTCGGCGCGGCCGACATCCCCGTCGACGACACCCTCATCCGCCCGGGCAACTTCTACCACGAGTCCGGTTTCACCGCGGGTACGCAGCTGCTGGGCCTGCCCGACCCGCCCACCGCCATCTTCGCCTCCAGCGACCAGATGGCACTCGGCGTCTACGAGGCGGTTCGCAAGCGCGGCCTACGGGTGCCTGACGACATCAGCGTGGTCGGCTTCGACGACCTGCCCGAGGTCCGGTGGTGCTCCCCGCCGCTGACCACCGTCCGTCAACCCCTGGCCGAGATGGGCATGCTGGCCGCACGGACCGTACTGCGCCTCGCCGGCGGCGAGAAGACCGAAAGCCCTCGAGTCGAGCTCGCCACCGAGCTCATCGTCCGCGACAGCGCCGCACCGCCACCGCGACCGTCGCCGCCTGGGCGGCCACGGTCGTGACCGCCGTTCACGCGTCACGGAGAGCGTCGTCGACGCCCGTCTCCCGGCGGCCGAGGTGCGCCGGGTCCCGACCGGAGAGCAGGTCCAGCGCCGCCTTCAGGCAGGCACCGTTCTCGCGGGACGAGCTGACCCGCCACGTCTGGGCGTAACGCCTCGCGGTCTCGTCGCCCACTCCGCTGGCGTCGATGCCGAGGCGCCTGCACAGTGCCACGGCGCGGGGGAGGTGAAACGACTGGGTCACGACCGTCGCGCGTCGCACTCCGAAGATCCGCTCAGCCCGCGCGCACGAGTCGTACGTGTCGAAACCGGCGTAGTCCAGCACCACCTTCCGCGCCGGCACGCCCCGGTCGACGAGCCAGCTCAGCATTGCGGTGGGCTCGTCGTAGTCCGCGTTCATGTTGTCGCCGGACACCAGGATCGCCCGCACCTTGCCGGCCACGAAGAGCCGTCGCGCGATCTCCAACCGGGCCGCGAGGAACGGTGACGGGCTGCCGTCCGCGTCCACCTTGGTCCCCAGCACCAGGGCGACCGGCGCCTCCGGTACGACTGCCTCGCTGTAGATGTGCTCGTCCGCCGCAGCACGGATCCACACCACGCTGGCCACCGTGCCGCCGGTCAGCAGCACCGCACCGACCATCATCGCGAGGAGCGTGCGGCGCATGAACCGCCGGTGCCCGCCGTACCATCGCCTGGCCGCACCGAATCGTCCCCGCATCCCGCGAGACTATTCCGGCTGCGCTCCCGACGACCGGTCCGGGGTAGATCATCATCGTCTCCACACTTGACTTCAACCAATGTTCACGTCGTAGCGTCGCCGACACCAGTTATCACGGCAGACCCGAACGCTGGGCCACGGCTGAGTTGGGGGCAGACGCGTGCGTGCGATACAGGTTTCCGAGTATGGGGGTCCTGAGGTTCTGGTCCCGGTGGACCTGCCAGACCCGCGAGCCGGAGAAGGGGAGGTCGTCGTACGGGCCGAGGCAATTGACACCATCTACCTGGAGACCCAGATCCGCAGTGGCTGGGGCACGATGTTCGGAGTCGTCCCGCCGTATGTACCGGGCGGCGCAGCCGCCGGAACGGTGGTCTCTACCGGTCCGGGCGTCTCGCCGTCCTGGCTCGGCCGCCGGGTCGTTGCCGGCGCCGGGACGCACGGTTCCTACGCCGAGTTGGTCCGCGCTGGTGTCGACCGGCTGGTGCCGGTCCCAGAACGACTGGATCTGCGAAAGGCCGCGGGTCTTGCGCACGACGGCGTGACCGGCACCGGGATCATCGAGCACGCCAGCGTCAAGCCCGGCGACCGAGTGCTGATCCTGGGAGCCGCGGGCGGCATGGGAACGCTGCTGGTCCAGCTCGCACATTCCTTCGGTGCACAGGTCGTGGGGGCGGCGCGGGGTGAGGCCAAGCTCGCGCTGGTACGGCAGCTGGGCGCCGACGCCGCGGTGGACTACGCCGAGGACGGATGGACCGACTCCGTACGCGACGCCTTCGGCGGCCTGCCAGTCGATGTGCTGCTGGACGGCGTCGGAGGCGAGCTCGGCACCGAAGCCTTCCACCTGGTTGCGGACGGTGCGCACGTGTCGACCCATGGAGCGGCGAGTGGCGACTTTGCCAGAGTGGACGAACAGGCCGTGAAGGCCCGCGGCATCGTGCTGCGGGGCATCACCGATGTGCAGTTCGAGGCGCCGGAGATGGTGCGGCTCGCGGGTAAGGCCCTGGCAAGCGCCGCGGAAGGACGGATGCGTCCGGTGATCGCACGTGAGTATCCGTTGTCCGCCGCAGCCGAAGCTCACCGTGCGATGGAAGCCCGCTCAGTCCCGGGCAAGGGGCTGCTGATTCCCTGACCCGTTGTCGACGGGTCATTCCGCACACGCCGGAGACATGTGTCCCGGGTGGCGTGGCGTACCCCTTGAGATTGTCGTTTCGACCGTGACATTCTTGGCCGTCGATGACATGCCGCGCGCGCGGGGCTGACGACCGTCCAATGGGCAGCCGGGATCCAGCACGGACTCCGGGGGACGGTGACACGAGTGATGGACCAACGAGAGCCATCCGTCCACGAGTCCGCCCACCGCCGCGCCGCACCCCGACCGGCTGGGCGACTCATCTGCGTGAAGGAACCCAGCTCATGCGTAAACCGAAAAGCCGCGCGGCACTCCTGGCGAGCCTGCTGCTCGCCGCGACCGCACTATCCGGCGTCAATCCCCCGACCGCCAGCGCCGCGCCCGATCCGGTCGCCGTGACCGTCAACGCCCGCGCGGGAATGGCGACCGTGCCCAGCACCGCGCTAGGCGTCAACCACGCCATCTGGGACACGAACCTGGGCACCACCGAGACATCCGACCTGCTGCGCGACGCCGGTGTGCAGATGATGCGCTACCCCGGCGGCTCGTACGCCGACATCTACCACTGGAAGGACCACACCGCGCCCGGCGGTTACGTCGCCCCCAATACCGATTTCGACACCTTCATGGCCGGGGTCCGGCGGGTCGGCGCGCAACCGATGATCATTGCGAACTACGGCACCGGCACGCCGGCCGAGGCCGCCGACTGGGTGCGGTACGCCAACGTGACGAAGGGCTACGGCGCGCGGTACTGGACGGTCGGCAATGAGAACTACGGCAACGGGCACTACGGGTCGGCGTGGGAGGCGGATGATCACCCGGACAAGAGCGCGAGCCAGTACGCGCGGCTGGTCGTCGAGTACGCCGACGCCATGAAGGCGGTCGACCCGAGCATCAAGGTCGGCGCGGTGCTGACCATGCCCGGCAACTGGCCGGACGGGATCACCGCCGGCAGCGATCCTGGCCCGTGGAACCAGACCGTGCTCTCCATCGCCGGCCCGAAGATCGACTTCGTGGACGTGCACTGGTACCCGGGTGGCACCGCCGCCGAGTCGCTGGCCCGCGTCAACCATCTCCCGGACGCCACCTACCTGCTGCGGCAGCAACTCAGTCGGTACGCCGGCGCGAACGCCGACCGCATCGGCATCAGCTTCACCGAGCTGAACGTCGACGCGGGCCGGACCACCCAGCCGGCGGCGCTCTTCCTGGCCGACGTCTACAGCGGGCTGCTGGAGAGCGGCGTCTTCACCGTCCAGTGGTGGAACGTGCACAACGGGCTCGGCACCGTGTCGGAGGTGGCGGGCCAGACCGACTACGGCGACTTCGGCATGCTCTCCAGCGGCACCTGCACCGAGGACGGCTCGGTGTGCGAGCCGCCGCTGAACACGCCGTTCGCCCCGTACCACGGGCTGACCATGATGAAGTTGTTCGCCAAGGCCGGCGACCAGTTCGTCCGCGCCGGCACCGACGAGCCACTGGTCACCGCGCACGCCGTCCGCCGGGGCAACGGGGACCTCGCGGTGCTCCTGGTGAACAAGGATCCGGTCACCGCGCACCCGGTCACCATCGACTACGCCGGGTTCACCCCGTCGGCCGCCGCGCCGACGGTGTCCACCCTCACCAACGGCGCCACCGGCATCGCCACCAGCCAGTCCGGCACCGCCACCAGCCGGACGCTGCCGGCGTACTCGTTGACCACGCTCGTGCTGCGCCCGTCCGGCGCGACCGCCGGACGGCCCGCGGCACCGGGCCAGCCCGCCGCCAGCGGCGTCACCGACCGCACCGCGACGATCTCCTGGCCGGCCGCCACCCCGGGCGGGAGCCCGATCGCCAAGTACGAGGTGTACCGGCAGAACGGTGCGGTCAGCGAGCAGTTGGGGGAGACGACGACCACCTCGTTCGCGGTCGGCAACCTCGTGCCGGGCAGCAGGTACACCGTCAACGTGCTGGCCCGGGACACCGCCGGCCGAGTGTCCTGGTCGTCACCGCCGCTCACCTTCGCCACCGGTGGCCCTGCCGCCAGCGCGTGCACCGTCCGCTTCACCACCAACAGCGACTGGGGCAACGGCTACATCGGCGGTGTCGAGATCACCAACAACCGGACGAGCCCGATCAACGGCTGGACCCTCACCTGGACCTGGCCCACCGGCTGGCAGCAGGTCAGCAGCGGCTGGAGCGCCACCTGGGAACAGGTCGGCACCGCCGTGCGGGTCACCCCCACCGATGACAACCGGCAGATCGCCGCCGGCGGCAGCGTGAGCGCCGGCTTCGTCGGCGCGTACAGCGGCCCGAACGTGCTGCCCACCGCGTTCAGCCTGAACGGCACCGTCTGCGCGACCGGCTGACGTCACCGCCGTGCTCCGGCCAGCTTGGGCTGGACCCTGAGGTACTCGCCGAGGTCTGTGATGCCTGTGAGTCATTGTGATGACTCACAGGCATCACGCTCGTCAAGGGAAGGTCGACCGGCCCGCACGCAGACGGCCGGGTCGAGCGCGGCCCACCGCGCGCTGGACGGAGTGGTGGGCTGTGTGCGTCGGCCTGGGCATATTCGCCCACGCACCGGGAGGGCGACATCCTGGGTTGCGACGCTGTGGAGCTGATGTCGCAAACGAATCATCCAATCGCCCGCGCGTCCCAATCGCCCGCGCGTCCCAATCGCCCGCGCGTCCCAATCGCCCGCGCGCCCCAATCGCCCGCGCGCCCCAATCGCCCGACCGGCTCACCGGCTCACCTGATCCTCATCGTCTGATTCGTTGACGGCATCAGCTCCATAGGACCCGAACCTCACTGCCGCCCCCGGTCGGGCGGCGTGGTAGCGGCGTGGTTCGTCGCTTGCGAGCAGGGCCGACCGGCCGCAGGACGGGATTCCTATCGGGCGGACGCCCAGCCGGTGAAGCGGCCGCTCAGGTCGGCCGGCGCGGCGCTCGGGTTAAGCGCGGCGAGGTTGGCGGCGGCCTCCGCCTGAAGCGCCGCCAGGTGAGCCAGCAGGGCCGGGCGATCCAGTCGGTAGGTCGCGAGGAGACGGAGCTTTGCCGTTGAGCAGGGCCAGGCGATGCCGCACGTGCCGCAGCGCCACGTCGGGCGGGCCGGCTGGTGGTCGGGAGCGCGACGGGGCATCAGCCGACCCGCACCGGACCGCACCGGACCGGCCGCCGAGCATCACGCCGGGGCGGCGCAGCCGGCTGGGGTGGTGCAGCCGGGCGAGACAACGCGGCAGTCCGGGGCGGTGCGGCAGCCCGGGAGGGCGCGGCGGGCGGGGAGGCCAGCCATTGTGCGCCGGCCGGCATGAGGTACAGCTCGCGCCGGGCGATGGCGTCGCCGTTCGGGCCGAGCTGGTAGGCGTCGATCCACAACCAACCGTGGTACGTGTGCCGGTCGGTGAGGGCGCGGATCACGCGGACGGTGATGGGCCGGGCGAACTGCGGGCTCGCGGCGCGGGTCAGGTGCAGTAGGTCACCGGACCGCACCTGCGGCGACGGGTCGATGGGCATGGTCTCCCCCTGGCAGGCGTTGGGAGGGGCCGCCCCGTGAGTGCTCGCCCAGCAGGGCGGCCCCGGTACGAACGCGTCCGCCGGGTCTCGGGTCCTCCACCGGCCGCGCCGCTGGTGACACTCTGCTGTGGAGGCGACTACGCTCGGAAGGTGGTTCGCCGGTTCGGGCTGAGCTGGCGAAACGTTCCACGCCGGGCAGTGGCGTGAGTAGTCGATCTTCCGGGTTGGGGAGCATTGAATGGCCGACTTGCCGCACCCGCTCGCCGCGTTCATCGTGGCCGAGATTCGCCGCGCCCGAGGGGCCGCCGGAATGACGCAGGAGGCGTTCGGCCGGGGTGCCGGCTTCAGCGCCTCCCACGTCAGTGCCGTCGAGGGCGAGACGCGGGCGTTGACGATGGACTTCATCAAGGGCGCCGACCGGGCCCTGAACAACGCCGGGCTGTTCGAGCGCATGGTGGGAAAGCTCGGCACCCCGTCCTGGTTCCTGCCGTGGCTCGACGCGGAGCGCACCGCGACCCAGCTCCGGTGCTTTCAGCCGAGCCTCGTTCCGGGTCTGCTCCAGACCGAGGCCTATGCCCGAGCGGTCATCCGCTGCGATGACACGTTGAGTGACGACGAGGTCGAGAAGCGGCTCGCCCACCGGATCGACCGGCAGGCGGTCCTCACGAAGGTGAACGCCCCGCAGTTCATCGCCGTCATCGGCGAGGCGGTGCTCCGCCGCGCTGCCGTGGACTTCCGCGACATCATGGCGGGGCAGATAAAGCAGTTGACCACTCTCGCTGAGCGCCCGAACATCAGCGTTCACGTGCTGCCGGACGAGGTCAGCATGCACGTCGGCCTGACCGGACCGTTCAGCCTGGCGCGTTTGCCCGACCACAAGTGGGTGGGGCAGATGGAGAACCAGCTCGGTGGAGTGGTCGTGGACCGCGACATCGATGTGGATACTCTCGTGTCGAGGTGGGAGACGGTTCGCAACGAAGCGCTACCCCGCCGTCAGTCGATCGACCTGATCAAGGAAGTGGTGACGTCATGGACCTGATCGGCGCTACGTGGCGTAAGTCGACCCGCAGCGGCTCCGGCGGCGGCGACTGCGTCGAGGTTGCGGACAACCTCCCTGGCATCGTTGGTGTGCGGGACTCCAAGGACCCGGCGGGACCGGCCCTGGTCTTCAGGCCGGCGTCCTGGCGGGCGTTCGTCGCCGACGTGCCCCGGCGGTCGTAAGCGTTCAAGCGGAAAGCGCCCGCCCCCGAAACCTGCGGGGACGGGCGCTTTGCCGTGCAGGATCCGTCAGCCGACCACGGACCGCAGTGGCACTCGCGCGTCGCGCAGCGCGCGTACCAGGTCCGCCAGGAACGGGTGCTCGTCGGCCTGGAGTCCCTCCGGGTTCGGGATCACGACGTACGCCGAGCTGCCCTTCGCGGACGTCTGGGCGTCAGTGGTGAAGCGTTCGACGATTGCCTGCGTGCGCGCCAGGTCCGTCGTCGCCACCTCGATGGTGGTCGGCCGCCATCCGCCGCCCAGGTCCGGCGTCACCGGCGCGGCTGCGGCGCTGGCGCGCGCCGCGTCGGCCCCGGGCGAGCGCCGGGCGTCCGGCGCGGTGGTCGCGCCCGCCGGGTAGAGCAGCGCGTTGGCCACCAGGTGCAGACCATTCTCGTTGTACGCCCGGAAGAGCGGATTGAACGCGAACAGCACCGCCCGACCGGCGCCGGTCGGCTCGTCGACCAGGGCAGCCGTCCCCTTCAGTGTGCCGTCGCCGACGGTGTAGCCGTTGGCCCAGAAGGTGTCACCCGTCGGGTAGCTGAGCACGTTCGTCCCGGTGGTGCTCGGGTTGAGGATCGGGTCGTTGTTGTTGAACTCGAAGTCCTCGGCGGGACGGCCCAGCGCCACCGGGCTGTCGTGGTCGACGTTCACCCGCAGGTGGGAGCCGATCACCAGGTAGTCGGCCGGTTTGGCCTTCTCGGTGGTGGAGGTGAGCCCGGCGGCGCGGGCCACCCGGGTGCCCTCGTTGCGCAGCCCGACGTAGGTGTGGCCCTGGGCGATCCAGTCGCGCAGGTTGGCCTGCCCGGCGGCGGTCAGACCGCCGGTCGCGCTGCTGCCGTCCGGCACCAGCAGCACCGTACGTCCGGTGAACGCCTCGGTGTTGTCGTTGATGTCGGCCGTGGTGACCGGCGTGAGGTCGAGGCCCCACCGCTTGCCGAGCACGTACCGGGCCTCGCCATGGGAGCCCGACGTGGTGGAGATGCCGGTGCCCTGGAACAGCCCGACGTCGGGCAGGTCGAGGCGGGTGCCGGTGGGTCGCCCGCCCGGGGTGAGGGTCACTCCGAGTGATTCGGCCAGCTCGTCGACCGTACGGCTCAGCTTGGTCGCCGGGAGGGCGACCCTGCTGGTCTTCAGGTCGCGTACGAGCGGGACGCCGCGGCCGAGCAGGGTGAACGTGAGCTCCGCGGCCGCCTCCGAGTCCAGCGGGTACGTGTAGGAGCCCCACGGCCACGCCGGAGCGGTCCGACCGCCGGTGATCTTCCGGACCAACTGGGCCTTGGGCCGTACGTTGTCACCGGTGTAGATGGTGGAGACGCCCATCAGCAGCGGGTTGCTCCAGGACGACACGTCGTAGAAGTAGGGGAACGGAGTGTACGGATCCTCGCCCATGATGGCCTGGATCCAGTGCTTCTGCGGTTGGTCCATCGGGATCCAGTACGCGCCCTTGGGCACGGTCAGGTTGGTGGCCGTCCGCCCGCCGAAGACCCGCGCGGTGGGCACCCGGGTGGGCTTCTGCACCTCGTACACCTCGACGTCCATCCGGCGCAGCCGCTCGACGAGTTGGCGGACGTCGGCGAGCTGCCGGTCGGGCAGCAGGAAGTACGAGCGGATCTTGATGTCGGGCACCGGGAACTGGACCTCGTTGGTGGGCTGGACCACCTCATTCGGTTCCAGCGTGCCCGCCCTGCCCTGGGCGAGCGCGTCGGTCCAGATGTCGAAGTAGCCGTTCAGCACCTCGCGCTTGTTCGCGGCGGCCCAACCGAGCGTCGACCACTGGGTGTTGAACTGCTGCTGGACGCGGTCGGCCACCGCCGACGCGCTGCCCTTCTCGTACGTCATGCCGGCGGCACCGAAGCCGGTGGTCGGCACCGTGTCGCCGTAACCCATGAAGAACATGTCGTACGTGTCGTAGTTGAAGTAGCACTCGGTGGTGACGGTGTCGTCGCAGGCGCCGTTGTAGCCGAACCCGGCCTTGTTGGCCTCGCCGATCCGGTTGATCCAGTCCACCGCCTCACCGGCGATCTCGTGGTGGATCGGGTCGGCGTTGGGCGGGAAGAAGTACTGGCGGCCACCCATCTCGTGGGCGTCGATGAAGACCTGCGGCGGGTAGCGGCGCAGCAGTTCGAGCTTGCCGTCGGTCTCCTGCTGCGTGCGGGCGAACCAGTCCCGGTTCATGTCGAAGCCGAACTCGTTCTGCCGCCGGGTCGCGTCGCGGCCGTCCGGGTTCTGGGTGGGAACGATGATGGTGACGAGATTGTCATTGCGTTGCGCGACCGCGCAGGACAGGCCCGCCGCCAACTCGTACAGCGTCTTGAGCGCCGCGTCGGTGCCGCTCTTCTCGCCGCCGTGCACGTTCGCGGTGACCCAGACGATGGCCGGGCTGTCCTTCGCCGTCCGGTCGGCCGTCCGCGCGCTGGTCCGGCGAGGGTCGCGCAGATCCCGGACGTCGTCGGCGATCTTGCGCAGGGCGGCCGGCCGCATGTTGCCCTCGTTGGACACCACCGCGTACGGCAAGGGCTGGCCGAGCACACTGGTGGCCATCACGCCGGTGACGACCCGGTCGGAGGCGCCGTCCACGGCCCCGAGGTACGTCCGGACCTCGTCATTCGTGACGACCCGTTCCTGCCCCGCGCCGAGCGGGAAGCCGAGCACGGCCTCCGGGGTGGGCACGGTGCTCAACCGGGCGGTCGGGTCGTTGCGGCAGGGGGAGGGCCGGGCGGCGCTCGCGGCTGCTGTGCCGCTGAGCAGGGGGACCATGCTGAGCAGGAGTGCGATCGTGGCGGCACTGGCCAGCCGCTTCGGGGGGACCGTCCAGAACGGACGCGACGATGGATCCATGTCTCGGGTTCCCTTCTCGGGAATAGCCTCGCAGTGGCCGGAGCCTATGAACCGTCTGTGCAACGGTCAAGGTCTGATCGACTCGGGTGATTTTGCGGGCTGCCCGAGGGCCATGCCGGCTGGCAGGATGAGGGTGTGGGGTTGTGCTCGCCCGGAAGGAGGAGACGTTGCCCGCGTCCCAGGAGACGATCACGCTCTCGGTCGATCCAGATCTTCCCTCCGCCGATGCTCGGCGTTCTCTCGCGTCCTGGTTGCGGTCCGAGGACCGGCTTCGCGACAGGGTGACCTCGGCTCCGACCGCCGGTGCGACGACGCCGTCCGACGAGTCGTCGGCGCGGGCCACGGACGCGCTGTGGGTGGCCGTCGACAGCGGCGGCGTCCTGGTGTTGGTGCAGGCGGTCGCCGCATGGCTGACCCACCGCCGCGACGACGTGACGGTGACTCTGACCGGTCCACATGGATGGTCGGCCGAGTTCGACGTGCGCCAGGCTCGTGACATGGACCAGGTGACCGCGCTCATCGAGGCCGCGGTGCGCGCGGTGACCACCGAGGAGAGGTAGGCGGCCCGCCGCCGGCCGGGAAATCGGTCGGCGACGGGCCAGAAAACCGCTGGGGTACGCCTACCAGGTCGTCAGGCCGAGACCGATGGTCTTGGTCAACGTGGCGTTGTCGTCGTCACCGTCGAGCGACCAGATCATGGCTCCGGCCAGGCCGGCCCGACGGATGTAGAGCGTCTTCTGCAGCACGACCGCCGGATCGTCGTACGTCCAGAACGTCGTACCGTCGAACAGCCAGGCGTGCCCGCTGCGGAGGTCGCGGTGCACGGTGTAGCCGTTGTTGGCGAGGGTCTTGAGCTGCTTGTAGTCCTCGTACCCGGCTTCGAAGGTGGCCGGCGCGGGCCCGGTGGCGGGCTTGAACAGGCCGTTGCCGCCCCCGGTGACGCCGGTCCAGCCCCGGCCGTAGTACGGGATGCCGAGGACCAGCTTGTCGCGCGGCGCCCCGCGAGTGATCCAGCCGTCGATGGCCACCTCGGCGGAGAAGTCCGGGTTGTCGGGAGCACCCGCCGGTACGCGCAGCGCCGACTGCTGGTTGGTCACCGCGTCCCAGCTGCCGTGGAAGTCGTACCCCTGCACGGTGGCGAAGTCGAGGTACTTGAAGATCTTGCGGCCCTCGTACCCGGCGTCCATCGTGGCCGGGTTGGCCGGCAGGAAGGCGGTCAGGGGGTGGTGCGCGCGGGTCGTGCGCCCGTACGCGTCGAGTTGCCGGCGGAACTCGGCGAGCAGCTTGGTGAAGTTCTCCCGGTCCTCCGGGCGGATGACGTTGCCGGGCTCACCTTCCCAGTTCGGCCACTCCCAGTCGAGGTCGATGCCGTCGAAGACACCGGCGGCCGTACCCGGGCCGCCTGCGGCGCCGTCCCCGCCCGGCAGGTTGCCCTTGAGGTAGAGGTCGATGCAGGACGTGACGAACGCCTTGCGGGAGGCGTCGGTGCGGGCTGCGTTCGAGAAGTACGTCGACCAGCTCCAGCCGCCCAGAGAGATCAGCACCTTCAGTTTGGGGTGCTTGGCCTTCAGCTTGGCGAGCTGGCCGAAGTTGCCGTTGAGCGCCTGGCCCGGGGCGTCGGCGACGCCGTCGACGCTCTCCTCCGCAGGGACGGGTCGCTGGTAGTCGGCCCAGGCGTCGCCCTCACCCGGCCCGCCGTCCACATGGCAGCGTCCGTCCTCGCTGACGTTGCCGAAGGCGTAGTTGACGTGGGTGAGGCGGCTCGCCGCCCCGGAGGTGTCGAGCTTCTTGACCGGGAACGCCCGGCCGTAGATGCCCCACTGGGTGAAGTAGCCGACCCGGTGGTAGCCGGCCCGGTCGGTCTTGGCACCCGCGCTCGCGGCGGTCGGCGGGGCGGCGGTGATCAGCAGGGTCGTCAGGGCGACGACGGCGGTGAGACGGCGGTGGCGGAATGGTCGCATCGGCACACTCCAACGAGGTATCAAGCGGAATTAGTAAAGATACTTATCTGATTGATGAAGTTAAGCCGGTCACGGTCCGCGGTCAAGAGCCGTCCAGCCACATGGGGGATTGTGAGGGCGTTACCCGGTGGTAACGATGTTGTGCCATGGACTCAGCCTTGACTCTGATCGGCCTGCCCATCGCCCTCGGCATCATCATGCTCGGTCTGGGTCTCGGACTGACCATCGCGGACTTCCGCCGGGTGGCCCAGCACCCGAGAGCCGCCGTCATCGCGCTGGCGTGTCAGGTGCTTGTCCTGCCGGCGCTCTGCTTCTGCCTCGTCCTCGCGTTCGACCTGGCGCCCGAGCTGGCCGTCGGCATGATGCTGCTGGCCGCCTCCCCGGGAGGCACGACGGCCAACCTCTTCAGCCACCTGTTCGGCGGGCACGTGGCCCTGAACATCACCCTCACCGCCATCAACTCGGTGCTCGCCGTGTTCACCCTGCCGATCCTGGTCAACCTGTCGGCCGCATACTTCCTGCCCGACGGGAGGAGTCTCGGCCTCCAGTTCGACAAGGTGCTACAGGTCTTCGCCATCGTGCTCGTCCCGGTCGCGATCGGCATGCTGATCCGCGCCCGGATGCCGCATCTCGCCGAGCGTCTGAACCGTCCGGTCCGGATTCTCTCGGTCATCGTGCTCGTGGCGGTGATCGCCGGCGCCGTGCTCGGCGAGCGGGAGAACATCGCCGACTACTTCGTCTCGGTCGGCCTGGCCGTGCTCGCGTTCAACCTGCTGAGCCTCGCGATCGGGTACGGGGTGCCGCGACTGGCCGGCGTCGACCGGAGCGCCGCGACGGCGGCCGGGTTCGAGATCGGCATCCACAACAGCACCCTGGCCATCACGATCGCGCTCAGCCCGGCGCTGCTCAACAGCACCCAGATGGCGATCCCAGGGGCCGTCTACGGCATCGTCATGTTCTTCACCGCGGCGGCCTTCGGCTACCTGGTAACCCGCGTCGGCACCAGGTCCGCCGCCACCCTGACGCCCTGACGGGCCTGGTGCTGGCCCGGCCGCCCCCGTGGACCGGGCCAGCCTCTCAGCCGACCTGGCTGTTGTCCTTGAGCGAACCCCAGCCGTGCCAACGATCGATCTCGATCAAGGCGCTGACCCGAGCGCGTTCCCGCCGTGGGTACGCGTTCCCGGTGTAGTGCTGGGACAGCCGGTCGATGTCGGCGAGGCCCTCGTCGGCCCGCAGTTCGGCGACGTGCCCGATGATGCTGACGTGGGTGTACCAGCCGGCTTCGTCGAGCACGGTGAGGGACACCCGGGGGTCGTTCCGAACGTGCTCCAGCCGACGGCGGCTCTCGTCCATGTTCACCAGGATCCGACCGTTCTCCCACAGGTACCAGGTAGCGGCGGACACCGGCTGACCACCCGCCTGAAGCGTGGTCATGACGGCCGGGTTCGGCTTCTGGAGCATGGCGATGGCGGCCTCGGGCAGCGGTGGCTTGGACATGGAGTCTCTCCTCGTCGGGTCGGCGATACCCCTGCACGTTACGCACCCGCCGACCCGATCGCCGTCGGATCGGGATCATGACGCGCGTGGCTCGGCACCGAGCGGGGCCACACCCGACTGCGGGGCTCCGGCTACGCCCGGCGAAGATGTCGTCATGAGCAACCCTGCCCTGCCCACGCGTGTTGTCGTCACCGGTGCCACCGGCAAGCTCGGTCGCGCCGTGGTCGCGCACCTGCGGGCCGTGGGCGTCGACGTGCTGGCTGTGGACCGCGCCGGTGGCCGCGACCCCCGCGACGTGGACGGCGAGTTCCTCCTCGTCGACCTGACCGACTACGGGCAGGTGGTGGAGGCGTTCACCGGGGGCGCCGACGAGCACGCGGGCGGCGTCGACGCGATCGTGCACCTGGCGGCGGTGCCGGCACCCGGGCTGATGTCGAACGCGACCACCTTCGCGAACAATTCCGCCGCGACGTACAACGTCTTCGCGGCGGCCAGGGCGGCCGGGATCAAGCGGGTGGTGTGGGCGTCGAGCGAGACGGTGCTCGGGCTGCCGTTCGACACCCCGCCGCCGTACGCGCCGGTCGACGAGGAGTACGCGCCGCGACCGGAGTCGACGTACTCGCTGAACAAGGCACTTGAGGAGGAGATGGCGCGGCACTTCTGCCGCTGGGACCCGGAGCTGGTCATGGTGGGTCTGCGCTTCTCCAACGTGATGGACGTCGAGGACTACGCGCCGTTCCCCTCGTTCGACGCTGACCCGGCGCTGCGCCGGTGGAACCTGTGGGGCTACATCGACGCCCGCGACGGGGCCCAGGCGGTCGAGCGGGCACTCGTCCACGACCAGCCCGGCGCTGATGTCTTCATCATCGCCAACGCCGACACCGTGATGACCAGGTCCAGTGCCAGTCTGATGGCCGAGGTCTATCCGGGTGTCGAGGTCCGCAGGGAGCTCGGCGAGCACGAGACGCTGCTCAGCATCGACAAGGCGCGGCGGGTGCTGGGCTACGAGCCGCGGCACTCATGGCGAGACCACGTGGACACCACCGGCCGCTGACGCGCCGACCTGCGCGTACATCTCGGTCATTCGCGAGAAGTCGTCGTCGCCGTGCCCGGTGCTGATCGCCCGCACGGCGGCGGCGCGGGCCGCCCGGACCATGCCGGCGTCGATTCCGTGCTCGTCGGCGGCGTCGATGATGTGGGCCATGCTGGCGGCGGCGGAGGCGATGGCGGAGACGTCGGCGGCGTGATCGTCGGCGGCCAGGCGACGGGCCATGTCGTCGATGAGTTCCGGTAGCAGGCCCCCGATCGCTCTGGCGTACGGGGCGAGCGCGGTCGGGCTGATCCGCTCCGCACGGGCCAGAGCGAAGGCGTGGGCGACGCCGCTCATCGCGGTCCAGAAGACGTCGAGCAGCGCGATGTCGTGAGCGGCGGCGCGGTCGGGCTCCGGTCCGAGCCAGTCGGCGGCGCCGCCGATGCTGGCCAGCGTCGCCCGGTGGGTCTGCCAGACGTGCTCCGGGCCGCTGTAGAGCACCAGCGCGTCCGGCCCGCCGATGGTGGGGGCCGGGGTCATGATCGCGCCGTCGAGGTGGTGCACGCCGTGCGAGCCCGCCCACTCGCTCATTTCCCGGGCGCGACGCGGCGTGTCGGCGGAGAGGTTCACCAGGGTACGGCCCTTCAGCGCGGCAACGGCCGGTTCGACGATCTCGTGGACTGCCGCGGAGTCGATGACGCAGGCGAGCGTCAGAGGGCTGGCCCGGACCGCCTCGTCCACGGTGGTTGCTCGCCGCGCGCCGCGGGCGACGAGTGGGTCGGCCCGGGCGGAGGTCCGGTTCCAGACGGTGGTGCGGTGCCCGGCGGCCAGCATCGCGCCGGCCAGTGCCTGGCCCATCGGTCCGAGTCCCAGAACGGTGACCGGGGGACGGACGTATTCGGACATGGAGGCGCTCCTCAGCGAGACGGGATGGATGGCGCCGCACCGTTCGCGGATCGTTCGGCGGGCCGGTCCCATCCTCGGTCCGCCGAGCGTGACGCATCAAGTACCTACTATTTCCTCAGGTACTTACCTTTTGGTCAGGCGAGCGCAACAGGCGCCGATCCCTCTGGGATTGGGGCCGCCCTGGAAGCGTCAGCGGGCGGCCTGGTAGGCGCGGCCGACGGCGGTCGCCGTGCTGCCGGTACGGAAGAGCCCGGTCTGGTCCTTCTCGGTGGCGGGCAGGCCGAACCAGGCGTACCGGTGCAGCCAGGACAGGCCGCCCAGCATTCGGGTCGCCGCGGTGAGGAACGCGGCCTGCTGTGCCTGGGTCGGGAACGCAACGCCGTTGGAGAAGTCGATCAGGGCGAATTCGGTGAGCCAGATCGGCAGCCTGTAGCGGTCGTGCACGGCCTGGAGGTACGACCTGAGCTGGTTGACCGCGTTGGCGGTGTTGAAGTCGCCGCCGTACCAGTGCAGGGCGATGAAGTCGACGCGGTAACCGCGCTGCTTCGCGCCGGTCATGAAGCGTTCGAGCCACTCGCCCGGCCGGTCACCGCCCCAGGCCACCGCCGGGCTGCCCAGCGGAAGGCCGGTGGCCTCCAGTTGCGGCCACAACTCTAGGGCCTGCTCCACGGTCATGTTGGCCTGACCACCCATGTCCGGTTCGTTGAACCCGAGCAGCTGTCGGCCGTTCTTCTTGGCCTGTTGCAGGTTGCTGGCGGTGACGCTCTTCGCACCCCAGATCATCGGGACGAACTCGGCGCCCTTCGGGCTGGTGACGCCCTGGTGGGCCACGTCCCAGGTGTAGTACCAACTCGCCCCGGAGCTGGCCAGTGCCTGGCTGACGCCGTCGAAGGTCCACACCCCGACGCCCTTGCGCTTCGAGGTCACCGCGGCCGCCGCCGGGGCGACCGGGCGCCCGGTCGTCGGCTTCGCCACTGGCGTCGGCGTCGGGGTCGCCCCCGCCGGACTCGCCGTGGCGGCGGGCGTGGTCGCGGTCGGTGGGCTCGGCGCCGGGCTCGTGGGCGCAAGCGCGTCGACCGCCTGCGTCGCCGCGGGGGCGGGCACCGGCCCGGTCGGTTGGACCGCCACGACCACCCCGGTCACCAGTACGACGACCACGGCGGCCACGGCGAGCGGCCACAGCAGACGCTTCGCGCCGAGGGGGATGCGACTTCGCAGCCCACCTCGGCGGTCCGCGTGGGCGCCTCGGGTGACCGTTCCGGTGTCGGCTCGGCCGGGACCGGTTTCGTGCATCGTTTCCACTCCTTCACGTGGTCGCACCGCTACTCGGCGGAGAGGTGGTGGTTGATCGCCACCGGTGCCTCCCATCAGGAGACCGGCCCGCCGCGCCGGGATAACAGTTTCCACCGCCGGGAGTCGGCGTTGATCGCCACCCATGCGCCTGTTCGGATCCGAACACAGTGAACGTCTTCACTTGACCACAACGAGCGCGTAGCCTGCCTGAAACGATTCATTGGCGGGAGCGTCGCTGACGGCCCGTCCACGGTCACCCACTGGCCCAGCCACCACCAACCAAAGGATGAGGACCAGGAATGATGCGCACATCGCGGCGCCGCGCCGCACTTTCCGCGCTTCTTGTGCTGCTGCTCGGCGTGACGCCGATGGTGGTGCCAGGACCGGCCGCCGCCGCCCCGGCCGCCGCCCCACCGCTCACGGCGACCGGGCTGACCACGGAACGGGCCACCAATCCGATCGGGCTGGACGTGGCGAAGCCCCGCCTCGGCTGGCGCATCGAGGGCGCCGTCCGCAGCGTGATCCAGGAGTCCTACCAGGTGCGGGTCGCGACGAGCGCGGCCCGACTGAACGACGCCGACGTCTGGGACAGCGGCCGGGTTCGCTCGCGGGACAGCACCCTCGTCCCGTACGCCGGACCGCAGTTGCGACCCCGTACCCCCTATGTCTGGCAGGTTCGGGTCTGGGACACCGCCGGCCGCGCCTCCGAGTGGAGCACCCCCGCGTCGTGGGAGACCGGCGTCCAGGGTGGTGCCGGCTGGGGGGCCGACTGGATCGGGATGCCGTCGCCCACCGAGTCCTGGACCGATTACACGGTGCAGACGACGGTCCGGCTGGAACGCGACGCCGCCGGGATCTACCTACGCGCCCGTGGCCCGTCGAACGCGTACATGTGGCAGTTCTCCATCACCGGCGGCAGCGCGAAACTGCGCCCGCACGTCCGGGTCAACGGCGCCTGGACCCTGCTCAAGGAGGTGCCGCTGGGTGGGGTCGTACCGGCCGACAAGCTGACCGCGCCACACACCCTGCGCATCACCGCGGCCGGTGACACCTTCACCACCTGGGTCGACGGAACCCAGGTCGACGTCACCCAGAGCAGCGCGCACCGGGCCGGCTCGGTCGGCCTGCGCACCAACGGCGTGGAGACCGGCGTCTTCTCCGACTTCTCGGTGACCAGCGGCGGCGGCGACACCCTCTACGCGGCCCCGCTCACCGACGGCAGGAATCCGTTCGGGGCGGGCACGGCCACCGCGGGCGGCCTGCGGGTCACCGGCGACACCGAGGCCATGCTCGCCGCACTGGACGCGAACCCGCTGCTGCGCCGAGGTTTCCGGGTCAACGGTACGGTCGCCCGGGCCCGCGTCTACGCCACCGCGCTCGGTGTCTACCAGTTGTCGCTCAACGGCCAGCGGGTCGGCGACCACGAGCTGGCACCCGGCTGGACCGACTACGCCAAGCGTGTGCAGTACCAGGCGTACGACGTGACCAGCCAGCTCCGCTCGGGCGACAACGCCCTCGGCGCGATGCTCGGCGACGGCTGGTACTCCGGCAGCATCGCCTGGTTCGGCAGCGACATCTACGGCTCCCGGCCGCACCTCAGCGCCCAGCTGCAGATCGACTACACCGACGGACGCACCGAGACGATCGGCACCGATGGCTCGTGGCGTGTCACGGCCGGGCCGTTCCTGCAGAGCGACCTGATCCACGGCGAGACCTACGACGCGCGGCGTCTGCCGGCCGGCTGGGACACGGCCGGGTTCGACGACAGTGGCTGGTCGGCGGCCACCGTCGACGACGTCGACGCCACCAACCGGATCGTTGCCCAGGTCGACCCGCCGGTGCGGGTCACGCAGGAGCTGCCGGCGCGGGCGCTGACCGAGCCCACCCCCGGCACCTGGATCTTCGACCTCGGCCAGAACATGGTGGGCAAGGTGCGGCTCAAGGTCAACGGCCCGGCCGGCACGACGGTCCGGATCCGGCACGCCGAGGTGCTCAACCCCGACGGCACCGCCTACACCGCCAACCTGCGCAGCGCACGGGCCACCGACCTGTACACGCTTCGCGGCGGCGGGGACGAGGTCTACCAACCCACGTTCACCTTCCACGGCTTCCGTTACGTCGAGCTGACGGGTCTCCCCGGCAAGCCCGACCTGTCGTCGGTGACCGGCCTGGTCATGCACACCGACGGGGAACTCACCAGCGAGTTCGAGACCTCCAACGCCATGGTGAACAAGCTGCACAGCAACATCACCTGGGGGCAGCGCGGCAACTTCCTGTCGATCCCGACCGACACTCCGGCCCGGGACGAGCGGCTCGGCTGGACCGGTGACATCAACGTCTTCGCCAACACCGCGACGTTCAACATGGACAGCCTGACGTTCCTCACCAAGTGGCTGCAGGACCTGCGGGACGCGCAGTCGACCAACGGCGCCTACCCCGACGTCGCACCCCGTGCCTGCTGCGGGGACGGCGCGACCGGCTGGGCCGACGCCGGCATCACCGTGCCGCACGCGCTCTGGCAGCGCTACGGCGACACCCGGGTGCTCGAGGACCACTACGCGTCGATGGTGAAGTACGCGTCCTGGCTGGAGAGCACCAGCTCGGGCAACCGGCGTACCAACGCCGGTCCGTACCTCGACTGGCTCAACCTCGACGACCCGACGCCCGCCGGCGTCGTGGGCACCGCCTACTACGCCTACAGCATCCGGCTGCTCGCGGAAATGGCCGGGGCCCTCGGCAAGGACGCCGACGCGGCCCGCTACACGGCGCTGGCCAAGGACATCGCGCAGGCGTTCGTCGACGCGTACGTCGCCGCCGACGGCACGGTGCAGGGCGACAGCCAGACCGGGTACGTGCTGGCCATCGGCATGGGCCTGCTGCCGGACCCGCTGCGGGCCAAGGCCGCCGACCGGCTGGTCGCCAACGTGCAACGGCACGACTGGCACCTCTCCACCGGCTTCCTCGGCACCCCGGACCTGCTGCCGGCGCTGAGCGCCACCGGGCACCTGGACGTCGCGTACCGGCTGCTGCTCAACGACACGTACCCGTCGTGGGGCTACGAGATCGCCAAGGGCGCGACGACGATCTGGGAGCGCTGGGACTCGATCAAACCCGACGGCAGCTTCGGCGACGTGGGGATGAACTCGTTCAACCACTACGCGTACGGCGCGGTGGGCGACTGGATGTACCGGACCGTCGCCGGCATCCAGCCCGACGCCGGCAACCCCGGGTACTCGCACCTCACGTTCGCCCCCCAACCGGGTGGCGATCTCACCTCGGCAAAGGCGTCGTACCGCTCGGCCTACGGCACGATCGGCAGCGACTGGAAACTCGACGCGCGCGGGGACATGCGGCTGAGCCTCACCCTGCCAGCGAACACCACGGCGACCGTACGCCTCCCGGCACCCGGCCGGAACGCGGTCACCGAGGGCGGCCGGCCGGCGGAGCAGGCCGACGGGGTGCGGTTCGTGCGGATGGACGGCACGGTCGCCGTCTACGAGATCGGGTCCGGCACCTACTCCTTCGCCATCGACCGGGTGCTCGGCGACCTGGGCGACGCCGGCGACACGGCCCGGGAGTTGGTGACGCTCACCAATGAGCTCGCCGGTGCGTTGGGTCGGTCGACGGCCGAGTACCTGCGGGGCCGGTTCGGTCGACTTGGTGCCGAGACGACGGCGGCACGGACGGCGTACCTGGCGGGCAACTCCCGTTCCGCCGCCGGGGACGTGCACCGGGCGCTGGCGACCGCGGCCGACACGACCCGCTGGCTGCGGACCCAGGTCGCCGCGGGCCGCATCACGCAGGCCCACGCCGACCGGTTCACCGTGCTGCTCACCCGGGTCGACCAGCGGCTCTCCGCAGCGTCGTCGACCCTGGTCGGCGCGGTGGCCAAGCTCGACCTGCCGGTGGGGGAGCGGCTGCCCGGTGACGTCGTCCGTGCCACCGTCACGGTGGCCAACGGTGGGCGTGACCCGCTCACCGGGGTCACCTCGGACCTGCGGGCACCGGACGGCTGGACGGTGACCCCGGTCGGCAAGCAGACCACCACTGTCGCGCCGGGCGGCACCGTGAGCCATCGCTACGACCTGCGGATCCCCGCTGGCCAGGCACCGGTGAGCGCTTCCGTCGAGGGCTCCGTCAGCTACCGCCACCGGGGCGGCACCGCCACTGTGCCCGTCGCGGGAACTGTCGACGTCATTCCGGCGGTGGAGATCGTCTCGGTGGCCTCGACCCCGGCCGACGTCACGCCGGGCGCGGCGACGACGGTCGGAACGGTGTTGCGCAACCGGGCCGGCGTACGGGTTGCGGGGCAGCTCACCGTCACCGCGCCGGATGGCTGGCGGGCGGCACCGGCCACCACCGGTTACGACCTCGCCCCCGGCGCGGAGACCACCGTGTCGACCGTCGTCACCGCGCCGGTGTCGGTGACGGAGGGGCCAACGGAGATCACGGTGGCCACCGGCGACACGGCGGTGCAACGGCGCACACTCGCGCTCCCGGTGCGGCTCGACAACCCGCCGCCGGGTGCGTCCGACCACGTCGACCTCGGTGACGCGGCCGCCGAGCAGGCACACCGCCTCGCCGCCTCGACCTACTCGGCCACCAGCACCGAGGCCGGGCTGACCCGCCGGTACACCGACACGACCCGTCCCGGTGGATGGTTCGAGTTCGACCTCGCCGTCAAGCCCGGGGAGCCGTTCGTGCTGCGGGCCCGGGAGACGTACGACGGGGCACAGTTGAAGGACTACGAGGTGGTCGTGGACGGGGTGTTGGCACACGCCCGCTCATGGCGACGCATGGCGGGCGGTGCGGGCACGGTCAGCTACCAGTTCGTCGTCGACCTGCCGGACGCGACCCGCGACGGCGTGGTGCGGGTGCGGTTCCAGGACACCGGCGACGGCTACGACCCGTCGATCGCCGACGTCTGGGCCACGGCCGTACCGTCAGCCTGACGTTCTGGTCCAGGAGCCGGGCGGGCCTCCCGCCCGGCTCCTGCGTGAACGGGGAGTGGCCGTCGGTCGACGAGGGGTGGCCGTCGGTCAGGGCCGGGCGCGCCGGGGTTGGTCGCTGGAGCGGCGTACGACAAGCTCCGGCTGGAACACCACATGCCGGTGCCGGTGCGTGTCGCCGGCCTCGGCCTCCTCGAGCAGCAGTTGCGCCGCGGTGCGGCCGAGCTGGTCGCGGGGTTGGCGCACCGACGACAGTGGCACCGCCGCCGCGTCGGCGAACTCGATGTCGTCGTAGCCGACGATGGCGACGTCGGCGGGCACCCGTAGGCCACGCGCGGTCAACTCCTGCAGCACGCCGAGCGCGATCAGGTCGTTGGCGCAGAACACCGCGGTGGGGCGCTGCCTGGCCGGCAGCGCCAGCAGTTCCTCGGCGGCGCGCCGGCCGGCGGCGACGGTCAGGTTGCTGGTCACCGCCACCCGGAGCTCGGCGGTGCTGCCGCGTTCCTCCAGCGCGGCGGCGGCCCCGGCGTGTCGGTCGGCGACCTGGGCGATGGAGAGCGGCCCGCCGAGGTAGGCGATGCGATGGTGGCCCTGGTCCAGCAGGTGGTCCATGGCGAGTCGGCCCCCGAGGACGTCGTCGACCGCCACCGAGCAGCGGCTCGCCCGGCCGGCACCCCGGTCGACCAGCACCACCGGGATGCCCCGGTCGATGAGCTTGTCCAGGGTGGGCTGCGGGCCGTGTCCGACCGGGGTGATGAGCACGCCGCGGACCCGCTGCTCCTCCAGCAGCTCCAGGTGGCGGCGCTCACGGGCGCTGTCCTCGCCGCTGTTGCAGACGACGAGCATGGCGCCAGCTTCCTCGATCACCTGCTCGGCGCCACGGACCACGTCGGTGAAGAACGGGTTGGCCACGTCCAGGACGACGATGGCGACGGTGCGGCTGTGCCCGGCACGCAGTTGACGCGCGGAGTCGTTGCGGACGTAGCCGAGGCTGGTGATGGCGTCGAGCACCCGCTGGCGGGTGGCGGGGGCGACCGTGTCGGGTCGGTTGAGCACGTTACTCACCGTGCCGAGGGAGACGCCGGCGTGCCGGGCAACCTCCTTGATGTTCGCCGTTGCCATGGCTCCCTCAATGCCTCGTGCGGTGGTCGCGGTCCCGCGCCCGGCGCCGAGCGGCGCGGTCGCGGTGATCTCCCGGAAGGCCGGTCACGCAAGGCGTGGGCCGGCACGACCAGGTCGCCTCGGCATTCTATAGCGGCTAAAACGTTTCATCCATTCGGCGGAAGGTGCCGCGCGTCGGAGCGTCGGCGGGCGGGCCAGCGCGGAGTGGTCGAAAACCCGGACCGGCAACAGGGAAGAAATAGCGAGGAAACTCTTGACGCTTTCGAAGGCCGGCCCCTACCGTCCATGGACGACACATGAAACGATTCAGGAGGGGTCGGATGACCGCCGAAGCACCAGGCACGGACCGCGCTCCGCTGCTGGTCCTCGACGGCGTGACGAAGTCCTTCGGGGCCGTCGCCGCGCTGCGCGGGGTGCACCTGGCGCTGCACTCCGGTGAGGTGCACGCCCTGGTCGGCGAGAACGGGGCCGGCAAGTCCACCCTGGTGAAGATACTGGCCGGCGCGCACGCACCGGACGCCGGCGGGATGACCCTCGACGGGCAGCCGCTGCGCCTTCGCGGCCCCGGCGACGCGCGGGCCGCCGGCATCGCCGTCATCTACCAGGAGCCGACGCTCTTCCCGGACCTGTCGGTGGCGGAGAACATCTTCATGGGCCGGCAACCGCTGCGCGGCCTGCGCCGCATCGACACCGCGGCGATGAACCGCGATGCCGAGCGGCTCTTCCAGCGGCTGGGCGTCCGGATCGATCCGACCCGCCCCGCGCGCGGGCTCTCCATCGCCGATCAGCAGCTCGTCGAGATCGCCAAGGCGATCTCCTTCGACGCCCGGGTCCTGGTCATGGACGAACCCACCGCCGCGCTGTCCGGTGTGGAGGTCGAGCGGCTGTTCGCGGTCACCCGGTCGCTCTGCGAGCGCGGTGCGGCGGTGCTGTTCATCTCGCACCGGTTCGACGAGGTGTTCGACCTGTGCCACCGCATCACCGTGCTGCGCGACGGTGCCTGGGTCTCCAGCGATCACGCCACCGACCTCACCGTCGACGAGGTGGTGCGACGCATGGTCGGTCGGGACGTCTCCTCGCTCTTTCCCAAGCAGGACGCCGAGCTGCGGGACACCCTGCTCGAGGTCCGAGGGCTCACCCGCACCGGTGTCTTCGCCGATGTGTCGTTCTCCGTACGGGGTGGCGAGATCGTCGCCCTCGCCGGGCTGGTCGGCGCCGGGCGCAGCGAGGTCGCCCGCGCCATCTTCGGAGTGGACCGTTACGACGCGGGCGAGGTGCTGGTGGCCGGCCGAGCCGTCCGGGCGGGTAACCCGGGCCGGGCGATCGCCGCCGGCATGGCGCTGGTCCCCGAGGACCGTCGCCAGCAGGGCCTCGTCATGGAGTTGTCGGTCGAGCGCAACGCCACCCTGGCCCGCCGCCGGGCCCTGAGCCGGCTCGGCCTCCTGTTCGGTGGCGCCGAGCGCACCGAGGCCCACCGTTGGACGCGGCGGCTGCAGGTGAAGGCCGCCCGGCTCGGAGCGCCCGTGGCGACCCTCTCCGGCGGCAACCAGCAGAAGGTCGTGCTGGCCAAGTGGCTGGCCACCGAACCACGGATCCTGATCATCGACGAACCCACCCGTGGCATCGACGTCGGCACCAAGTCCGAGGTGCACCGCCTGCTCTCCGAGCTGGCCGGCGAGGGCCTGGCCATCCTCATGATCAGCAGCGAGCTGCCCGAGGTGCTCGGCATGGCCGACCGGGTTCTCGTCATGCACGAGGGGCGACTGGTCCGCGAGCTGTCCCGGGCCGAGGCGGACGAGACCTCCATCATGTTCGCCGCCACCGGTCAAGGAGCGACCGTATGAGCCTCACCGACGCCGACGCGCCCGAGCGGGCCGCCGGGAACGCCCCGACCGACCCCGGCCGGCAGCGCCGTGGCCTCACCGAGCGGCTGCTGGCCGTACGCGAGCTGAGCCTGCTGATCGCACTCGGCCTGCTGGTCCTGGTCACCACCCTGCGCAACGACCGGTTCCTCAGCGGCCAGAGCGTGAAGGACCTGCTGCTGGGCTGCGCGATCCTGGTGATCCTGGCGGTCGGCCAGACCCTGGTCATCGTCACCCGCAACGTCGACCTCTCCGTCGGCTCGATCCTGGGCCTGGTCGCCTTCGCCACCGGCACGCTGTTCGTCTCCGCGCCCGGCACCCCGTGGCCGGTGGCGCTCCTCCTGGGCGTCGCGCTGGGCGCGCTGTGCGGGGTCGTCAACGGTGGCCTGATCGCGGTGGCCCGGGTGCCCGCCCTGGTCATCACCCTCGGCACCCTCTACGCCTTCCGCGGCGTCGACTACTACTGGGCGTCCGGGCGTCAGATCAACGCCGCCGACATGCCCCCGTCGTTCCTGCGGCTGGGCAACCAGACGGTGCTCGGCGTACCCGTGCTGTTCCTCGTCGCGTTGGTCGTCGTCGCCGCCATCGGCTTCTACCTGCGGTCCTACCGCAGTGGCCGGGAGCTCTACGCGATCGGTTCCGAACCGGCCGCGGCCCGGCTCTCCGGCATCCCGGTGGGCCGGCGGGTGTTCGCCGTGTTCGTCGCCAACGGCGCGCTCGCCGGCCTCGCCGGCGTGCTGTACGCGGCCCGGTTCGGGACCCTGGACGCAGCCGCCGGCACAGGTCTGGAGCTCCAGGTCGTCGCAGCGGCCGTGGTCGGCGGGGTGGCGATCTTCGGTGGCAGCGGCAGCGCCTACGGCGCGGCGCTCGGCGCCGTGCTGCTGACCACGATCGGCAGCTCACTCGCAGTCCTGCGTATCGACCCGTTCTGGCAGCAGGCCGTGGTCGGCGCACTCATCCTTGCCGCCATCGGGCTGGACCGGCTCCTGGCCCTGCGGGTGGCGGCCCGGCTCCGAGGGAGAAGCGCCCATGGCGCATGACAGCCTGTACGCGGCACCGCCCACCGCCGAGGCCGAGCCCGGCGCGGGACGCCTCGCCAGCCTGCGCGGGCTGCTCGGCTCCTGGGACGCGGTGATCGTCGCCGCTCTCGTGGTGGCCGTGCTGGTCGCCGGAGTGACCGTGGAGAACTTCGCCACCGGTCGCAACGCCCAGTTCCTGCTGCTCGATCTGGTGCCGCTCGCGCTCATCGCGCTGCCGATGACCCTGATCGTGATCACCGGCGAGATCGACCTCTCGGTGGCCAGCATGGTGGGCCTGAGTAGCACCCTGATGGGCCAGCTCTGGCTCTCCAGCGGGCTGTCCCTGGAGCTGATCTGCGTCGCCGTGGTGCTGCTCGGCGCGGTGCTCGGCGCGGTGAACGGCCTCTTCGTGACCGGCTTCGGCCTGCCGTCGCTGGCGGTCACCATCGGCACGCTGGCCCTCTACCGGGGGCTGTCCTTCGTCGTGCTCGGCGACCAGGCCGTCGCGGACTTCCCGGCCGACTGGACGGCAGCCATGGTGCGCAACATCCCCGGCACGTCCGTTCCGGTCGTGGTGGTGCCGCTGCTGCTGCTCGCGGTGGTCTTCGCGGTCGTGCTGCACGCCACCCCGGCCGGCCGCGCGCTCTACGCCATGGGCAACAACGACCAGGCCGCCACGTTCACCGGTGTCTCGGTGGCCCGGACGAAGTTCTGGCTGTTCGTGGTCTCGGGTGCCGTGTGCGGGCTGGCCGGCATCTTCTGGACCCTGCGCTACGCCAGCGCCCGTGGCGACAACGCCACCGGCCTGGAGTTGACCGTGGTGACCGCCGTACTGCTCGGCGGTGTGTCGATCTTCGGCGGTCGGGGTGGTCTGCTCGGCGTGCTGGCTGCCGTCCTGCTCCTCGGCGTGCTGCGCAACGCGCTGCAGCTCGCCGACGTCGACGCCAACGCGCTGACGATCGTCACCGGCACCCTGCTCATTGCATCCGTCGTCCTGCCCAACGCCGTCGCGGACGTCCGCGCCCGGCTGCAGCGTCGACGACAGCGGCACCCCGTCGTGCCGTGACCTCCCCCGCGTACCACCCACCCCCGGAAGGATGACGATGTCCGCGTACCGCAGAGGGCTCCGTGTCGGTGCCACCAGCCTCACCCTCGCCGCACTGCTGCTCAGCGCCACGGCCTGTGGCGGCACCACCCGGGACAACACCGGCAACGACACCGGCGCCGGCAACAAGGCGAGCGGCGCCGCCAATCCCAACGCCGCACTCAAGGAAGGGCTCAAGATCGCCTTTCTGCCGAAGCAGCTCAACAACCCGTACTTCACGGTCTCGGACAACGGCGGCAAGGACGCGGTCACCGAGATCAAGGGTGAGTTCAAGGAGGTCGGCCCCTCCGAGGCCAGCGCCTCGTCCCAGGTCAGCTACATCAACACCCTGTCCCAGCAGGGCATGGACGTGATCGTCACCTCGGCCAATGACCCCAATGCCATCTGCGGGGCGCTCAACCAGGCGAAGGCGGCCGGCGCGAAGATCGTCACCTTCGACTCGGACACCAAGCCGGAGTGCCGCCAGATCTTCGTCAACCAGGTGACCGCCGAGGGCATCGCGGAAAACCAGGTCAAGCTCATCTCGCAGCAGATCGGCGGCGAGGGGGAGATCGCGATCCTCTCCGCGACCGCCAACGCGACCAACCAGAACGCCTGGATCGCGTTGATGAAGACCGAGCTGGCGAAGCCCGAGTACAGCAAGATCAAGCTGGTCACCGTGGCGTACGGCAACGACGACGACCAGAAGTCCTTCCAGGAGACCCAGGGTCTACTGCAGTCGTACCCGAACCTCAAGGGCATCATCTCGCCCACCACGGTCGGCGTCGCCGCCGCCGCTCGGTACCTCAGTGGTTCGCAGTACAAGGGCAAGGTCAAGCTGACCGGCCTGGGCACCCCGAACCAGATGCGCCAGTACGTCAAGGACGGCACCGTCGACGGGTTCGCCCTGTGGAGCCCGGCCGACCTCGGCTACCTCGCCGCGTACGCCGGTGCGGCCCTGGCCTCCGGTCAGATCACCGGTGCCGAGGGCGACACGTTCAAGGCCGGCAAGCTCGGCGAGTTCACCGTCGCGAAGGACGGGGTGGTCGTCCTCGGCCCACCCACCGTGTTCGACAAGAACAACATCGACCAGTTCCAGTTCTGATCGCCCTCCCGGTCGGTGCCGGCGCACGTCGTGCACCGACCGGGAGAGCCGACCGCGCCATGCGGCCGTTGGACGAGGACTTCAACCTTGCGGCGCAGCTCGCCGCAGAGCGTGCGACGCGGTTCGCCGCAGAGACGGGAGAAACACCATGACGCAGCCCGACGCGCAGACCCTCGATCGGGTCAAGCAAGCCCTGCGAGGCCAGCGCATCGAGACCCCGTCCTGGGCGTACGCCAACTCCGGAACCCGGTTCAAGGTGTTCCCGCAGGAGGGTGTGCCGCGCAATCCGTACGAGAAGATCGCCGACGCGGCGGTCGTACACCAGCTCACCGGCGTCGCACCGACGGTGGCGCTGCACATCCCGTGGGACCGTGTCGACGACTACGCCGATCTGGCCGCGTACGCGGGGGACCACGGTGTCGGCCTGGGCGCGATCAACGCGAACGTCTTCCAGGACAACGACTACAAGCTGGGCAGCGTCACCAACCCGGACCCGGGGGTGCGCCGCAAGGCCATCGACCACCTGCTCGAGTGCGTGGACATCATGGACCGCACCGGCTCCCGCGACCTGAAGCTCTGGTTCTCCGACGGCACCAACTATCCCGGCCAGGACGACATCCGCACCCGGCAGGACCGGCTCGCGGCCGCGCTGCGCGAAACCTACGACCGGCTCGGCGACGACCAACGCCTGCTGCTGGAGTACAAGCTGTTCGAGCCGGCCTTCTACACCACCGACGTGCCGGACTGGGGCACCGCGTACGCGCACTGCCTGGAGCTGGGTCCGAAGGCGCAGGTGGTGATCGACACCGGGCACCATGCCCCGGGTACGAACATCGAGTTCATCGTGGCGTTCCTGCTGCGCGTCGGGAAGCTCGGCGCTTTCGACTTCAACTCGCGCTTCTACGCCGACGACGATCTGATGGTCGGCTCCGCGGACCCGTTCCAGCTGTTCCGGATCATGTACGAGATCGTCCGTGGCGAGGCGTTGGCGCCGGAGGCGGGCATCGCGTTCATGCT
Organism: Micromonospora sp. NPDC005413; assembly: GCF_040606435.1. Taxonomy (NCBI): domain Bacteria; kingdom Bacillati; phylum Actinomycetota; class Actinomycetes; order Micromonosporales; family Micromonosporaceae; genus Micromonospora; species Micromonospora sp. NPDC005413. The sequence continues at coordinate 661,546 of NZ_JBEXEV010000001.1, forward strand.
CGACCAGTGCCACAACATCGAGGCGAAGATCCCCGCCATCATCCGCTCGGTGCTCAACGTGCAGGAGGCGACGGCGAAGGCGCTGCTCGTCGACGCGGACGCGCTGGCCGCCGCGCAGCGCAGCGGTGACGTGCTCGCCGCCAACGCCGTGCTGATGGACGCGTACAACACCGACGTCCGACCACTGCTCGCCGGGCTCCGTACGGACCTGGGCCTGGATCCGGACCCGATGGCCGCGTACGCCCGCTCCGGCTACTTCGACAAGATCCGCGCCGAACGCGCCGACGGCCAGCAGGCCGGCTGGGGCGCCTGACCATCACTGAAGAAACGCAGACTGGGGACGTGAGGACGATGCAATCCGAGGTTCAGGCGCTGATCGCGCGCAGCAACCGGCTCGGCGCCGACCCGACCACGACGAACTACGCCGGGGGCAACACCTCCGCCAAGGGTGCGGCCACCGACCCGGTCACCGGCGGTCCGGTCGAGCTGCTCTGGGTCAAGGGCTCCGGCGGTGACCTCGGCACCCTCACCGAGGCCGGGTTGGCCGCGCTGCGGCTGGACCGGCTCCGCGCCCTCGTCCAGGTCTACCCCGGCATCGAGCGGGAGGACGAGATGGTCGCCGCGTTCGACTACTGCCTGCACGGCCGGGGCGGGGCCGCGCCGTCCATCGACACCGCCATGCACGGGCTCGTCGACGCCGCGCACGTCGACCACCTGCACCCCGACGCCGGCATCGCGATCGCCGCCGCCGCTGACGGGCCGGAGCTGACCAAGGAGATCTTCGGCGACCGCGTGCTGTGGGTCCCCTGGCGACGGCCCGGCTTCCAGCTCGGCCTCGACATCGCCGCCGTGGCACGGGCCAACCCGCAGGCGATCGGCGTGATCCTCGGCGGGCACGGCATCACGGCCTGGGGCGCGACCAGCGACGAGTGCGAACGCAACTCGCTGGAGATGATCCGCAGCGCGCAGACGTTCCTCGACGAGCGGGGCCGGGCCGAGCCGCTCGGCCCGGTCATCGCCGGCTACGAGCCGCTGCCCACCGACGAACGCCGACGTCGGGCGGCGGCGCTGTTCCCGGTGCTGCGGGGCCTGGCGTCCACGGATCGACCGCAGGTCGGCCACTTCACCGACAGTGACGTGGTGCTGGACTTCGTCGCGCGGGAGAAGCACCCCGCGCTCGCCGCCCTCGGCACGTCCTGCCCGGACCACTTCCTGCGCACCAAGGTTCGTCCGATGGTGCTCGACCTGCCACCCACCGCCCCCATCGAGGACGTGATCGCCCGCCTCAAGGAGCTGCACGCCTCCTACCGCGACGACTACCTCGCCTATTACGAGCGACACGCCAACGCGGACAGCCCGCCGATGCGGGGTGCCGATCCGGCCGTCGTCCTGGTGCCCGGTGTGGGCCTGTTCAGCTTCGGCGTCAACAAGCAGACCGCCCGCGTCGCCGGCGAGTTCTACGTCAACGCCATCAACGTGATGCGCGGCGCGGAGGCCGTGTCGCGCTACGCGCCGATCGACGAGGCCGAGAAGTTCCGGATCGAGTACTGGGCCCTGGAGGAGGCGAAGCTTCAGCGCATGCCGAAGCCGAAGGCCCTCGCCACACGGGTCGCGTTCGTCACCGGAGGCGGCTCCGGGATCGGCCGGGCGATCGCCCACCGGCTCGCCGCGGAGGGCGCCTGTGTCGTGGTCGCCGACCGCGACGCCCAGGCGGCTGGCGCCGTCGCCGCCGAGATCGGCAGCACCGACAGGGCGGTCGCCGTCGCCGCCGACGTCAGCGACGGTGACGCCGTGGCCGGCGCCCTGCGCGAGGCGGTCCTGGCCTTCGGCGGGGTGGACCTGGTCGTGAACAACGCCGGGCTGTCGCTGTCCAAGTCGCTGCTGGAGACGACCGAAGCGGACTGGGACGTCCAGCACGACGTGATGGCCAAGGGTTCCTTCCTCGTCTCGCGGGAGGCCGCGCGGGTGCTGCTGGCGCAGGGGATGGGCGGGGACATCGTCTACATCTCCAGCAAGAACTCCCTGTTCGCCGGACCGAACAACGTGGCGTACGGCGCGGCGAAGGCCGACCAGGCGCACCAGGTCCGGCTGCTCGCCGCCGAACTCGGCGGTCACGGCATCCGGGTCAACGGTGTCAACCCGGACGGGGTGGTCCGCGGCTCCGGGATCTTCGCCGGAGGCTGGGGCGCACAGCGGGCCGCCGTCTACGGCGTGCCGGAGGAGAAGCTGGGCGAGTTCTACGCCCAGCGCACGCTGCTCAAGCGCGAGGTGCTGCCCGAGCACGTCGCCAACGCGGTCTTCGTGCTCACCGGCGGGGAGCTGTCGCACACCACAGGCATGCACGTCCCGGTGGACGCAGGCGTCGCTGCGGCCTTCCTCCGCTGATGACCGCCGTGCGACTGGCCGCTGTGGACGTGGGCGCGTCCAGCGGCCGGGTCATGCTCGCGCGCGTCGGGCCGGGGATGCTGGAGCTCACGGAGGCGCACCGGTTCCGCAACGAACCGGTGCGGGTGGCGGGCACCCTGCACTGGGACGTCCTGGCGCTCTACCAGGGCGTGCTGGAAGGGTTGCGCGCCGCCGGCCCGGTCGCCGGGATCGGCATCGACACCTGGGCGGTGGACTACGGGCTGCTCGACGCCACCGGCGCTCTGCTCGGCAACCCGGTGCACTACCGCGACGGGCGTACCGAGGGCGTCAGCGACCGGGTGGCCAAGCAGCTCGGGCCGGAGCGGCTCTATGCCACGACCGGGCTGCAACACCTGCCGTTCAACACCCTCTACCAGCTCGCCGCCGCCGCCGGTACGCCCCAGTTGGAGGCCGCGCACCGGCTGCTGCTGATCCCGGACCTCCTCGCGTACTGGCTCACCGGCGAGATCGGCGCCGAGGTCACCAACGCCTCCACCACCCAGCTGTACGACCTGCGTCGCCGCGCCTGGGCCACCGACCTGATGGCCGACGCGGGGATCCGCGGCGAGCTGTTTCCGCCGCTGCGCGAGCCGGGCACCCGGATCGGCCCGGTCCTGCCCGCGCTCGACCTGCCCGGAACGCCCGAGGTGGTGGCGGTGGGCTCGCACGACACGGCGTCGGCCGTGGTTGGGGTGCCGGCTGCCGGTGAGCACTTCGCCTACATCTCCTGCGGCACCTGGTCACTGGTCGGCGTCGAGCTGGACGCACCGGTGCTCAGCGAGCCGAGCCGACGGGCCAACTTCACCAACGAGTCCGGCGTCGACGGCACGATCCGTTATTTGCGTAACGTGATGGGTCTCTGGCCACTGCAGGAGTCACTGCGCACCTGGGGCACCACGGACCTGCCCGCCCTGCTCCGGCAGGCAGCCCAGGAACCGGCGTTCCGTTCCGTGGTGGATCCGGACGACCCCACCTTCCTGCCACCCGGCGACATGCCCGCACGCATCGCCCAGGTCTGCCGGCGTACCGGGGAGCCGCTGCCGGACAGCCCCGCGGCCACGGTCCGGTGCATCCTGGACAGCCTCGCACTGGCGCACCGGCGCGCTGTCCAGCAGGTGCAACGGCTCTCCGGTCGACACGTCGACGCCGTGCACGTCGTCGGCGGCGGTGCCCGCAACGACCTGCTCTGCCAGCTCACCGCCGACGCCTGCGGCCTGCCGGTGCTCGCCGGGCCGGTCGAAGCCACCGCCCTCGGCAACGCCCTGGTGCAGGCCCGCGCGCTCGGTGTGATCGGCGGTGACCTGGCGTCGCTGCGGTCCGTACTGCGTGCGACCCAACAGATCACGCGGTACGAGCCACGCGCCGACGCGACGGCGTGGCGGGCGGCTGCCCGGCGCCTCGGATGGGAGGACTGAGCATGCGGATAGCCCTGTTCGTCACGTGCCTGGCCGACACCCTGTTCCCGGAGACGGCCAAGGCGACGGTACGGCTGCTGGAGCGGCTCGGTCACGAGGTCGCCTTCCCGCAGGACCAGACCTGCTGCGGGCAGATGCACATCAACACCGGCTATCCGGACGAGGCGCTGCGCCTCGTGCGTCGGCACGTGCGGACCTTCGCCCCGTACGACGTGGTGGTGGCCCCGTCGGGCTCATGCGTCGGATCGGTGCGCCACCAGCACGCGATGGTCGCCCGGCGGGCCGGCGACGAGCGGTTGGCCAGCCAGGCCGAGGAGGTCGCCCGTCGCACGTACGAGCTGTCGGAGTTGCTCGTCGACGTGCTCGGGGTGACCGACGTCGGTGCCTACTATCCCCACCGGGTCACGTACCACCCGACCTGCCACTCGCTGCGGATGATCCGGGTGGGGGACAAGCCACTGCGGCTGTTGCGTGAGGTCCGCGGCCTGGACCTGGTCGAGCTGCCGCAGGCCGAGCAGTGCTGCGGCTTCGGCGGCACGTTCGCGGTGAAGAACGCCGACACCTCGACGGCGATGCTGGCCGACAAGATGCGTCACGTACTCGCCACCCGGGCCGACGTCTGCACCGCCGGGGACGCCTCCTGCCTGATGCACATCGGCGGTGGGCTGTCCCGGCTGCGGACCGGCGTACGTACCGTGCACCTCGCGGAGATCCTGGCCAGCACCGAGGCCACCGCCGACCCGGTCCAGCAGGCGCAGCGACGGACCGGTGAGGTGCCCGCATGACCCGGACCTTCCTCGGCATGCCGGTCACCGCGCCGCGCGGTGTCGGGCACCTGCGCGGCGACGAGCCCTTCCCGGTCGCGGCCAGGCGCAGTCTCGCCGACGCCCAACTACGCCGTAATCTCGGCCACGCCACCGCCACCATCCGGGCCAAGTCGGCGGCCGTCATCAGCGAGGTCCCCGACTGGGAGGAGCTGCGCGAGGCCGGCCGCGCCATCAAGGCCGACGCGATGGCACGCCTGCCCGAGTTGCTCGACCAGTTGGAGAGGGCGGTCACCGCCGCGGGCGGCACCGTGCACTGGGCCGCCGACGCCGTCGAGGCCAACCGGATCGTCACCGCGCTGGTCAAGGCCACCGGCAGCGACCGGGTCATGAAGGTCAAGTCGATGGCCACCCAGGAGATCGGCCTCAACGAGGCACTGGAGGCGGCCGGCATCGAACCGGTGGAGACCGACCTGGCCGAGCTGATCGTCCAGCTCGGCCGGGACAAGCCCAGCCACATCCTCGTACCCGCGATCCACCGTAACCGCGCGGAGATTCGCGAGATCTTCCTGCGTGAGATGCCCGGCGTCGACCCCGCGCTGACCGATGAACCCGCGATCCTGGCGGCGGCGGCCCGCCGTCACCTGCGCCGTACGTTCCTCAGCACCCGGGTCGCGGTCTCCGGGGCGAACTTCGCGGTGGCCGAGACCGGCACCCTCGCGGTGGTCGAATCCGAGGGCAACGGCCGGATGTGTCTCACCCTGCCGGACACCCTGATCACCGTGATGGGCATCGAGAAGGTCATCCCCACCTGGGCCGACCTGGAGGTGTTCCTGCAACTGCTGCCCCGGGCCTCCACCGGGGAACGGATGAACCCGTACACCTCGATGTGGACCGGTGTCACCCCCGACGACGGGCCACAGGACTTCCACCTCGTGCTGCTGGACAACGGCCGCAGCGCGGTGCTCGCCGACGAGGTCGGCCGCCAGGCGCTGCACTGCATCCGCTGCTCCGCCTGCCTCAATGTCTGCCCCGTCTACGAGCGCACCGGCGGCCACGCGTACGGATCCGTCTATCCGGGACCGATCGGTGCCGTGCTCTCACCCCAGCTGACCGGGGTGGAGGACAACGCCTCCCTGCCCTTCGCCTCCTCGCTCTGCGGCGCGTGCTTCGACGCGTGCCCCGTGAAGATCGACATTCCGTCGATCCTGGTGCACCTGCGCGCGGAGCACGTGACCGCCTACCGGAGCGAGCATCGCCTGCCGAGCGCCGAGGCGGTCACCATGGCCGCCGCCGCGTACACCATGGATCACCTGCCGCTGTACGAGGCCGCGCAGCGTGGCTCGCGGGCCGCCCGCTTCGCCGGCCGGCGTGGCCGTGGCCTCCCCCCGCCGTTGTCCGGCTGGACCGTCGGCCGCGACCTGCCGCAGCCGCCACCGCAGACCTTCCGCGAATGGTGGGCGCAGCGATGAGCTCCCGGGAGGTGATCCTCGGGCGGCTGCGCGCCGCTCTCGGCCCGGAGCCGTCCACCCCCGCCGACGTGGCGCGGGACTACCGACCGGCCGGTGGTGCCGTGCACCTCGACGTCCTGGTGCACCGGCTCACCGACTACCGGGCCACCGTGCACCGGTGCTCCGACGGCGAGGTGGCGCAGGTCGTCGACGCGGTCCTCGGTGGCCGGCGGGTCGTGATTCCGGCGGGGCTGCCCCGACACTGGCTGCCCGAGGGCGTCGACGTGCTGACTGACGACAATCTCCGGAGAGACGACATCGCCACCGCCGACGGGGTGGTCACCGCGGCGGCGGTCGCCGTCGCCGAGACCGGGACCGTCATCCTCGACGCGGCCGCCGACCAGGGTAGGCGCGTCATCACGCTCCTGCCCGACGTGCACATCTGCGTGGTGCGCGCCGATCAGGTCGTCGCGAACGTCCCGGACGCCCTCGCGCGCCTCGACCCGCATCGCCCACTCACCTGGATCAGCGGTCCCTCCGCCACCAGCGACATCGAACTCAACCGCGTCGAGGGCGTCCACGGCCCTCGACACCTGCACGTGGTGATCGTCCCTTCAGCCGACACTGCGCCGTCTTCGACCAGCGCGCCCACCGGCGTGGGTCGGAGACCACCGACGCTGTGACCCGCGTCCGACAATCCATTGCGGGCCGGCGAGAGTTCCGCGTATGTTCTTCCGGCACGCCGTCGAGCTGGGAGGAGGTCAGAACAATGTCCGATGTTCTGCGCCCCCTGCGCGCTCCGGCGTTCGCGCGGACCTGACCCGGGGCGCTCGCTTCCCGGAGGACCAATCCATGACTGATCTGGTCATTCGTCCGCTCGTCGCGGGCGAGGAAAACCTGTTCGACTCCATGCCCGACCCGCTGCCACAACTGCGCCAGGTCGCTTACGCCGACGGGATCGCCGGCGGCGGCTACCGGCCCGAGACCACCTGGGTCGCCCTCCGCGCCGGCCGGGTGGTTGGCCGAGCCGCCTGGCTCCTCCCACCGGGCGCCGTCGGCGCCCCGTGGCTGGAACGCTTCGATCTGGACGCCGAGCCGGACGTGGGTGCCGAGCTGCTGCGCGCCGCCCACGAGGCGTTGGGCGGTCCCGGCCTGTACTACGCCGCCCTGCCGGCGCACTGGCGGCGTCGACCCGAAGTGCTGGCGGTAGTGCGGGCACCGATGGCTGCCGCCCGCCTCGCCGGGTTGGTCGAGCGGGGGGAGCGGCTCCGATGCTCCTGGACCGGCACACCCCTGCCGGCGTCCTCCGGGCGGTACGACCTCCGCCCGGCCGTCGACGCGGCGGAGATCAACGCTCTCGTCGCCCGGATCGCCGAGCCGGACGTGCTGACCGGCGTCGAGATCGCGCGTGTGGTCAGCGGCGTCGACCTGGCCACCGACCCCCTGGCCTGGCTGGGCGATGCGGCCGAGAACTGGCGTATCGCGCGGGAGGCCGGGACGCCGGTGGGTCTGGTCGGCACGGCCGGCGATGCCTGCTACCCGCTCCTCGCCTACCTCGGTCTGCTCGACGAGGCGGCCCGGCCCGAGCTGCTGGCCGAGGCGGTCCGGGTGCTGGCCGCCGGCGGTGCCCGAGAGGTCATCGCCGACGTGGACGCCCACCGGGTGGCGGTGCTGGCGGAGCTGGAGCGGACCGGGTTTCGGCAGCTGCGCTCCCGGGTCGCCTTCACGCCGCCGACCGCTCAGGAGTAGCTGAACGGGGTGCGCCCTGTCACCAGGGCGCGCCGCTCAGCAGGCGCCGACCCCATTCCCCGCCAGCATCTGACCATGCCGGAGATCATCAGGACTGGTACTCCGGCGTGAACATCGAGTGGGGCATGCCGACGTGCGGTGCGCTGGCCTCCTCCAGTCGGCGACGGGCGTCCGCCGGGATCTCGAAGTCGAGCGCCGCGAGGTTGCTGTCCAACTGTTCGGGGCCGCTCTCGACCTCACCATCGACTCCCTGCGGGCAGGTGCCCGGAAGGCCTGATCGTGTCAGGATCTGTTCACCCGGCCGTACCGGTCGTGGGTCGAAGGGCGGTGGAGCATGTCGGTCGGAATGACCTTTGCCGTGCTTGGCGGGGGGATCGTGCTCTTCGCCGTCCTACTACTGACGATCATCGGCGCGCTGGGGCGTCGGGCGCGGGCCGGGCGACTGGCGGGCCGATACACCTCGCGCCCGGGAAACTCGTCGGACAACAGCTCGTCGAGCATGGGCGGGAGCTGACACCGGTGTCGCTGGCGGTGAGCCAACCTCTGACGCGAGTTGCCGAAGATCGGAGCAGCCGTGGCAGGTGACGACGACATCTCCGGGTGAGAGCCCGGGCCGCTCGCAGACGGGCGCATGATCGCGCTGTCGCCGCGGCCCGTGTCGTCATGCCCTGCCCACGCCGGGCCCATCGTGCGCGCCCGGGTCTCCGTACTCCGAGGTTCCCCACGTCTGTTCGGCCCGCGCTCGTCGCCCATGAACTCCTTCGCATCCGGGGCACGCGCCGGGGTGCTCGACGGTGTCTCCCCTGACCGCCGCGCCCGGCGACCGGATCGACGAGAACGGCACCGGCAGGACGACCCTGCTGCGGGTCCTGGCCGGCGTCGACGAACCCGACTCCGGCTCGCCCCGGCTCTGCGACGAGCTGGAGGAGGCCCTGGGCACCGGGCCGGGCGCCATCGTCGTCGCCAGCCACGACCGGCGACTCCGGTCCCGATGGCCGGGCCGGGAGGTCACTCTCGCCATGGGGCCGGTGCCAGTTTCGTAGGACGGGGGTCCGGGGATGGTCATGTCACTCGGCCGGTCCATGCGTTTTCGTAGGACGGGAGTCACGTCACCCGGCCCGTCGTTGGCGGCCGGTCCATCCGTTCGAGCCGGGTGAGCTCCGCGTTGCCCGCCGCGACCACCGCCATGGCGAAGGCGGTGGTCGCCTGGTGAAGCCCGGCCCGCTGCTCCGCCGTGGCGATCCGCACCGACTGTGCCAGGTGCGCGCGCACGTGCTGGCCTGCCAACCGGTGGAACGCCACCCCGCTGGACGACCGCAACGCGGCCAACTCCTCGTCAGTGACCATGCCCGGCATGTCGTGACCCTCGTGCGGGTTGGTCGCCGGAGCGCCGGACTCGGCGAGCAGCCGGCGGGCCCGGCCCAGGTCTTCGCGTTGTACCGCGCCGACCCGAGAGGCCATCCGTCGCCAGGCCGGGTCGGTGGTCCGGCTCGGCACCATGTCGAGCACCGGCAGCAGGCGTTCGGTCATCGCCACCGTCAGCTGGAGCCACGCGATGTCGGTGGCGCTGAACTGGCTGGTCGGGCCGGACGTTGCGGTGGACGGGACCTGGCCCGCAGTCGACGGTGAGGCGGTCGACGGCGTACCCGTCGGTGGCGTGGTTCGGGTGGGGCCGGGCGACCCTGTGGCGCAGCCCGCGACGAGCAGCGCCACGAGGAGCAGGGGGATGGGTGCGGTCACGGGGATCCGCATCCGGCCTCCTTTCGCCCCGGACGGGGGGGGCCGGGGGGGGCGGGGCCCCCCCCCCGGGGGGGGGGGGGGGGGGGGGTGGGGGGGGCGGCGGGGGGGCGGGGGGGGCCCCGGCCCCGCCTCCGGGTGTGAACGTGTCGGCTCAGATCGGTCGGCCGTCGTGGCCGCACTTGATGACGGGGCGGATGCAGTCCTGGACCCGGCGGGCCATCTCCGCCACCGGCCAGGCGTTGAAGAAGTCACCGTGCATGGTGTAGCCCGGCCCGGAGGCCAGCCGGAAGTGCGACGGGTCGCCGGTGACCGGGTATCGCAGCACCTGCCGCAACTTCGGCACGTGCACCGGGTGGGTGCTCGGGCAGGCCTGGTTCACCGGGTAGGCCAGGTGGCTCTTGTGGTCCGGGGAGTCGAGGTCTCGGCCGTTCCAGCACTGGGGGAAGTCCAGGTACGACTCCAGCATCGTGCCGGCCGGGCAGTTGACGAAGTCCTTCGACGGCGGCACCTGCCCGGCATGCAGGCACGACCAGCGGGCGATGCTGTCGTTCGGCCCCGTGGCTCGCGCGTTGCCGGCGACGAGTCGCAGCCCCAGCGGGAACGGCTGGGTGTTCGCGACGACGTCGGCGCGTACCCCCTCGCCCAGGTAGTAGAACGTGGAGATTGCCGGCTCCACCGGCACGTTGTCGCGGTAGAGGGTCGGCACCCAGTAGGACGAGACGTCCACCCGTGGGTTGCAGGTGGTGGGGGAGTTGACCAGGTCCGGGAGTGTGGTGTTGGCGTTCGTCACCGTGCTGCCGAAGAAGCTGTGCATGTGCGAGGCGCCAGGCAGCTTGGGGAAGACGATCGGGTCGTCCGGCAGCCGGTGGCTGTAGGTGCAGTCGGCGGGGAACTCGGCGACCCGGATGGCGTTGGCGCCGGGGGCGGCGTCGGCCCGTGCGGTGGTGGAGACGATGTACGTGCCGAGTAGCACCAGCAGTGCGCCGATCGCCGTGGCGAGGCGCAGTCGGCGGTGGATGCCGGAGAGGGGTGCGGCCCTGTCCATCTCGTGACTCCTGTCGGGGGGACGGGTCAGGGGCAGCTCCGGCGCCGCCGCCGAAGACATCGGAGATTGCCCTGGCCAGACTGGTGGTGGACTGTTGAGCCCGGGTGAGAGAGAGCGCTCTCTTGCTGACCAGCCTCACCCTGATGTTGAAGCTTGTCAATACGTGCCGCAGTTGGTGGAAATGACGACGCCGAAGGGCCGGACCCTGGTGGGCGCTATAGAGGCACGGCTCGTCGGCCCACGACCCGCTCGCGCGCCATCCATCACTCGAGCATCGAGCGATCCCGGCCTTGACCGGCGTTGTGGCGTTCGTGCTCACCGCGTTGCGGTGGAGCGAGGAGAGCGCGAGTCTCCGTTTCGCTGTCGGAGCGGTGATCATTTCGGGTTGGCTCGTTGCCTTTTCCTGGCGAGCGTGCGAGGAGGTGGCTTGATCGGGGCGGGCGGGTGTGGCGACTCTTCGTCGTACTTGCGTGACAGCATTAGCTGATGGGCACATCGAAGCAGCCAGTGATGGTCCCGACCGAGGTCAGCGTCGACGATTTCCTGGCCGCCATCCCCGACGAACGTAAGCGGGCCGACGCGGGGCGGCTCCGCGCGGTCATGGGCGAGGTGACCGGCGAGTCGGCGGTGATGTGGGGCCCGAGCATCGTGGGCTTCGGCAGGTACCGCTACACCTACGACAGCGGGCGTACGGGCGAGGCGCCGCTGGCCGGCTTCTCGCCGCGCAAACAGCATCTCGTCGTCTACCTGGTGGGTGGTTTCGAGGATCGGTACGGCCCGATCCTCGCCCGCCTCGGTCCACATCGCGTCGGAAAGGGATGCCTCTACCTGAAGCGGCTCGACGACGTCGACGAGAGCGCGCTGCGCGAGCTGATCGACCGCACGGCGCGGGTGCACAAGGGTGTCAACCGGGCCAGCCAACGCTGAGGCTTCGTGGCTGCGGCCAGCCCGGTCGGCCTTGACCCACGGGGGTCACTGACCCGTCCAGACCGCCTTCGCGCCGGAGTCGCCGGTGCGGACCACGTAGTACACCGCGATGCCCGCGGCCACCAGCGACAACACCTGCAGCGACAGGGTCAGCGCCCGACCGGGCCGGGCACCTCCGGTGGCGCTCGGCTCGGCAGCTCGCGGCGGGACGAACCAGACCAGTGCCAGCGCCACGATCGCCAGCCCGATGGTGGCCCAGAGCGTGAAGTCGCCAAACTGCTGGTGCGCCTCGATCGTCGGGACGAACTCAGGGGTGACCCGGTTGGCGGCGCGCAGGCGGTCGAAGAAGGCGTCACCGGAGAGCTTCGCCAACAGCGCGGAGAGCGGTGCGCCCAGGGCGAGCAGCCCCAGCACCCAGCGGGTGTGCGGGCGGACCAGCGGGACGAGCGCGTAACCGATCGTCAGCTGGGTCGCGCCGACACCTCGGCCGCGTAGCCCGCCCGGATCGCCGCATCGGTCGGGTCGCCGCCGCGTCGGCCGGCGAAGGCGTTCAGCCCGGCCACGGTTGCGCTGAAGACGCCCAGCCCGGCCTGACCGGCACCCGTCAGCCGGACCAGGTCCTTCTCCAGTCGGGCCCGGTGCTCGTCCCAGTCCGGTCCGTAGACCTCGGCGAGCGCGGCGTGCTCGGAGAGCAGACGATCGAATTCGGCCCGAGGCCAGAAGAGCAGGTCGGACTCC